>WHTI01000218.1 GCA_009377815.1 Actinomycetota bacterium
ACGGTGACGGCACCGTGCATCATCGAGCCGCCGGCGAGCTTTCCCCGGAGACCCTCGAAGCGGCGATCGCGGAACTCCTCTGATGGCACGCATCCAAGAGCAAAGGACCGAGAGACGATGAGACGACACGACGGCCTGATCTCCCTGACACACGATCATCACCACGGTCTTGCGCAAGCGCGCCGACTCCGCATCGCCGCAAACGGCTCCGACGAAGAACGACTGCGTGCATCTGAGACGTTCATCGACTTCTTCCGCACAGAGGCTCTGGCCCACTTCCGGGAGGAAGAAGAGGTTGTGTTCCCACTCGCGGTCGACCGTCCTGGTGCCGAGGCCTTTCTTGAGCGCGTGATGATCGAACACCTACGGATCCATGCCATCGTGGCGAGACTTGAGCACGAGCTCCAGTCGGGGAAGGTATCCCAGGAGACCGCGACGGACGCGGCGGCGGCCCTGCGGAGCCATATCCGCTTCGAGGAGACCGAGGTCTTCCCGATGATCGAGCGCGTCGTGCCCGAAGACGAGCTGGAAATCCTCGCGGTCAGACTTGGCGAAGGGTCCGAACGGCCTGATCGTCGCGCTCGGACCCACGCTCCAGAGTGAGTGGATGAAGGCAGTCGCGGTCTTCGCCTTCGCCCTGGCGACGGCTGCAGCGACGGGGCTGGGAGCGGTGCCCTTCGCTCGCCATAAGGCTCTGACGCGCCGCTGGATCGGGATAGCGACCGCGCTCGCCGGCGGTTTCATGCTGGGGGCCAGTATCGGCTTGCTCCACGAAGGTTGGCTTCGCAACGCAACGCGCACCCTCGTCGGAGCGGGCGTCGGCATCCTGTTCATCGTTGTAACTCGCCACTTGCTGGATGGCAGGCGCGAATCTCACATCGGCGCGCTGCGCGGAACGAACGCCCGTAGAGCGATCGTGATTATGGCCGTGATGACGATCCATTCGTTCACCGAGGGAGCCGCGATCGGCGTTGCCTTCGTTGAGGAGGGATCCTTCGGGTTGCTGATCGCGGTGGCCATCGCGGTGCACAACATCCCCGAGGGACTCGCCATCAGCGCCACACTGGTCCCCTCGGGAGTGTCGCCGCTGCGCGCGGCGGCGTGGAGCATCCTTTCGAGTCTGCCTCAGCCACTCATGGCCGTGCCCGCATACCTCGCGGTCAGAGTCGCGCGCGACCTCCTGCCGGCGGGGCTGGGGTTCGCCGCGGGGGCGATGCTCTGGATGGTTGCAACACAGCTGATCCCCGAGGCGCGACGCGATACGAGCGTTCGGAGTCTGTCGATCGCGGTGATCGCAGCGGCTGCGGTGATGGTCGCCTTGCAGGCAGCGATCGCTTGATGTGTCGCTTCGTTGGTGACCGGTGGCACGGACCGAGCCAATGGTCATGCCTGGGATGGGCCGCTCGGCCCTACTCGCGATCGCGGCACTGAGGGATTCTCAGCCAAGTAGGAGGTCCAAGGCTGGACGGGATCGCGGCGTGAGCAAGGAGGGAGTCACATGACGGCACGTCGACAGATCGAGGCACAAGTACGCGCCCGCCATGTAGGACGACGGCGTCCCCGCGACGGATCGAGAACGATTTCAGCGACCACGCGACGACTGGCCGACGACAGGGTGCTGCGAGCGTGGCTCATCGCGTGGCTGGGTGGCTCGGTGCTGGGCATCGTGAACGGGACCGCTCGGGAGCTTCTCTATAAGGACCGGGTCGGCGAGCTGGGGGCCCATTACATCTCCACGGCGAGCCTGATGATGCTGTTGATCCTCTATATGTGGCTGCTGGAACAGAAGTGGCCGATCCCGAACTTGCGGAGCGCGCTGCGGATCGGTGGCATCTGGTTCGTGCTCACGATCATGTTCGAGTTCGGTTTCGGCCACTACGTCGATGGCAAGACGTGGGCTGAACTCGGGGAGAACTACAACCTGGCTGGCGGGCATGTGTGGGTGGTCGTTCCGGGGCTGATGACGATCGGCCCCGCGGCAGTCCGTCAGCTCGCGAGGAGAAGTGATTGAGGTTTCGGTTGTGAGGGACGCTCAGAGAAGAGGAGTAATGCCATGGGCGAGACGATGAGGGCTGCGGTGTTCCGCGGCAAGAACGATATCCACCTAGAGGAGGTGCCGCTTCCCAAACCCGGACCGGGTCAGGCGGTCGTCAAGACGACGATGACGACCATTTGCGACCGACATCCACATCCTCAAGGGTGAGTACCCGGTCGAGGAGGGGCTCATCGTGGGGCATGAACCGGTGGGCGTCATCCACGACCTCGCCGACGACGTCGTCGGCTACGAGCTCGGGGAGCGCGTGCTGGTCGGGGCGATCACTCCTTGTGGGACGTGTTTCTACTGCCAGAACGGTCAGCCCGCGCAGTGCGCCGGAAGTGAGGGCGAGTGGAAGCTCGGAGGCGGATGGCGCTTCGGCAACTCGATGCACGGCGTGCAGGCCGATTACTTCCTCGTACCTCACGCTCAGGCAAACCTCACCAAGATTCCCGATTCCCTGCGCGACGAGCAGGTCGTCTATTGCGCCGACATCGCGTCGACCGGGATCTCGGCCATAGAGAAGGCCGGTGTGGGCATCGGCGACTCTGTCGCGGTGTTCGCCCAAGGCCCGATCGGGCTGTGTGCGACCGCGGGCGCCAAGCTATCCGGCGCGTCGCTGGTCATCGGCGTCGACTCGATCCCCGGACGCCTCGAGACGGCCAAGAGTATGGGGGCCGACGTGGTCATCAACTACAAGGAGCAGGACCCGATCGCGGAGATCCGCCGGCTCACCGATGGGCGCGGCGTCGACGTCGCCGTCGAGGCCCTCGGGAGCCAGGAGACGTTCGAGAGCTCGTTGCGCGCGCTCCGCCCCGGCGGAACGCTGTCGAGCCTCGGGGTCTATTCGGGTCACCTCGTCGTTCCGCTGGAGCCGTTCGCTGCCGGTCTCGGCGATCACACGATCGTTACGACCCTCTGCCCGGGCGGCAAGGAGCGCATGCGCCGGCTGATGTCGCTGGTCCAAGCCGGACGCCTGAACCTCGAGCGGCTGATGACGCATCGGTTCTCTTTGGAGGACATCAGTGATGCGTACGAGCTATTCGCGGCTCAAGGAGACGGTGTGCTGAAGGTGGGGATCACCCCGTAAACCGCTCGCCTGTTACCGACACCGAACGAAGGGGGGGTGGACTAGTCCGCGGAGATAGCTTTCCATTGCGCTCATAGCTGAGCGGCCTCGAGGGTCTGGCGTGCCCAGCTGACGAATCGCTCTGCCCCCTGCACCGCTTCAGTGGCTTCCTTGGCGCTGGCCTGCCTTGATTCGTATTCGACGACGTTCTTCTTGGCGAAAAGCATCCTTAGCTGCCTGACGTGACCAGCTATCCCCTTGGATTTCCCACCGACCTCTTGGAGCAGATCCGCAGCGCGTTGGTGGTCCGGATCTCCAGATCGGCGACCGCTGAGAGCCACACAGACGGCATCGGTCGCGCTGATCGCTGCGTGAACCGCGTTGAGCATTGCTGCATCGTTGCGCGAGTTGCTGATGGCGGCGCTTGCTTCAGCCGAAAACTGTTGAGCCTTCGCCAGG
>WHTI01000369.1 GCA_009377815.1 Actinomycetota bacterium
GAGACCGACCTGGTCGAGAACTACGCCGCGGTCCTGGACGAGGTCGTCCGGGCGAAGCCGTCGTCCTCCAAGGGCAGGTACCTCAAGAGCATCACGCTGTCTTCCACGATGGGCCCCGGCATCCGGATCGATCCACTGAGGAGCCGTGACCTCGAGGAGCTCGCCGAGATGGCCGCCGAGGCGTCGCAGGCGTCCGACGACGCGGCCACCGCCGCCACAGCGGATAACGCCGCCGAGGCCGAGCCCGCGGAGGCCCCTTCGTAAGCACTGTTACTATCCGATCTAGCCCGAGACCGTCGGGGGGCTTTGGCCCTTAATCATCCGGCGCAGGCGCAACCGAAAAGACGTTCTTCGTCGCTGCGGTCGCCGGTTCTTGGGCGGCCGTTTTTCGTTGTTGAGCGACCAGAGGAGTTAGTGCATATGGCGAGACCAGAGAAGGTCGCCGTCGTAGATGAGATCCGGGAACGGTTCGAGTCTTCGGATGCGTCGCTGCTCACCGAGTACAGAGGGTTGGGCGTCGGCGAGATCGCCGAGGTCAGGAACGCCCTGCGAGAGGTGGGCTCCGAGTACAAGGTCTTGAAGAACACGCTGGCCCGCATCGCCGCTCGAGAGAGCGGGATGGAGGATCTCGTCGGCATGCTCGAGGGACCGACCGCGATCGCGTTCATCCACGGGGATGTCGCCGCGGCCGCGAAGGCGCTCGACACCGCCGCCAAGAAGTTCCCGGTTCTGGTCATCAAGGGCGGGATGCTCCAGGGCGGCAAGATAATCGACTCGGCGCAGGCGAAGGAACTCGCCGGGCTCGAGCCTCGCGAGGTCCAGCTGGCCAAGATCGCCATGATGATGAACCAGCCGGTCCAGTTGACCGTGAACGTCTTCGCCGCGCTACTGCGTGACCTCGGCTCGATGCTGGCGCAGGTCGTCGAGAAGAAGACCTCCGGCGAACTCCCCGGCGGGATGGGCGAGGCCGAAGCAGCACCCGAGGCCGAAGCAGCACCCGAAGCCGAAGCAGCACCCGAAGCCGAAGCAGCACCCGAGGCCGAAGCAGCACCCGAGGCCGAAGCAGCACCCGAAGCCGAGTCGGGAACGGGAAGTGAAGAGACCGCCGACGGCGGCGAACAGGAAGAGGAGGCGTAACCGATGGCCAGCAAGACCCTGAGTCAGGATGAGGTTCTCGATGCGGTAGCCGGTTGGACCGTGCTCGAGTTGTCCGAGTTCGTGAAGGCGTTCGAAGAGAAGTTCGGTGTCTCGGCCGCAGCCCCGGTGGCCGTAGCGGCCGCAGGCGGCGGTGGTGGTGGCGGCGATGCCGCTGCTGCTGCGGTGGAGAAGGACGAGTTCGATGTCGTCCTCACCGGTGCCGGCGACAAGAAGATCCAGGTCATCAAGGAGGTCCGTGGTCTCACGAGCCTCGGTCTGAAAGAGGCCAAGGACCTGGTCGACGGCGCTCCCAAGCCCGTCCTCGAGGGCGTCAACAAGGAAGCTGCCGACGAGGC
>WHTI01000348.1 GCA_009377815.1 Actinomycetota bacterium
ACGACGCCTTCTCAGACGACGACGGCAACGTCTTCGAACAAGACATCCAAAGCCTCGCCGCCGCCGGGATCACCCGCGGCTGCAACCCACCCACCAACGACCGCTTCTGCCCCGACGAGCCGGTGACCCGCGGCCAGATGGCCGCCTTCCTCACCCGAGGCCTCGAACTCCCCCCATCGAGCGACGACGTCTTCTCAGACGACGACGGCAACGTCTTCGAACAAGACATCCAAAGCCTCGCCGCCGCCGGGATCACCCGCGGCTGCAACCCACCCACCAACGACCGCTTCTGCCCTCACGACCCGGTGACGAGGGCGCAGATGGCGGCCTTCCTCCGTCGCGGTTTGGGGAACTGACCGGCTCGAGTCGAGAGATGCACCGCATCCTCCGGAGTACCGGATGCGGACGGATCGATTCTCTTCTCGACCGAAACGCCGTGACGCTACCGATTCCCGATCATCCGGGGCCCGACCTGCCACCATCGGTGCAGTGCGACTCTGGATACGACCCCCGACCTTCAGTCGTCGAGGCTCCGCGGGAGACCAGGAGAAGGGAGGTCGGCATCCGCAGAGGGACGGCGCGTAACGGGCCGTCCCTCTGTGGTGATTGGTCGTTGCTGGTTTACTCTCCAGTCGGCGTGCCAGGTTCGCCCTTCTGTGGCGAGCCCCCGCTCGCCGTCGAGGTTACGACGACGTTGTCTGCCTCGTTCCACTGTGCCACCAGGCTGTGTGAGATGCTGTTCGAATTACCTGCGAACATCCACAGGCACAGGCTGACGGTATGGGTGCCCGCCGACGCCGGCAGGACACCGAGTGAACTCAGGGACGACCCCCTCTGGTTTGGGCTCTCCTCAACCTCGGTGCCGTCGACAGCGTCTCCGTCGGTGAATGAGTTACAGGGCGTTCCCGTGTCGACCTCGAGCCACTGGACTGGCCAAGCGTTAGCGCTCCCAGTTTCCCACCCCGTGTTGGCGGTGAGAAGCAAAGCGCCGTCATCAAGCGCGGTGATCTCGACCGAGTCGGCCTCGAAGGGTGCGCCAGCGGCAAGCGAACCAATGCTGGTTCCCTCATCGAAGGCTCCCGCGGTGGTCGCCCATAACGTTGTGTACGCCGTCGAGTCCTTGCCATCCAACGTGTCGGCATCGTCCGCCGTGGCGGCGTGATCCGCTTCAAGCGCAGTGGCCGCATCGACCACCTGCCCTTCGGCGAGCCTCCTCATGAACGCCGCCATCTGCTCCCGGGTCACATTGTCACTCGGGCAGAACTCGGTGTTCGCCGGCGGGTTGCACCCAAAGGTCACCCCCGAGTCGGCCAACCAGCCGATGTCGTCGTGGAAGATGTTCGAATCGGGCACATCGGCGAACCGATCACCCGCCCAGGCCGCCAACGGCGTTATCAACAACGCCGTCGCAACCACGGCAATCATTACCTTCCGTCTCCTCATAGGAGATCTCCTCTCTTCCGCGGACAGAGCCGCCCGCGATACTGGACCCCCCGTGTGAGAGCCCTCAGCCAGGTAGAGGCACCACCCACATTCCGTGATACATGGTTGTTTTCGGCGCGCCACTCGGCTTGGTCCCTCCACCGTCTACCGATATGAGACCCCGTTGGACAATCTCGGCCAACACGACACCATCTGATCCCAATAGGATGCGGACTGGACCCCGAACCGAGGAGA
>WHTI01000161.1 GCA_009377815.1 Actinomycetota bacterium
CCGGCCTTGGTCACTTCGATGTGGAAGAAGTCTTCGAACCCGTCCCACGACACCGGCATCTCGGCCGGCAACGGAACCGGGTTCCCGTCGATCACCTGGGCGGCCATGATCGGGCCCGTGTAGTCGGGCCTCGTCAGCTGGATCTCGAACGGTGCGCCGACCGAAGCCAGGAGCACGCCGGTGTCGAGGTAGGTCGCCTGTCCCTTGTAGTGCCCAAGTTCGACGGTTTCGCCCGGTCCCACGAGCTCCAACGACGGAGGTGCCGCGCCGGCGGACCCGATGAGCAGGGGGCTCATCAGACCTACGCAAGCGAGGATGGCTACCAGGCGCCACCGGCGCGCGCGGGGAGTTGGGGTCTTCATTGTGGTGCTCCCTTCGGGGGTCTATCGGATCGTTATCGGGTCCCTCACAGTAAGTGTGGCGAGGCGGCGAAACAAGGACGTAGGCCAGGGTTACGCCTTTTGGTCCCTTTCACCTACTTCGTATGGGTACCTGAAGGGCCGCGTCACTCGTGTTAAGCATCGGTGATGGCTGATATCCGAGTGGGGACCGCGTCGTGGACCGACAAGTCCCTGATCGAATCGGGGTGGTACCCGCCTGATGCAAAGAGCGCCGAGGACCGCCTCAAGTTCTACGCGTCGACCTTCCCGCTCGTCGAGGTCGACTCGACCTACTACTTCCCGCCGTCGGAGGACAACTCCACGAGGTGGGCCGAGCGGACGCCCCCGGATTTCACCTTCAACATCAAGGCGTTCTCGCTGCTCACCAAACACCCGACGCGCGCCGAAGCCCTCTACAAGGACATGGCTAAACCGGAGGGCAAGAAGCGCATCTACCCCGATGACCTCGCGCCGGAGGACATGGATCAGGTGTGGGACCGGTTCCTCTCGGCGCTAACGCCGCTTCACGACGCCGGAAAGCTCGGAGCGATCCTCTTCCAGTTCCCGCCCTGGTTCGTCATCGCTCGGAAGAACAAGGACTACATCATCGAGTGCGCCAAGCGCTGCGCGCCGTACCGGATCTGCGTCGAGCTGCGCAACGAGACCTGGATGAAAGACGACAACCTGAACGAGACCATCGAGTTCCTCGAGGGCCACGGTCTGCCGCTCGTATGCGTGGACATGCCGCAGGGCTTCAAGTCGTCGCTGCCCCCGGTCGCCGCGGCAACCGCAGATCTCGCGGTCGTCCGGTTCCACAGGCGGAATTCCGAGGATTGGGAATCGGGTTCGGTACAGAAACGGTTCAAGTACCTCTACTCGGCCAAGGAACTAAAGGAATGGGTTCCGAAGATCGAATCGATCGCGAATGAGGCGGAGACGACCCACGTCCTGATGAACAACTGCTATCGGGACTACGCGCAGCAGAACGCGAGAGAGTTGGCCGAGCTGCTGAAATCCTAGGCACCGAGATCGATAAGCCCCGCTTCTCTCCTTACTGTATGGGCACGGGGATCTCCAATGGGAGCTTTGGTCTGAGTGTCGGTAGCCACTGGAATTCCTTACTCGGAGCCTCCGTCGGCCCATTCCGACGCGGCATCCGCAGCGAGAGATCGTTTCCAACCGAAAGATGACATTCACGGTCCCTTCAGGCTCGATGCGGGTGAGGGGCAAGTCGGCCCAGTCAGGGAATTGCTCGCGGAGCAGCCGCCGCAAGAGCGGTTCGCGTATGTCGAGCTCGTCCGGGTGCATGTGCGCCATAATGCCGCGCTCACAAGTCAAGCGAGAACGATGTGCACCTCGATAACCTGGCTAGTCACGATAAACATCCATTTTTGCTGAGCGACGACATGCGACAACGGGATGTAGCAACGCGCACATCCGGGTCTAGACAACTGCTATCGGGACTACGGGATACTCCTTGGTTGCATGGATACCGTGTAGTCATGTAGACTAGAGTCCGATGGCCAGGAGACCCAAGTGATCGCATCCTTCCGCGATCGAGCCACAGAGGCGCTCTTCCAGGGCGAGACGGGGAAGGCGATCGGGAGGGTTCCTTCGGACATCCGATCGGTCGCAGTCAGGAAGCTCGACCTTCTAAACGCGGCTCACGAGCTGCAGGACTTGCGGGTGCCTCTCGGCAACCGACTAGAAGCGCTGAAGGGAGAATTGCGTGGGAAGCACAGTATCCGGGTCAATGACCAGTGGAGAATCGTGTTTCGCTGGAAGGATGGAGATGCCCACGATGTCGAGATCGATGATTACCACTGAGGAGTAGAGATGCTGCCCAAGAACCGAATCCCGACCCATCCCGGAGTGATCCTTCTGGAGGATTTCCTTAAGCCCTTGGCTGTGAGTCAGGTCGCCCTTGCGAAGCATCTCGGCGTACCGGTCCAGCGCATCAATGAGCTTGTCCGAGGGAAACGAGGCGTCACTCCTGAGACGGCTTGGCTGCTCGCCGGTGCGCTTGGGACCACGCCCGAGTTCTGGATCAATCTCCAGGCGAACCACGACCTCGTGCGAAACCGTCCCAAGAAGAAAGTCCGGCAGCTAGCGGCTGCCGGCTAGTGCCCAACTTCTCAGCGTGTAGCCCGAGAACTAACCGGCCGAGGCCGCTCGCAGAAGTGCCTCGAGGGACCGCTCGATGTCATCTTCGTCCGTGGCCCAGTCCGAAACAGACAGCCTCATGAGCCGCATCCCGTTCCACGTCGTTCCACTGAAGAAAGCCGTCCCATCCTCCTGGGTTCGCTGGATGACTCGGTCGTTGAAACCGTCATGGTCACCGTTCCTATGGAGCCAGCGAACCAACACCTGGTTGAACACGACATCGTTCACGACTTCCGCCTTGCCGCTCGACCGCAGCGAGTCGGCGAAACGCACGGCGAGATCGCATGCTCGGTCGACCAGCTCGCCAACCCCGCTCCGGCCAAGCGCCCGCAGGGTGGCGTAGACGCCGAGCCCCCGGGCCCGCCGCGAGAACTCGGGGTTCCAGTCCATCGGATCACGCGCGGATTCGCTTTCCGAATGGATGAGATAGCTGGCCTGAACGCCCATGCTCGCGCGATGTGCCGACGCATCTCTGCAGATCGCGATACCGGAGTCGTACGCAACGTTGAGCAGCTTGTGGGCATCCGTGGACCACGAATCGAGGCGCTCGAGCCCGACCCCCAGCCCGCGGCGTGCACCCGCAGCCCGGACCCACAGGCCGACGGCTCCGTCGCAGTGAACCCATATCGGCATGCTTTCCGCGCGATGCTCCTGCACTACGTCCGCGATGTCGACGAAGTCGTCGAAGGAACCGGTGTTCACGTTTCCGGCCTCGACGCAGAGGATCGTCGGACCATCAAGGCGTGACAAAGTGGTGGCCAGTGCGCTTGAGTCCATGCGTGACTGATCGTCTGAGGGAACCTCTATGGCGTTCGAGTATCCGAGTCCTAGGTACCGGAGAGCACGCGCCACGGTGCTGTGCTTCTCGGACTTGACGACCACGTTGATCCGAGGCGCACCTTGTAGGCCGTCGGCTTCGACGTCCCAGCCAACTTTCCGCAGTACGGAATCTCGGGCCGCAGCGAGACAGGTGAAGTTCGCCATCTGTCCGCCCGTAACGAATCCGACCGAAGCCTCGCGAGGAAGATCGAGGAGATCCAGCAACCACTCTTGTGCGACATGTTCCACCACCGCGACCCCGGGGGTCACCGCGTACAGTCCGGCGTTCTGATCCCACGTTGATGCAAGAAGCTCTGCGCCGTAGGCGGCAGGGTGGAGCCCCCCGATCACGAATCCGAAGTAGCGCCCGGAAGCATGCGCGGCTACGAACGGTTCGAGGTCACGCGCCAAGTCCGCGATGACATCGTGTGGCGTCGTCGGTCCCTCGGGGAGCGGACCACCGACGACGGCTCGGATCTCTTCGGGATCAACCGGGCTGTAAACGCTCCGTTCCGGGAGCGACTCGAGGTATTTCAATGCCGGTTGTGTCGCTGCCTCCAAGATGGCTTGCCAATCCGACTTCTTCATCCCACCTCCCGGCTCTTCGTCGGAGCAGCATCGCACCATCTCCGGCAGATGACCAACCCCAAGCTAGGGGCAGCGGCGCGGACCGCGCGCGCTCAGCCCCTTTGGTAGAGGCGCGTCGTCAACGGGGCGAACACCAGGGTCAAGGCCGCCGCGACCGCCAGCACGGTGACGATGTCGCCGGCGTCGGCGTTTCCCTCCATCAGCCCCCGGGAGGCGGTCGCGAGGGTTGAGACTGGGTTGACGTTGACGAACCCTTCGAGGATCGGTGGCAACGTGTTGGGCTCGACGAAGACATTGGAGAGAAACGTGACCGGGAAGATCCCCATGAAGCCGGCGTTCATCACGGCGTTCGGGGATCGCAACAGCAGCCCTAGTGTCGTGAAGACCCACGAGAGACCGAATGCGAAGACCACCACGAGACCGAGGGCCAAGACTGCGCCGGGAACGCCGGCCTCGGGCCGGTAGCCAAGGATCACGCCGACGACGATGATCACCGTGCCGGCGAGCACATAGCGCACGCTGTCTCCCAAGATCGAGCCCACCAGGGGAGCAGACCGCCAGATGGGGAGCGAGCGAAAGCGGTCTACGACGCCCTTGGTCAGATCGGTGTTGAGCGCGACCCCCGAGTAGACCGTGACGAAGAGCACCGACATCACGAGGATCCCCGGGAGGATGTAGTCGAGGTAAGCACCCGTGGACCCGGCGACCGCGCCGCCGAAGAGATAGGTGAACATCAGGACGAACATCACCGGCGTGATGGTCACGTCGAGGAGTTGTTCGGGGACGTGCTTGATCTTCAGCATCCCGCGCCACCCGAAGGTGAGAGCGGTCGATAGCGCGTTCGGGCGAGGTGGGCGCGTCGTCGAGGCGATCGCCTTGCGGACCGCAGTTTCGTCGGCGTCGGTGGCCGCCGGTGCCCTCTTGGTCGTGGGGGTCTGGCTCATGCCGGCTGCTCCTCCTCTGCGGGATCGTGTTCCTCGGACGGAACCTCCTCGGCCGGATGGCCGGTCAGGGCCAGGAAGACCTCATCGAGGCTCGGCTGGCTAAGTGAGAAGTTGGCGATGCGCACGCCGGATCGCGCCAGCTCGGCGACCGCCCCGGCGGCGCGGTCGGCGTCGGAGCAGGAGGCGGATAGGGCGGCGGGGTCGGGCTCGAGGTTGATGTCGTCGAGCTCGCGATCCAGCACCTGCTTGGCCAACGGGCGCTGTTCGGGATCGAGCAGGCGCACCCGCAGAGCCCCGGAGCCTACCGAGGCCTTGAGCTGACTCGGCGTCCCCTCTGCGATAACCCTCCCGTGGTCGATCACCGCGATCCCGTCGGCGAGCTGGTCCGCCTCTTCGAGGTACTGGGTGCAAAGAAGGATCGTGGTGCCGCCTGCGACCAGCGCGCGGATGATGCCCCAGACCTGGTTGCGGGAGCGCGGGTCGAGGCCGGTCGTCGGCTCATCGAGGAACATCAGCTCGGGAGTGACCACGATGGAGGCGGCGATGTCGAGCCTTCGTCGCATCCCGCCCGAGTAGTTCTTTACCAGCTTGCTCTCTGCTTCGGAAAGCCCGAACGCCTCCAGGAGCTCGGTGGCCCTCGCCTTGGAAGCCGGGCGACTAAGGCCCAGGAGACGCCCGATCAGGATCAGGTTTTCGCGGCCGGTGAGGTCCTCGTCCACCGAGGCGAGCTGTCCGGTGAGGCTGACCGCCGCCCGTACCTCGTCGCCCTCCTCCACGATGTCGTGACCGAGGACCTGGGCGGTACCGGCGTCGGGTCGGATCAGGGTCGCCAGCATCCGGATGGTCGTGGTCTTGCCGGCGCCGTTCGGTCCCAGCAGCGCGAAAATCTCGCCGCGGTTGATCTCGAGGTTGATGCCGTTCAGCGCCTTGAAACCGGAGCCATAGGTCTTCGACAGATTTGCAACGGAGATGATTGGATTCA
>WHTI01000229.1 GCA_009377815.1 Actinomycetota bacterium
AGCGTTCCGGTCGAGCCCCTCTACGGCGGGGAGGAATCGGCCGCCGATGAGCAGATCGGGGTCCCCGGCGAGTACCCGTTCACCCGGGGCATCTACCCGTCCGGCTACCGGGGACGGCTGTGGACCATGCGACAGTTCGCCGGCTTCGGCACCCCGGACCAGACCAACGAGCGCTTCCGGTTCCTCGTCGATCACGGCCAGACGGGGTTGTCGGTCGCCTTCGACATGCCCACCTTGATGGGCCGGGACTCCGACGACCCCCATTCGCTCGGAGAGGTCGGGCGCTGCGGGGTCGCGGTCGACTCGCTCGCCGACATGGAGATCCTGTTCCGGGACCTTCCCCTCGAGGACATCACGACCTCGATGACGATCTCCGGACCGGCCCCCATGTTGTTCGCGATGTACATCGCCGCGGCCGAGAAACAGGGCGCCGACATCTCGAAGCTCGGTGGTACCTGTCAGACCGACATCCTCAAGGAGTACATCGCTCAGAAGGAGTGGCTGTTCCCCCCGGAGCCGCACCTCAGGCTGACTGCCGACATGATGGAGTACTGCGCCACCGAGGTCCCCAAATACCACCCCCTATCGATCTCCGGCTATCACATCCGGGAAGCGGGCTCGACGGCGGTCCAGGAACTCGCCTTCACGGTCGCCAGCGGCTTCGCGCACGTCGAGCTCGGACTCAGGCGTGGCCTCGACGTCGACGACTTCGCGCCGGGGCTCAGCTTCTTCTTCAACTCCCACGTCGACTTCTTCGAGGAGATCGCCAAATTCCGCGCTGCCCGTCGTATCTGGGCGCGCTGGATGAAGGAGCGTTACGGGGCCAAGAAGGAACGGTCCCTGATGCTCAAGTTCCACACGCAAACCGCAGGCGTTTCCTTGACCGGGGTGCAGCCGTACAACAACGTCGTCCGCACTGCGACCGAAGCGCTCGCCGCGGTTCTCGGAGGCACGCAGAGCCTGCACACGAACTCGCTCGACGAGGTCCTGGCTCTACCGACCGAGGAATCGGTCGAGATCGCATTGCGGACGCAGCAGATCATCGGGTACGAGACCGGGGCCGCCAACGTCGCCGACCCGCTCGGGGGTTCGTGGTTCGTCGAGGACCTCACCGATCGCACCGAGGCCGCCGCCGAGGAGTACTTCACCAAGATCCTCGAGTTGGGCAACGACTCGATCCTCGACGGCATGCTCGCCGGAATCGAAGAGGGCTACTTCCAGAAGGAGATGGCCGACGCCGCCTTCCGCTACCAGCAGCTCCTCGAGCAGGGTAAGAAGGTGATGGTCGGGGTGAACCGCTTCACCAAGACGGTGCAGCCGCCTCCCAAGGTCCTGACGATCGGTCCGGAGATCGAGGAGCGTCAGAACAAGAACGTCGCCGAGGTCAGGGCCAACCGTGACGCCAAACGAGCCGAGGATGCGATGCGCGCGCTCAAGGACATGGCGGCCGACGAGACGCAGAACTCGGTCCCCGTGCTGGTCGAGGCCGCCATGGCCTACGTGACCCTGGGTGAGATCACTGAGAGCCTGAAAGAGGTCTGGGGTACCTACACCGAACCCCCGATGTTCTAGCCGGTACCGATGAACAGATGGGCTGTACTGGCGATGGCGATCCTCCTGGGAGTCGCCGGTGTGCTGGGATGGAAGGTCGTGAGCCTTGACGCCGAACTCGACGACGCTCGGGCCGCGATCGATGCCGGAGAGCGCGCCTCCGACGCGCTTTCCTCACGTTTGGATGAGGCCAACGACAGTCTTGACGCCGTCCAGATGGAAGCGGAGACGGTTTCGGAGGACTTGAGCAGGCTCCAGAGGAGGTTGCGGCACAGTCAGCACTGCCGTGGCCCTCATCTGTGGGTGTTCCCCGAGGAGGCGAGCGTCGGAGACTCAGTCTCTTTCGTAGGGGACTGTTTCTTGGGCTCCGGCTACGGGTCTAAGAAGGAGATCCTCGGAGGCTATCGACTCTTCCTGATCCGCCAACTCGGCGACTCGCCGGAAACCGAATGCGAACAGATCGTGGGCACGGATCCCCTCGATCTCGACCTGCACGGGGACGGCACCATCGAAGGGACCTTTGCCGTCGGAGCGGAAGGTTACTGCTTCCAGCATGATGAGGGGCCGCGTCCCGTGGTTCCGGGGGTCTACACGGTCGGTCTCGGATGTCATGCGTGCATTACGAACGAGAACCTGACCATACGTCCGTGAGCCAGAACTAAGGGCAGGACTGAACCAAGCGTCCGTAGAAGTCTCCTCCGAGAGAACTGGAGGAGATATCCATGAAGCGAACCATCGCCGCACTGTGCCTGAGCCTCTTGATCCTGGCCCCCGTGGGGGGCGCCTTGGCGCAGGCAGCCCCCGAGGACGATGCCGCCAACATGGCGCACTCGCTGGGGCGGCTGCAGGACATGTACACGAACGTCGACATGACCGTGCGGTTCCAGACCGAGATGCCGTCGAGCTACCTCGGGAACATCGCCGATCAACTCCAGCACCCGACCGAGCCCATCCTGAGCCTCGGCCAGTTGATCCCCGGGGCCACGAACGCCGATCCCTACCGGATCGACTGGGAGGAGCAGGGTCGAGGGATCCAGGTTCCTTTCGAGTACCGCAACCGGTATGGCGCGCGGATCACCGGCAACCTCTGGGCACCCGCGACCGGTGGGCGCCATCCCGGCATCGTGATCACCACCGGATCGATCCAGGGATACGAGGAGATGTACCTGTGGGCGGCGCAGGGTCTCGCGGAGGCGGGCTACATCGTGATGACCTACGACGTGCAGGGCCAGGGCCAGTCGGAGACGTTCGGTCACAACGAGGATGGTTCGCTGTGGTGCAACACCGAGGGATGCCCCGGGGTCCCGTTCCAGCAGGAGGCCAACTTCGTCGAGGGTACCGAGGACGCGCTCGACTGGTTCCTATCCAAGAGAAACCCACTCCGTGCCCGCGTCAACGAGAAGCGGTTGGGTCTGGCAGGTCACTCCCTCGGCGCCATCGGCGTGACCAAGGTCGGCAACTCCGACCCACGCATCGACGCGGTCGTCTCCTGGGACGGCGCGGGCGGAACCGTGGACCTGGAACCGCGCGCTCCGACGATGTGGCAGAACGCGGACTACTTCTTCAATCCGACCCCTGCCTTCTCGGCCCCCGATCCCGACGCCAAGAACGCCGCTCACCGAAGCTTCGTCGAAGCCGGGATCGATTCGATGCAGGTAGCCCTGTACGGCTCGACCCATCTGGAGTGGACCTACGTCCCCTACATCCTGCCGGCGTCGTCCGAGGGAGAGCGCGTGG
>WHTI01000019.1 GCA_009377815.1 Actinomycetota bacterium
GCGATCGCGCTCGGCACCGTTGCGCAGCTCCCAGCGAGCGTTGAATTCGCACACCGGGCTGATCTGGTCTGCGTAGTAGAACGCGGTGCGGGAGATCGCGGCGATCATCTGAACCAGGAACTTCTTCAGGTAGTAGGGGAACCCGTAACGGGCCATAGCGAGGTACTGCTCTCGCATATAGACACCGTGCTCGGTCAGGAGGAACGGCGTGCCCTTCTCAACCTTGGCCAGGATGCCGGGGATGGCGCAGAACCCGGCGGCCGAAGAGTGGATCACGTCAGCCTCGGGGATCGGCACGTTCAACGGCATCATCAGGCGGTACAGCCAGCGGAGTCCCTCGGTGGCATCGTTCAGCGAGGGAAGGTGCTCACCGTTGCTCCCGTTCTGGGGAGGCTGCGGCTGGTCCGGATTACGGAACTGACGGAAGAGATCGCGAGCCTCGGCACGGCTCGGGCCGCGCTCGGGGTTGTTGTCGTCCGCGTCGATGATCTCTTCGCCGTGGGGATCGGAGGTCTCATAGTCCTCGGCGGTGCTGTGCTCACTGGTGTTGGCGCGGAGGAAGACCTCGGTCACCGCATCCCAGGTCGCACGCGACCGGAAGGTCGCGCGGTAGTCGTTCTCCCGGAAGTACAGGTGCAGTTGGTAGAGGATCTGGCCGAAGTGCCCGGGGTCGAAGTCGGCAGAACCGATCTCGGTCAGGAGCTCCTTCAAGAGAGGAACGAAACCCTCCTTGGCCTGGGTCTCACGGGTACGGCGGGCGAGGTAGATGACCTTCGCAGCGGGAACCTCGGAGGTGTACTCGACCGGCTCCTCGGTGCCCCACAGGGGAAGACCGACGAAGCGCTTCACGTTGCGGGGAAGCACGTACTGCGAGGAGATGAACGGGTTCATCATGAGCGCCCAGACCGTGAAGTCGGTCTCGGGCAACCCGCGCATCATCGCCTCACACCAGGTGCTCACACCACCGCGGAAGTGCGGGTAGGTACCTTCCGTCGTCAGAACGACGTGAAGGTCTGAGGGGCCCGAGCGATCTCTCGCGACGGGCTGCTGCATAACAACCTGTCCCATGTCTGCCATTGCTCGTCTCCCTCTAGCTTTCCGTCGATCCGCCCGAAGGCGGTCCCGTCAGTTTTCTAAGCGACCGCTCGGTCGCCGCCACAACATCCATGTCTGGGTCGGCAACGAAGATCCGCTTGAGCGGCTCCACGGCACGAACATCACCCAGGTCACCCAAGACCTCTGCGGCCTTGCTGCGAACCGTTCCGTCCGGGTCCTCGAGGCGACCGATGAGTGCGTCGACCGCGTGGCCGGCCCTCATCGCCCCGAGTGCATCGATCGCACGCTCGCGACGTGCAGCGGAACGATCCGAAAGCTCGGCGATCAGACCCTCGGCCGCTCCCGAGGAAGCGAGCGTCTCGCCGACGATCCTCTTGAGGTCGATGTCTGCGCCCTCGAGCGCCTTGACCAGAGCTTCGGTCGCAACGTCACCCATCTGAGTAAGTAGTTCCGCCGAGGTCCTGCGGAGGTTCGGGGTTCCAAGTGCGTTGATCAGCATCTGGGCGACCGAGCTCGACCGCCGCTCGAGGATCGCTCCACGGGCGGAGGTTCTGACCTCCTCGACCGGGTCGTGTGATGCATCGAGCAGGTACGGGAGGGCACGATCGTCGTCGAGCGAGGCGAGGGCCGAAACCGCAAGAGCCCTGACCGTGGCGTGCGGGTCACGCACGCGTGCTCCGACGGCGTCGATGTCCATCGCCTCCGGCCGGCCGACGATGGCAGCCAGTGCCTCGGCACGAACTTCGGTCGAGGGGTCGGACAGCGAGTCGATCAGAAGAGAGTGGCTGCCTCCGTTGTTGAGGCGGACGAGCATCGCCAGTCCGAGGGCCCGCTCGCGGGAGTCGGTGGACTCGTACGCCTGCGTGGCGAGACTGCCGAGGATCTCCGGGCCGAAGCCGAGGAGCGCCTCGATGATCGTCTGACGTGCCTCGCTCGAAGAGGCCCGAAGGGCGTTCCACAGGGTGGCGAGCGCCTCGGGACCGGGGGCCTGGCTGAGCACGGTTGCGGCACGCCCGGCGATCTCACGGTCGGGATCCTGAAGAGCTCTCACGAGCAGCGAGGTCTCGCCCCCGGAGGCTCCGGAAAGAAGCTCGACTCCGGTACGCCGGACCTCACGGTCCGAGTCACGAAGTGCGGTCTCTGCGGCATGGAGACGGTCCTCGCGGCCGGCGCCCAGGAACGCACGGGCGGCGGCGAGTCTGACTCCGGTGGAGCTGTCTGAGGCCAGGGTCTCGATCAATGCCTGACCGGTGGCGCCACTCGGGTCGGCACCGGCCGCCTCGATGGAAGCCAGACGGACGGTTGCGCTCGGGTCCCTGAGTCCGGCGTCGATGCCCGCAGAACCGGTGGGTTCCACGAGTCCGGCCAACCTGATCGCCGCGATGCGACGCTCACGGTCGGTGTCCGACTGCCACGCAGCGATGAGCTCGTGGATACCGGTGAAGCCACGGAGAACCGCCGACAGCCTCTCACGGGCGATCCCTGGGTCGAGCTCGAGGACGTGATCCACGAGTGCCGGAACGGCTTCTGCGATGTTCAAACGAAGTGCGATCTCTGCAAGGTGGGCTGCATCGTCGGGGTCGGAGGCAGCGATCTGCGGCACCAACCACGACGCGATCCGGGCCGGCTTGATCGCACGCAAGGCAGCTTCGGCTCGCTCACGAACCGCGGGCTGAGGATCCTTGAGGGCGGTCATCAGAACCGGGATCGTGACCTGCTCGAGCTCGTCGTCGAACCCGTTCGTCTCGAGCGGGGCAACGAAGGGCAAGTCCACCGGGGTGTCGATGAACGTCGCCTTGCTCTGTGCATCGTTCGCCAGATCGCGGACCTCGGGGTCGTCATCGCCTGAGAGGGCGGCCAGCGCGTTGAGGGCGTGGCCGGAGCCGCGCTCGGTGGCAAGGATCGCCATCCCACGCTTGAGCACGGGATCGCTCGAGTTCAGAGCGTCTGCGATCCAGGACTCGGGGAGCCCGGAAGCGATGAGCCCAACTTCACGGCGGAACCGAGCCCGAACGGACGGCGCCAGACCGGCAACCGCACGCGCCACGTTCTCCGCGGTGTGCTGAGCCAGACGTGAAGGGTCGATCGAACCGAGCAGGCGAGCGACGCCGCCGAGTGCTGCTCCGACGACGGCTTCGTCCTCCTCCCCACCGATGCGGTCGACCAACGAAGGAAGAACGGTGACATTTCCAGAACGACCGAGGAGCGCCATCGCCCGGGCCCGGATCCCCGGGTCGGCGTCAAGCGCCGCACCTGAGATCGCGTCGAGCGGAGCGTGCGTGGGGTCGCGCTCGAGAACCCGAAGCGCCAGCGAACGAACGTCGTGCTCGGGGTCCTGCAGAGCTCCGGCCACCGCGGTGAATGCCGCAGGGGCCATCTCGAGAACCGAAAGCGACCGAAGTGCGTCGCGCCTGCGTTCGACATCGGGCGACTTGAGCTGACCGATCGCCGTCTGAAGGGGATCGAAGGCGGGCTGTGCGGGAGTGGCCCCCGCGGCCGGTGCTTGTACGGGAACCTCGACGGGAACCTCGACCGGAACCTCGACGGGAACCTCGACCGGAACCTCGTCGGGAACCTCGAACGGCGACTCGGCCGCCCGCTCGGTGTGGATCACCGATGGTGCCTCGGGGACCTCGACGTCGTGATCTGCGATCTGGGGAGAGGGGACCTCGGAAGCGGTCTCGAGGATGTCGCCGGAACCGGCATCGGTCTCCGTCACCGTGACCCCGGGAACGTCGGCTGCTTGGGTCTCGGTAGCCGCCGGCGGGGACGACGGGACGCCCTGCTCGGACTCGTCCGACGTCCAGCTGGTTTCGGCGTCGTCGTCGTCGTAGTCGCTCTGGGCGATGTCGGCAAGCTCGGCGCCGGGGTGGCGCGTGGGAACAGACTCGTTCTGCTCCTCGGACTCTTCTTCCTGTCCGAGCAGTGACCGAAGGAACCCGATCTCCCTGCGAGGTGTCATCTACCGATCTCCCTCATCTGTCAGTTGCTGACGAGACTCTGCGTGCTTCTTGAGCGATCCGAGGATCACGTTCCTCACGTGGTCCGGCGGTGCTCCCTTCATCACTGCGACGCCTCTTGCTGCTACGTGCTGGTGCGGGAAGTCGAGCAGTCCCACTACCAGCGGGCCAACCTCCGGGTCGACCAGATCGAAGAGGGCCTTTAGATCGAGCCCTTCGACGGCTGCGTCGACCAGCAACACATCTGCACCTTCATTACGCGCAACCCGGATGGCTTCGAAGCCATCCACTGCTTCACCGGCCACGGTCCACCCCCACTGCTCCTCGACGACTTCCCGCAATGCCGCACGAGCGGTAGGGCGAGCGTCGACCAGTACAAAGCGGAGGTGCATCCGATGCCTTTCCACTGATTCGGGTCACAAGAGAACGGTAGAGAAGCCCAGAGGTAACAGCATCCGCCTTAGGTAGCGTTGCAAGGGAGCGTTCGTCCGAAAGCGCGGGGACCACAGGTAGGCATCGAGGGTCGAAGGTCGTACTCGAGGGAGGCTGCAGGCGCGGGGGAAACACCGCCCGGCGGGGGCGAGGAGTCCTCCCGCCGGGGCGGTTTACTCCCTGGTGGAGCGCACGATCCGTTCGCGGATCGCCTTGGAGGCGGCCTGGGTGCGGTTCGTGACGGACATCTTTCGGAAGATGCTGGAGAGGTGCGCCTTCACGGTCTTCTCGCTGACGAACAGAAGCGCAGCGATCTCGTGGTTGGTCGCACCCTCGCTAAGGAGCTGCAGAACTTCCAGCTCGCGAGCGCTGAGGGAGTCTTCGTTCCGGGTGTTGGAGCGGCGGCCTCGGACGAAGACACGTTGCGCAACCGCCGGGTGGAGGTAGAGCCCCCGACCCGATAGCGCCGTGTCTACGGCCTCGCGGAGCTGCTCGGTGCTCGACTCCTTGAGAACGTAGCCGTTGGCGCCGGCTTCGAGAGCGGCATCCACGTAATCCTCAGTATCGTAGGTGGACAGAACGAGGATCGGTAGTTCCTTGTCCGTCTGCCGGATCTGGCGGATCGCCCAGATGCCGTCGAACTCGGGCATGCGAGCGTCCATGAGGATCAGGTCGTAGGTTCCGGAGGTCGCCAGAGCGACGCCTTCCTGAGCCGAACCCGCCTCGAAGACCTCGAACTCGAAGAAGGTCTCCACGAGAAGCCGGATCCCCTTGCGCACGACCTCATGGTCGTCCACCAGCAGGACCCTTATCGCACGCTGTTTCCCATCGGTGCCTGTGATCTGCTCAACTGCCGTGCTCATCGTTCTCTCCCGGTGCTCGCCGGTTAATGACGGTTATCCGCCGGTCGGCCCCGGGTGCTTCGATAGTCCTATCCGGGGCCCCCTATGTGGCGGCTCCCTACGACTATCGGCAGGACTTCCTCTGGACTGCAGTCGGATCAAGAAGAAATTTCCATAACCAGGGAAGTGCCCTGGCCGGGGGAGGAAACGACATCGATCCGCCCTCCCATGAGCCACACCCGCGAACGAAGGAGATTGAGTCCCTGGTGCTTCCGGAACCCTTCGTCGTCCCGGGCGGACGGGTCGAACCCCTCGCCCTGGTCGCTCACCTGAACCTTGATCCCGTCCGCGGTGAACTCGAGCATGATCGTCGCGCTGGTACTTTGGGCATGTTTGCGTACATTCGTGAGGCCTTCCTGGACGAAGGCGAACATCAGGGCCACGATGTCGGGATCGACCGGACGCTCCGTTCCCTCGACGTCGCAGTCGACCTCGAGGCCCCACTGGGCACCGAAATCGTCCACGTAGCGGACCAGGCCACCGGCGAGGTCGTCGGATCCGGTCTCCCTCGGGGCGAGTTCGAAGATCGCACCCCGGAGATCGTCCAGCGCCTGGGTAACCGCTTCGCGCGATGCCTCCACCATGGCGGCCGCCTTCTCGGGGTCTCCGAGGTAGCGCTCGAGGACCTGAAGCTGGATGGCGACGTTCGTGACCACCTGGGTCAAGCCCTCGTGGATCGCCGAGGCGATCCGGGACCGCTCTCTCAGGAGTGCGTGCTGTCCGGCCGCCGCGTTGCCCTCGGCCTGGCCGAAGCCCCACCCCAACAGGGTGGCGGCGATGTCGAGACCTTCTTGTGACGGCCTCTTCCCGCCCGGCGCGACGCCCATGAACAACCGGTTGCCGACGCCCCACGAGACGGCCCACGGTCCGAGGACCTGGCCGGAGCACGCTTCCTTCAGCGCTCGGTCGAGCGTTACTACCGGATCGTCGGTGACGATCTCCCAACTCTCGCCTTCGAGAACACAGGACGTCGCGTTCCAATCCGTGCCCTCCTTGACGGCAGCGACCACCGAGATCCCCGTAGCCGTCGGCGTAAGGGCAACGAGGGCGCGAGCATCCAAAGCCTGAGCGGTTCGCTGCGCAGCCGCCTCTTCGTCGGCCTGGCCCCCGGCGAACAGTCCTAGGGCCGGCAGGAGCTCCCACAATGCATGCATCTCGTGGTCCCAGCGATCGTCGTCGGCCAGTGCTCCCTGATCGACGGCGCTCGGCTGATCGCCCAATTGTTCGGGGATCTCCGTAACGAAGACATCACCTTCGAGCTCAGCCACGGGGTTCTCGAACACCGCGAATGCCGGCCCTCGCCGGAGGGTCGACCGGAGAACCGCCAGGCGGGCCACTCCCGCTACCTGAAGTCGGGGGCCGGAGCCAGGGATCTCAGATGTCTCCATGGCGGCCCATCCTTCGTCCACCGCCTCGAAGGTTTCCATCGCGATCAGATAGACGTGGTCCCGTGGCAGCGCGGGCAGGGCCTGGGTGCTCCACTGCCCCCCGTCGAGCCGGCATAGAACCCAACGTTCGGCCCCCAGCCGCTTTCGCAGGCCTTCGAGAGCTTCCTCGAGGGGATTCGGTGGTTCTCCGGTGTGGTCCGTGTCGAGACTCAGATAGGTCACCCTTGTTTTATCGGCTGCGGGCCGCCCAGCCTAAGTCGGTGGATACTTCATTTCGAGTTCGGCCGCCTGCCCGGGTGGTGGAATGGCATACACGGCGTCCTTAAAAGTCGCTGGCCCGTCAGGGCCATGTGGGTTCGACTCCCACCCCGGGCACACACAGCTCCCTCGATAAGTGGAGCGAGCCCCCATCAGACCGCCCCGGGACCGCAAGGGAGGCGGAGCGGAGCGCAACAGGTTCCGGCGAGCCAAGCCGGGATCAGACCAGCGGCCAGGGGAGCGGTCGGTCGAGGCCCGGCGGAGGGAAGCTGTCTTCCAGCAGCAGGTTCTCGACGCGCTCCAGAGTGGCGGTCGCTTCCTCCGGGGTGAGCAGTTCGGCGAGTTGACCGCCGAGCCCGTCGGGATCGGACAGGACCGAGCCGAGGGCGCCGAGTTGAGACCTCAGGCTCGCGCCCAGTGGCTCGTCGGCGAACTGCCAGATGACCGTGCGGAGCTTCGACTCGACATGGAAAGTGAGGCCGTGGTCGACCGCCCACAACACCTTGGCTTCGTCCTCGATGACATGGCCCGCCTTGCGGTCCGCGTTGTTGACGACGACGTCGAACGCGGCGAAAACGCGGAAGTCGTCGAGGCGTTCCTCCATGAGGACGAAGAAATGTCGATCGGGATCGTGCTCGATGAAGAGTTGCAGCGATCCGGCCCCCAGCGGACCTTCGTCGCGGAACACGGTCGGCGGAACGATCCCCCAGCCGGCTGCTTCACTTACGAGATACGACGCGACCTCACGTGCGCCGAGCGATCCGGTGGCGAAATCCCACAGCGGTCGCTCGCCACGCTGCGGCTTGTACACCGCCAAGAACTGACCTTCACTGCCGGTGACGCGCACTAAGAACGTGTAGTTGGACGAGTACGGCAACAGGCCCAAGACCTCGATCCCGCCGGTCGACAGGGCTTCGAGGATCGCGGTGCTCATGGCTGTCCTCAGCCGAGCCGGTGATGGGGTCGGTGGCCATTCGATGCGGGGCAATTATGTCCGTCGGGATCCATCGGCAGACCGCACAGCTGGCAGGTCGGCCGGCCCTCGGCAACGACCGCCAGCGCGTGGAGGACGAAGGCCCTGATCTGATCGCGCCGCAGCACGAAGCGGATGGACGTGACGTCTGCGGGCTGCCCTTCTTCGAGACCGCCGTCCTCCAGACCGCCGTCCTCCAGACCCGCGCCCACTTCCTCGATGACGACGTAGACGTTGTCCGATGCCTCGTCGTAGGCGAGCGCCATCGATCCAACGCGCCACTCGGGGGGATCGGTCGCCACGAGCGAGAGTGCAGGATCTCGGGCCGGTTCGGTGGTACGGATCGTGTCGGTCGAGTCGATCGCGAGAAGCAACTCGCGGAGTCGCTCGGCGAGCACCCCCACCTGCTCCTTCTCGAGCGTGAACGTTCGCACCCCGGTCGCGCCCGAGGCCTGGATGAAGAATGTCCGCTCCCCCGGCCGTCCGAGATAATCGGCGGTGAAGACGACCGGAGTAACCGTGGACTCGCTCATGCTTTCCCGATCGCGCAGGGCGTGCGTTGGACGGGGGCGTGCTTTGACCCGCTCATGCTTTCTCTGACGGCGCCGGTAGCTGGTTGACGTTGAAGACGCGTGGGCCGTGATCGGAGACGCCGATCACCGTGATCGACGCGGGATCGACCACGATCCGTTGGAAGAGGTCGATGTGGACGCCCAGGTAGTGCGCGACGACGAGACGGATGACATCGGCGTGCGTGACGCAGCACACGGCTCCCTTGGGATGGTCCGAGCGGATGAGTTCGAGTGCGCTTACCGCGCGGTTCTGCGTCTCCCTCAGGGTCTCGCCTTCGGGGAAGCGTGCCGCCGAGGGGAAGCTCTGGATCTGCTCCCACAGCTTGGTCTTGGTCAGGGTCTTGAACGACCGTCCCGTCCAACTTCCGTAGTGGACCTCACCGAGGCCCGCGCGGATCTTCACCTTGAGGCCCTGGCGCGACGCGATGAATCCCGCGGTCTCGACGGTTCGTTCGATCGGCGAGGAGTAGATCGCCCGCATCTTGATCTTGGCGAGGTGATCGGCCGCGGCCGCGGCTTGATCCTGGCCTTCCTCGGAGAGATGAACCCCGGAGGCCCAACCGGTGAGCTTGTGTCCGGTGTGAGCGGTGAGCCCGTGGCGAATGAGATAGAAGGTTGTCATGCGAGCGACCGGTCGATCGCCTCGAGTGCGCTCGGATTCTCGAGCGACGACAGATCGCCGGGGTCCTCGCCCAGGGCGCGAGCTCTGATCGCCCGCCTCAGGATCTTGGCGGACCTGGTGCGGGGCAACTCATCCACGAAGACGATCCGGGCGGGCTTGAAGGCCTTCCCGAGCTCCCCCGCGACGATCGTCTTGATGTCGTCGGCCAGCGCGTCCGTTTGCTCGAACTCCGGCTTGAGGATGCAGAAGCACCACACGGACTCGCCCTTGACGTCGTCGGGAACGCCGATCGCGGCACATTCGACGACCGCCGGATGCTCGACGGCCGCAGACTCGAACTCGGCCGGACCGATCCGCTTACCGGCGATGTTGAGGGTGTCGTCCGAGCGTCCGTGCAGGTACCAGTAGCCGTCGTCGTCGATCGAGGCCCAGTCACCGTGGACCCAGATGTCGTCCCACCGCGACCAGTACGACTGGAGATACCGCTCGGTGTTGTTCCAGAAGCCCCGCGTCTGCGCCGGCCACGGCTTGGTGCACACGAGCTCCCCCACCTCACCTCGGACGGGGGTTCCGTCGGGCCCGTAGACATCGATCGCCATACCGAGGGCCGGAGTGCCGAGCGACGAGTTCTTCGTCGGGATCACGGGAGCACCTCCGAGGAAGCACGCACCGACCTCGGTGCCCCCGGAGATGTTGATGATCGGTCGGGTGCCTTTGCCGACGACCTCGTTGAACCAGCGGTACGGTTCGGGGTTCCACGGTTCGCCCGTCGAGGCCAGCACCCGCAACTTCGAGAGATCGTGGCCCCTGACGGGCTCTTCGCCCGCCGGCATCAGCGCGCGGATCAACGTCGGCGAGATCCCGAGGACCGTGACCCCGTGCCGCTCGCACATGTCCCACAGCCGATCGGGGCCGGGGAAGTTGGGAGCGCCCTCGTACATGAAGACGGTCGCGCCGTTGGCGTGAGACCCGATCATCTCCCAGGGACCCATGATCCATCCCATGTCGGTCACCCAATAGAGCAGGTCACCAGGCCGCACATCGGTCTGATACGCAGCCTCCTCCGCCACCTTGACGAGGAAGCCGCCGTGCACGTGCACGCTCCCTTTTGGTGTACCGGTGGTGCCGGAGGTGTATCCGATCAGCATCGGCGTCTCGGGATCGAGCGCCGGAGCCTCGTGAGCCCCCGACTGCGACGCGAACGCGGCGTCCCACATGACGTCGATCGGGCCGGCCGGCAGATCGCCATCGGGGAACCGCCGGTAGACGACGACCGACTCGACCGAGGGCGAATCGGCGATGGCCTCATCGGCAACCGCCTTCATCGCGACCTTCGCGCCGCGCCGGTAGAACCCATCGGCCACGAACAGCACCTTCGCCTTGGAATCGTTCAGTCGGGTCGCTATCGCGGGAGCCCCGAAGCCGGAGAAGATCGGGAGGTAGATCGCGCCGATGCGCGCGATCGCGTACGCAGCGATGACGGCCTCCGGAACCATCGGCATATAGACGCCCACCGCGTCACCCTCACCGATGCCCATCGCGATGAGGCCGTTGGCAACCTTGCACACTTCGGCGTGCAGTTGGCCATAAGTGAGCGTGACCGTGGGGCCGTCCTCACCCTCCCAGACGATCGCGGGTTGATCTCCGCGCTCCTCGAGATGACGATCGATGCAGTTGTAGGCGAGGTTCACCCTGCCGCCGGAGAACCATTTCGGCCACTTGAACCCCTCGGAGTCGTCCAGGACCTTGGTGTACGGAACCGTGAATTCGATCCCGAGGTCCTTGACCACCACATCCCAGAACCATTCGATGTCGTCTTGGGACCGCTTCACGAGCTCCCAGTAGTCGGTGACCCCGTGCCGGCGCATGAGCCGAGTGACGTTGGCGCCCTCGATGTACTCGGCAGTCGGTTCCCATACGTACTCACTCATGGAGCCAAAGTTACCCGAGTAACTGCATCACGAGGCCGTCGAGGATGTCCTTCTCCGATGCGGTGAGCTCCGGAGCATCGAAGGTTTCCATCACCAACTGCAGGATCTCCGCCCCCGCCACGATCACATCCACGCGCCCCGGCTCCAAACCGGCGATCCTCCTCCGCTGCTCATACGGGAGGGTCCGGAGACGCCGAGCCAGTTTCCGGACGTCCCCGTGGCTGAGAACCGCGTGATGCGTGACGTCGGGGTCGTAGACCGGGATCCCCGTCTTGAGGACGGCCAACTGAGCCACGGTGCCGGCCACCCCGATCAACTGAGTGCCGGATGGAACGGTGAGCACCTCGGCGGCCCCCTTCAAGGCGGCCGACACTTCGTCCCGCAGCGCGGTCAGCTCCGCCTCGTCCGGGGGATCGGAATGCAGGTGTTTCTCGAACATCCGAACGCAGCCGATGTCGAGCGACACAAGGGCTTCTGGTTCGGAGCTTCCCAGGATGAACTCGGTCGAACCACCGCCGATATCAACGACCAGCTTCTGGCCCCCGATCGCGAGGTCGGTCGTCGCTCCGAGGAACGTCGCGCGCGCCTCCTCCTCGCCAGACAGGAGCTCGGCGTCTTGGCCCGTCAGGGTCTTCACCCCGATGAAGAACTCGTCCCGGTTGCGCGCGTCGCGCACCGCAGAGGTCCCGGTGACGCGCATCCGTTGGACCCCGTACTCACCACATGCCGCGGCGTAGTCCGCGATGGTCGCCAGGGTTCGCTCTAGCGCCTCTTGGTTCAGCGCCTTGGTCTGGTCGACGCCCTGGCCGAGACGGGTGATGGTCATCCGCCGGTCCACGGACCGGAACGAATCTCCCGACTGCTCGGCGACCAGTAATCGGGTCGAGTTGGTACCGACGTCGATCGCAGCGACCCTCAAGCCTCGGCCTCCTCGGGCGTCACGCAGGGGCGCACGCAGTCCGGCCACCCGGTCGCCGCCAGGGTCCGCGCTCCGACAGGGTTCTCGCCCCCGGCCAACTGATGTGCGAGATGCGCGTGCAGACACTTCACGCGGTCGGGCCCACCGCCGGGCGTTGATCCCGAGTCTTCGATCCTCTCGTGCTCGTCGCGGCGCGCACGATAGCGATCGATCGATCCCGCGAACCGAATGCGCAGCTCATCCGAACGAGTGAGCTCACCGGTGATCTCTTGCATCCACCCGGCCGACTCCAACATGCTCGCGCGCTTGATCAACAGCGGGCAGGTTAGCCAGTACAACGTGGGGAACGGGCTCCCATCCTCGAGCCTCGGATGGTTCTCGATAACCATGGGAACGCCGAGATGACAACGCGCCGCGACACCCCACCGGCCGCGGAGGGGGCGGCCGAGTTGCGCTTCGACCTGCTGCCTATCGAGTTCGGAGTGCTCCAGTGACATAGGCTCAAACTACCCGCATCGGATCACGAATCAGGAGAAACCCTGCGCACCCTCATCGCTTGTCTCGCGGTCTCACTCGCCTTCACGGGTTGTTCGAGCGGCGGCGATGACGCCTTCTGCGACGCGGCCCAGACCTTCTCCGAATTCGACCCGCGGGGCGGGGACACCCTCGACGATGCGACCGAGGCGTTCGAGGAGCTGGCCGACTCCGCGCCGGATGAGATCGCCGACGACGCCCGCTTGGTGGCCGATGCGTTCGCAGCCGCCGCATCTGGAGACGTCTCCCAGGTCAATCAAGAGTCGGTCACAGCGGCCGCAGAGAACGTTCAGGAGTATGCCGAGGCCAACTGCGAAGGGATCGAGCCTTAGCCCCTGCTAGAACCCGATGAAGTTGAGGAAGCTCTCGATCGCGCCGGGTTTTTCGACCTCGGGTTCGGCCGCCCGCGCCGCGGCGGCCGCCTCACGCTCTGCCTGACGCTTCTGCGCCTTGCGCGAGGGGGGCATTACCAGTAGTGAGGTCTCTCCCGGAAGGATGAGCCCGATCTGCGCCCGGGCTCGCTGTTCGATGTAGTCCGGATCCTTCAGTCTGTCGATCCGCGCCTCAAGGGCGGCATTGGAGGATTCGATCTCCTGGACATCGGACGACATGGCGGCGATCCGCTGGCGCTGCTCGATCAATTGCCTCGTTGGCTCGATCGCCATCGCACCGATCACTCCGAGGATCAGCGTCGCGATGACCACCCGCGGGAGTGTCCCGAACCCTCTCGACCTCTCTCTCGGCTTCCCTCGTCGCCTAGCCGCCATGGCCATCAGGTGGATCTTCCGAATGCTTTGCGGCCCGGGTAACGGGCGGCGTCGGCCAGGTCGTCTTCGATCCTCAGCAGCTGGTTGTACTTAGCGGTCCGCTCGCCGCGCGCCGGAGCGCCGATCTTGATCTGGCCCGCGTTCACCGCGACCGCAACGTCTGCGATGGTCGCGTCTTCGGTCTCTCCCGAGCGATGTGAGATGACGGTGGTGTAGGACGCGCGCTGCGCCTTGCCGATGCATTCGAGGGTTTCGGTCAGGCTCCCGATCTGATTCAGCTTGATGAGGATCGAGTTGCCTGCTCCCACTTCGATCCCGCGGCCGAGGATCTCGGGGTCGGTCACGAAAAGGTCGTCGCCGACCAGCTGGACCTTGTCGCCGATGCGCTGAGTGAGGTGGATCCAGCCGTCCCAGTCGTCCTCATCCATCCCATCCTCGAGCGACACGATCGGGTAGCGCTCGACCCAGTCGGCCCAGAACTCGACCATCTCGTCACTCGTGAGGCGGCGGTCCTCGGAGGCGAGCACGTAGTGGTCGCCGTCCTTGATCTCGGATGCGGCGGGGTCGAGCGCGATGGCGATATCGCGGCCCGGCTCGTGGCCGGCCTTCCCGATCGCCTCGATGAGGAGTTCGACCGCCTCCTGGTTCGATCCAAGGTCGGGGGCGAACCCGCCCTCGTCGCCCACTCCGGTCGACAATCCCTTGGCCGTCAGCAGTGACTTCAGCGCGTGATAGCAACCAGTGCCCCATTCGAGCCCCTCGCGGAACGAGGCGGCGCCGAGCGGCACGTACATGAACTCTTGGAAGTCGACCGAGTTGTCGGCATGCGCCCCGCCGTTGAGCACGTTCATCATTGGGACCGGCAGCACGTGCGCATTGGGGCCGCCGAGGTACCGGTAGAGCGGAACCTCCAGCTCGCGCGCCGCGGCATGAGCGGCCGCGAGTGACACACCCAGGATCGCGTTGGCGCCGAGTTTCGATTTGTTGTCGGTCCCGTCGAGATCGATCATCGCCTGGTCGAGTCCTCGTTGATCGAGCGCGTCACGACCGAGGATGTTGGGTGCGATGACCTCGACGACGTTCCGGACCGCGCCCTCGACGCCCTTGCCGCCGTAACGGTCTCCCCCGTCGCGCAGCTCTAGTGCCTCGCCGGCGCCGGTGGAGGCCCCCGAGGGGACGGCTGCCCGGCCGACGGCGCCGGAGTCGAGCACCACCTCGACCTCGATCGTGGGGTTGCCCCGCGAGTCGAGGATCTCGCGTGCCTGGATCAGCTCGATGTCGCTCACGGGATCAGTCTTTCTCTCAGAAGCCTGCTCGTCGGCCTGGTTGCTCAACCTGCTTGCTCAACAGTTCACTCATTCAACATCAGTAACAACGTAGCGTACCGCGCTGGGCCCTCTAGGGGGCGGTTCTGGAAGAGAATCCCTGCCGGAACGTCGCCAGGGCCCCGGTCAGGGCCGATTCGGGGTCGACCCCCCGCCGACGGGCCAGGGCGACGAGCCAGAACAGGGCGGCACCGATATCCGCCTTTTCGAGGGCGGCGGACAACTCGGCGTTGCAGCGGGCCTCGTCGGGGCTGAAGCCCAGGCTCGCCGCCCGCTTCTGGGTCTTGTAGGCGGCCAGCAACGCCGGCAGCGAACGCGGGATCCCGTCGAAGGTATCGCCGCGCTCCTTCTCGTCCTTCTTGATGTCCTCCCAGTTGCGGACGACCTCGTCGGAGTCCTCCACCAGGGTCTCGCCGAAGACATGCGGGTGGCGTCTTACGAGCTTGGTGGAGACGACCCTCGCCACCCCTGAGAGATCGAAGCGACCGTCCTGTTCCGCGAGGCGAGCGTGGAACGCGACCTGCAACAGGATGTCACCGAGTTCTTCTTCCAGGTCGGTGCCGGTCTTGCCTTCCTCGACCGCCTCGACCACCTCGTGAGCTTCCTCGAGGAGATGGATGAGGAGCGACTCGTGGGTCTGCTCCCGATCCCACGGGCAGCCGTCGTCGCTGCGGAGACGGGCCATCACCGCAACGAGGGTGCCGAGGTCGGCAGCCGCGCGGCGCAGGACCGGGGCCGCATGCGCGGTCGAAAGATCGTCCGGAGGCGTTGCCGCTCCCACGGTCACACTTGCGCCGGCGCGGGCGAGTTCGAGCACGCGTCCCGAACTTGGATCGCAGACGAGGGCGATGTCCGCGTCCCCGGCATCCGGTTCATCGTCGAAGGGTCCGTTCGGAACGCCGGCTCGCGTCAGCCGCCCCGCGAGCGGATGGTCGGGGCGTTCGAAGAACACCATCGAACAGGCGAGGAGCCGGTCCCATTCTCCGAGAGTCAATAGTTCGACCTCGTCGAGAGCGAGTGGGACGACCAGCAGGGGCACGGCTCAGCCCTGGGGGCTGGGTGCGATCTCGGGATTGGGAGTCGCGTTGGGGAGGGGCGTTTCAGCTCCGGGGAAGTCCGTCGCCGCGACCACCTGTTGGGTCTCGGGGTCGAACTCCCCATAGCGTGGATTGACCTCGAGCTCGGCGGCCTCGTAGCGCTCTGTGACCCACTCCAGCCAGCCGCTGTCCTGCTGCTCGGTGAACAGCTGCCCGGTGATCTGCTCCTCGACCTCGAGGAACGGAGTCACGCGGCGAGCCTTGAGAAAGATGATGTGGAAGCCGAACTCCGATCGGACCGGCCCCGAGATCTCCCCGACCTCGAGGTCCCGCAGCGCTTCCGCGAACGGCTGCACGAACTCTCCGTAGGTGGAAAACCCGAGGTCGCCGCCACTGGCTCCACTCGTCGTGTCGATGGACTGTTCCTTTGCGAGATCGGCGAACAAGTCGTCGACCTCGTCGGGGTTCGCCTCCGCCAGCTGTTCTGCGATCCCGATCGCGGTCTCGTTGTCCTCGACCAGGATGTGGCTGGAGCGCACCTGGGTGAACTCGTCGAGGTGCTCGTCGTAGTACTCCTGGACCGCCGCCGGGTCCACGGTGGTGTCACCGGTCACGGCTGCCCGAACCTGACCTTCGAGCTCACTCTGATAGACGTACTGGCGGAGCGCCGGCAGAGTCAGACCCTGCTGGGCCAGGGCGTCCTGGAAGGCAGCCTCGTTCTCGAACTCTCCTTTGATCTCGTCGATGCGTGCCTCGACGTCGGCGTCGGTCACCGAGATATCGAGACCTTCCGCCTCGGGCTCCAGGATCGCGATCCTGATGAGGAGACCCAGGTAGCTGCGCTCGAACTCCTTCAGGACGATATCCCCGCCCCCGCCGGCCGAGGCCGTCTCGAACGCGGCCGAATCCCTGAACTCCTCGACCGCCTCATCGACGTCTGAGACGGAGATCTCCTTACCCCCGACCACGGCGGCGGACGATTCGAAGGTTTCGCCGCACGCACTCGCCGATAGGGCGACGAGGAGGCCGAGTACGAGGATGAGTCTCAGGCGTTTCATGGCGCCGAGGTTAACTGCTTCAAGAAGTCGGTCAGCCACACGATCACACCTTCGACCGGCAGCTCTCGCTCGGGGATCAGCAAGGTCTGGGTCGCGTGCCGGTAGGACGCGGCCGGAAGGATGCGCTGGAGCCGGATCTCCTTGGAGTCTTCGAGTTCGATCGGTTTGATCCTGAGCTTGCCGGCCACGGTCGCCGCCTCGGAGATCCCGTTGTCCTTAAGGAGCCGGCGGAGCCCGGCGACCTCGAACAGCGACTCGACGGGGGCCGGCAGCGGGATTCCGTAGCGGTCCTCGAGTTCGGAGCGAACCTCGGCGAAGTCCTCGGCGTCCTTGGCCGAGGCGATCCGCCGGTACGCCTCGAGGCGCAGGTTCTCGTCGGCGACGTAGGTCTTGGGGATGAACGCATCGAGGGGGAGGTCGATACGGACCTCGGCGTCTTCCTTCCACGAGGTCTCCTCACCCTTGAGTTCGCCGAAGGCGGAGGCCATGAGCTTCACGTACAGGTCGAATCCGATCTCCGCGATCTGACCGGACTGCTCGGCGCCGAGGAGATTGCCCGCCCCCCTGATCTCGAGGTCCCGCATCGCGATCCGGAATCCCGAACCGAGACCGGTGTGCTCCGAGATCGTCTTCAGCCGTTCGTGAGCGTCTTCCGTCAGCGAACGCTCCGGAGGGAAGAAGAGGTAGGCGTACGCGCGCTCGTGGGCCCGGCCGACGCGGCCGCGCAACTGATACATCTGCGACAGCCCCAGGAGATCGGCCCGCTCGACGATCAGGGTGTTCACCGTTGGCATGTCGAGGCCGCTCTCGACGATCGTCGTGCACACGAGCACGTTGGTCTTTGCGTCACCGAAGTCGAGCATCGCCTTCTCGAGCCCGTGCTCGTCCATCTGCCCATGCGCGATCCCGACCTTGGCATCGGGGACCAGCTTCTGGATGTTGCGCGCCGCAGCTTGGATCGTGTCCACGCGGTTGTGCACGTAGAAGACCTGACCGTCGCGCAGCAACTCGCGCCGGATCGACGAGGTGACCGTCTCTTCGTCGAACCCGCCCACGTAGGTCATCACCGGATGGCGATTCTCCGGCGGGGTGTCCACGATCGATAAGTTGCGGATCCCCGACATCGCCATCTCAAGCGTGCGGGGGATCGGCGTTGCGGTCAGGGTGAGGACGTCGACGCTCGCCCTCAGGTGCTTGAGGCGCTCCTTGTGCTCCACACCGAAGCGCTGCTCCTCGTCGACGATCACCAGCCCGAGATCTGAGAACTTGATGTCCCTCGACAACAGACGGTGGGTGCCCACGACGACGTCGACCTTGCCGGACGCTAGTTCCTCGACCACCTTCTTCGCCTCACCCGCGGTCAGGAAGCGCGACAGCATCTCGACCCGGACGGGGAAACCGCGGAAGCGCTCCACGAAAGTCGAGTGGTGCTGCTGGGCGAGGATCGTGGTCGGAACCAGCACCACGACCTGCTTGCCCGCGGCGACAGCCTTGAACGCGGCCCGCACCGCGATCTCGGTCTTCCCGTATCCGACATCCCCGCAGACAAGCCGGTCCATCGGCGAGTCGGTCTCCATGTCATCCTTCACCTCGTCGATGGCACGGAGCTGGTCGGGGGTCTCTTCGTAGGGAAACGCGTCCTCGAGCTCCCGCTGCCACGGCGTGTCCGGTGGAAACGGAAACCCTTTGGCGTGCATTCGCTCGGCATAGAGTTTCACCAGCTCCTGCGCGACCTCGCGCACCCTCCTCCGCACCCGGCTCTTGGTCTTGGACCACTCCGCCGAGCCCAGCCTCGAGATCTTCGGCGCCTCGCCTCCGATGTACTTCGAGACGACGTCGACCTGATCGCTCGGCACGTAGAGCTTGTCGCCCTTGAGGTACTCGATGATGAGGTACTCGCGATGGACGCCGAGCAGGTCGCGCTCGACCATCCCCCGGTAGTGCCCGATCCCGTGAACCTCGTGGACGACTAGATCTCCGGCAGCGAGGTCGAGGGGGCCGGTGGACTCTCGCTTGCGGCCCGCGATCCGCCGGCGATGGGCTCCCGAGCGCCGGCCGGTGAGATCGGATTCGGCGACGAGCGCGAGCTTCGCCCACGGGAGCACGAAGCCGCGCCCGAGTTCCGCAACCACGACGGTGCCGCCGGGCGAGGAATCAGGTCCGGGGGCGACGTCGCTCACCTCGAACGGGATGCCCGAAGTCCTCAGGTTTCGCCGCAACGTCTCGGAAGTCTCGCTCAGTGACGCGGCGACCACCGCGCGGTAACCGTCGCGGATGAGATCGCCCAGACGCGCGACCAGTAGTTCGGGCTTTCCGGCGGCAGCGGTCCACGTCTCGACCGGAAGGACTTCAGATGCCTGCTCCTGGAACGACGTCAGCATGGTGATGTTCCCGACCCCTGCCAGGATGTCGTCGAGCGACGCGAAGTGATCGTCGGTGAGCCCCGAGATCTGCTTCCACTCGTCGACCTGGTCGAGGATCTCCGCCGCCCGATCCCCCACGCGCTTGGGCTCGAGGACGACGACCGGCGACTCGTGGGGGAAGAACGCGGTCAGCGGTTCGAGTCCACCGGAGATCTGCGCTAGCAACCGCTCGGCGCCCGGCTCGACGATGCCTTCGGCAAGGGCAGCCAGCGCGGGATCATCGTTCGTCTCCGCGAGTTCGGCCGCACGCTCCCGGGTCGCGGTATCGCCGCGGAGCTCCCGGCTCGGCGCGATCTCGAGGTGACCGATCTCTTCGAGACTCCGCTGCGACGCTAGAGCGAACTGACGAACCGAAGTGATCTCATCACCCCAGAGCTCGAGGCGCACGGGACGCTCCTCGGACGGCGGGAAGATGTCGACGATCCCGCCTCGTACGGCGAACTCCCCGCGTCGCTCGACGATGTAATTACGCTCGTACCCGATCTCGACGAGCGTCCCGGTCAGGTCGTCGAGATCAACGACGGTTCCCTTGGTGAGTTCGAGCGTCCGCACCTCCGGGGGCCTGGCGACGAGTTGGGTAGTGCCCTGGGCCGATGCAACGACCACGAAGGATTGCTTCTCGCGCAAGCGGGCCAGGACGTTGAGCCTTCGCCCCATGGTCTCGACGCTGGGCGACAGCGGCTCCCCCGGCAGCACTTCCCAGCCGGGAAAGACCTCGGCCCCCTCCCGCCCGAGGAACGCCTGCACGTCCCGGGCCAGGTGCTCAGCCTCCTCGCTCCGGGCGACGACCGCCAGCACCGGGACGCCCAGGTGCCTCACCAACGAGGCCAGGATGAAGGGGCGTGCGGCGTCCGGAACCGTGATCGGGGCGCGCTCCGCCGCGAGCACACGCACGCGCTCGTCGGGTAGAAGATCCAACAACGGAGCTAACGGAGCCAGCGGTGCCACTTCAGTTACCACTTGCCGCCAATCCTACCGGCCCCCCCCAGCCCCATTTCCCGCACAAAACCGTTTAAGCAACCGTTAGAGCAAGCCCCACTGGTTTTGTGCACGGGAATCGAGACTGACTGTGGCGTGAGACACATCTCGGGAACGAGGCCGATGGTTAGCTCGGGTGCATGAGGAGCGAAGGCGAGTCACAGGCCATCGAGGTGGCACGCGGGAACCACGGGATGATCTCTAAGAGGCGTCTGCGGGAGCTGGGAATCGCGGCCGGCACGGTGAGGAGGCGGATCGAGGATGGACTCTGGACGGCTCCTCTGCCAGGCGTCATCTGCGTGGATGGAGCCACGGATCGGTTCATCCAACAGGTGGCCGCCGCCACAACATACTCGGGGCAGGGCGGGGTGGCCTCACATCGAACAAGTGCCCTCCTGTGGGGAGTGGGTGGATTCCGCAGCACGCCCATAGAGGTTTCGACATTGTCGCGTCGGGTGGACTCCACCTTGCAGGTGATCGTTCACCGGCCGGCGCTCCTCCCCGATGAAGATCTGACACTCGTGAAAGGCGTTCCCGCCACGATGCCTGCCCGGATGCTCCACGAGATCGCCGGCGTGGCCGATCCCAAGCGCACGTGGCGCGCCGCGATGGATTGCCTTGACCGGGACCTCGTGACCGAGGCCGAACTCGAACAGCGTCTGATTAAGTACGGCAAGAGTGGACGGAACGGCACGACGATCCTGAGGCGGGTCATTGCCGCGCTGGACACGGGAGCCGAGCGGACAGACAGCCATCTCGAGGACGAGCTCATCCCGCTCCTTCGGACCAACGGCTTTCCGCCCTTCGTCCGCAACTACGTTGTTAGCGAGCGAGGCATCCATGTCGCCGAGGTCGACGTGATCTGGCCGGAGCTCAAGGTGATCGTCGAAGCGGACGGGTTCGAGTTCCATGGGTCCAAGGCTGCGTTCTTCCGAGACCGCCGGAAACAGAATCAGCTGATGGCACTTGGCTACCGTGTCCTTCGGTTCACCTGGGAAGACAAAGAGCATCCGGCGGCGTTCCTCAAGGACCTCCGACGAACCCTGGCCGTGGCTGGTGGCTAGCCAAAACACCGCAGAGAACGACCCAGAACACCGCAGAGAAACGCACGAATCACCCCCTGATTGCCCCTAAGTCAGCCCCCGGGCTCGATTCTGTGCCTCTCACATCCCTCAGCCCGGCTTCCCATTTCCGGCACAAAACCGTTTAAGCAACCGTTGAAGCAAGCCCCAGTGGTTTTGTGCGGGAAAAGGGGGGCGGGCCGGCAGGGGCTACTGGGGGCGGGTGTTGATGGTGTTCATGGCTCGTTCGGGACCGTCGGCCAGGATGGCTTCGACCGCGTCCGCTGCGGTCGAGATGATACCCGGGAGTTCCTTGCGCTCGGTTCCGGTGAATTCGTTGAGGACGTAGTCGATCGCATCCCCCTGGCCGCGGGGGCGGGAGACGCCGACGCGCACCCGGATGAAGTCTTTGGTCCCTAGGTGCTGGGCGACCGACTTCACACCGTTGTGCCCCGCGGTGCCGCCGCCGAGTTTGATCCGGACGTCTCCGAAGGGAACGTCGAGTTCGTCGTGCACCACGATCAGGCGCTCCGCGGGGGTCTTGAAGAACTTGCACAAGGCCCCGAGCGGACGGCCAGACTCATTCATGTACGAGGAGAGCCGGGCGAGGACGACCTTCTCGCCCGAGATCTCGCATTCCGCGATGGCAGCACCACTCTTGTGGTTCTTGAGCGTCCGGCCGGTTCGCTCGAGGAGCTCGCGGAGCACCATCACCCCCGCGTTGTGGCGGGTGCGCTCGTACTTGGGCCCGGGATTACCGAGACCGACGACGATCCATCGGTCTCCGGCCTCCGAACGGCCGAACAGTCCCACGCGAGAAGCCGGGGAGAGGGGCTAGCCCTCGTCCTCGGACTCGCCTTCGGCCGCCGGGGCTTCTCCCTCGGGAGCCCCTTCGCCCTCGGGAGCCGCTTCGCCCTCGGTAGGAGCTTCGGCCTCGGCCGCAGCGATCGCCTCGTCGGTCTCTTCCTGGACAACCCCTGCCTCGGCCTCCATCGCCTCGAGCTCCTCCTCGGAGATCGGTTGGGCGACGAGAGCAACGATCGTCGTCGGATCGTTGAGGATCTCGTAGTTCGCGCCGGCAGCAAGCTGCTCCACACGCAGGGACTCACCGATCGCCAGGTTCGAGACATCGGCATCGATGGACTGGGGCACCTCGGTCGGCAGACACCTGACGTGAACCGAGAACAGCGGCTGCTCGAGAGCACCGCCCTCCTTGGCCCCCGCGGCCTCTCCAACGAGATGGACCGGGACCTCGACCTCGATCGCGGTCTTGCGGTCGATCTTGACGAAGTCGGCGTGGAGCAGGGTCCCACGCACGGGGTCCCGCTGCAGTTCTCTGGTGAGGGCGAGGGTGTTGTCGCCATCAACCTCGATGTCGAGGAGGACGTTCATCCCGGCATCGGTCTTGAGGGCGGTCACGAACTCACGCCGGTCGACGGTGATGGCGACGGGCTCCATGCCACGCCCATAAAGAACGCCCGGCACCTGGCCTCCGGCGCGCACCTTCCGGGCATTGCCCTTGCCCGTGTCATCTCTCTTCGTAGCGGCCAGCTTGACCTCAGCCATCGGAACCCTCCGGGTGTCGTTTCGGTTATCTGTTCGGCTCGCGCTCGACCATCCCGTCATCGAAGCGTGGAACGGCGGTCGCGAAGACCCCCGCCACAGGGGCGAGGCAAGCGCCCATTATGGCCTATCCGGCGGGGTTCCCTCAATCGGGGGTCTGGGTGGGGAGCTGATGGGGGTCCGGAGGCAGCTAGGGCTGGTTCTTGTCGTGGAAGAGCTCGGAGACCGAGCCTTCCTCGAAGACCGCCTTGATGGCCTCGGCGATGATCGGGGCGATCGACAGGACCGTGATCTTGTCGATCTCCTTCTCCGGAGGGAGCGGGAGGGTGCTGGTCACGACCAGTTGCTTGAGGGCCGAGTTCTTGATCCGGTCGGTCGCCGGGTCCGAGAGGACGGGGTGGGTCGCGGCCGCATACACCTCGGTCGCGCCGGCCTTGAGGAGGGCATCGCAACCGTGAGTAAGGGTGCCGGCCGTATCCACCATGTCGTCGACGACGACACAGGTCTTGCCCTCGACGTCACCGACCACGGCGAGGGTCTCGGTCGCGTTCCGAACATCGCGGCGGCGGCGCTTGTGGAGGAATGCCACCGGCGCCGTCAGCCCGTACATCTCGTTCAGGTACTGGCCCCATTTGTCGGCGAGACGCACGCCGCCCGCGTCCGGAGACACGATCACGAAGTCGTCCTTGAGTTCCTTGGCGAAGTAGTCGGCCAACAGCGGCAGCGCGGTGAGATGGTCGAACGGAGCGTTGAAGAACCCCTGGATCTGACCGGCGTGAAGGTCAACAGACAGGATCCGATCGGTTCCCGCAGCCTCGTAGAAGTCGGCCATCAATCGCGCGGTGATGGGCTCACGCCCCCGCGCCTTTCGGTCCTGCCGCGCGTATGGGTAGAACGGAGCGACCGCAGTGATGCGTTTGGCCGAGGCGCGCTTGAGAGCGTCGATCATGATGAAGTGCTGCATGACGCTGTGGTCGACCGGATCGGTGATCGTCTGGATCACGAATGCGTCGCAGCCGCGGACCGACTCCGAGAAACGAACGTAGGTCGACGAATCGGCGAACGACGAAATCTCCACCTCACCGAGTTTCATCCCGAGACAGGTGGCCACCTCTTCGGCTAGCTGCGGGTGGACCGTCCCCGAGAAGATCATCAGGTGCTTGTTGGTGGGCAGTTGCACTGTTCAATCCCTCCCGGGCCCGATGGGCAAGCCCGTCATCTTCCCTTAACCGATCCCTGGCCGAGCACCTCTATTGTCGCCTATCCGGGCGACGGTTTCTTCTTCTTACGGTTGCCTTTTCCTTCGATGATCCGGGCGGGGACCCCAACCGCGAGCGCTCCATCGGGGACATCGTCCCGGACCACGGAACCGGCCCCCGTCGCAGCGCCCTTTCCGATCCTCACCGGAGCTACCAGCATCGTGTCGGAGGAGATATACGCGTCGTCTTCGATCACCGTCTTGTGCTTCGCGACCCCATCCCAATTACAGGTGATGGTTCCGGCCCCCACGTTCACGTTCTCGCCGATCTCAGCGTCTCCGAGGTAAGCCAGATGCGGAGCCTTACTCCCACGACCGATGGTGGTCTTCTTCGTTTCGACGAACGTGCCGATGTGCACGCCCTCCTCGAGGACCGTGCCCGGACGGAGAGACGCGTAAGGGCCCACGCTCGCAGCCGGTCCGACCGTCGAGTGCCGCACCACCGAGAAGGTGACCGTAGCTCCAGGACCGATCTCGGAATCGATGATGCGCGTCTGCGGACCGACCTCGGCGCCCGAACGGATCACCGTGGAACCTTCGAGGAACGTCATGGGGAGGATGATCGAATCCGATTCGATCACGACGGTCGGGTCGATGTAGGTCGTCTGCGGATCGACGATCGTGACCCCGCCGGCCATCAGGTCCTCACAGGCACGCTCCTGGAGGAACCGGCCCGCGGCACTCAACTGCGCCCGGTCGTTGACCCCTGAGGTTTCGACCGCATCGGTCTTGTAGGCGACGACTCCCAACCCCTCGGCGCGCAGGAGGCCGATCACATCGGTCACGTAGAACTCGCCCTGGGCGTTCGAGTCATCCAGCTTCGGAAGCATCGAGGCCAGCGCCTCACCGTCGAAGACGTACACGCCCGCGTTCATCTCGTGGAGTGCTAGCTCCTCCTCGGTTGCATCTCCGTGTTCGACGATGCGCTCGACCGCGCTCCCGACGCCTCGAACCACGCGCCCGTAGCCGGTGGGGTCGTCGAGATCGGCCGTGAGAAGGGTCGCCGTCGCGCCCGCCGACCGATGCAGTTCGAACAACGCATCCAGGGTCTCGGTGCGCAGCAGAGGAGCATCTCCAGGGACTACCAGGACGGTGCCGGGAGCACCACCGAGCTCCTCCAGCGCGACCCTCACCGCATCCCCGGTCCCGCGCGGTGGGTCTTGGATCGCGAAGCCAGCCGAGCCGAAGTCGAGCGACTCGTCGGACTTCCGCAGCTCGTCGATCCTCGGCGAGACGACCGCCACGACCCGATCGAGACCCAGCGGTTCGAGGGCAGCGATGACGTGCCCGAGCAGCGGACGCCCCGCAACGCGGTGAAGGACCTTGGGCAGCGACGAGCGCAGACGCTTGCCGTCCCCGGCGGCCAGAACCACCGCGGCCCGCTTTCCTGAGCCCTTCACCCGAACCACCTTTCCTTGCAGGATCGCCCCCTGCCTTCTCGCTGCTTTCTTTGCTCGCGCTGCCCCGCCAGGACTCGAACCTGGACTTAGGGAACCAAAGTCCCTCGGGCTGCCACTTACCCCACGGGGCATCATCTTCTTCTACTGCCTGCCGGTCTCCCGGCCCTTAGGAGTTTAGGCGTTCGAGGCAGGTGGGCCGTGAGTTAACCACCAGGACCCGATCGAAATCGTCCTCGACCTGAGCGGCGATGCGCTCCGCATGGGCCCGATCCGTCGCGACCCCATACATCGTGGGGCCGCTGCCGGACAGCAAGGCACCGAGCGAACCGGCGTCGAGCAGCGCCTGCTTCTTGTTCCGCAGCTCGGGGAGCATCGAGAACGCGGGCGACTCGAGGTCGTTGTGGAGGAGGCCGGCGATCTCGGCTTCGGTCCCCCCTCCGAGCGCCAGCACCATCGGCGCGCTTCCGAGGCTCGATGGGGACCCCGCCTCCTCCCACCGCTCGTAGACATCCCTCGTCGAAAGATGCGTCGCGGTGAGCCCGAGGACGAACCAAATCTCCTTGGGCGCCGGCAACCGCGTCAGCTTCTCGCCGCGCCCGGCGGCCAGGACGGTGCCGCCCCCGATGCAATAGGGAACATCGGAACCGAGCCCGCCCGCGATATCGAGGAGCCGGGGCTCGTCGTAGCCCGCCTCCCACAACTCGTTGAGGAGGACGAGCACCCCGGCGGCGTTCCCGCTCCCCCCGCCGAGTCCGGCCCCCATCGGGATCCGCTTCGTGATCTCGATCCTCACCCCCGGGCTAAGCGCGCCTAGTTCCTCCAGCCGCCGCGCCGAGGTCCAGACGAGGTTGTCCTCCATCGCCGGCAGGTCGCCGGTAAGAGGTGGCTCGAGCACCATGTCGACTTCGATCGTCCCGGTCTCGGTCGGGGTGATCGCGATGTCGTCCGCGAGCCCGATCCCATGGAGGACCGTTTCGATCTCGTGGTACCCGTCGGGTCGCTTGCCGACCACCCTGAGGAAGAGGTTCAACTTGGCATTCGTGCGTGCCCTGATCATGTCGTCGCCGGTATCGATCGAGCGAGCGCGACGAACCCGTCGAGATCGACGGTCTCTGCCCGCGCCGAGGGGTCAAGCCCGGCACTCATGATCCATCCTTCGGCCCGCACCGGATCACCCAGAACCAGACCCATGGTGTTGCGAAGCGTCTTCCTCCTCTGGGTGAAGCCAGCGCGCACGACGGTGCGGAACGCGGTGTAGTCACAGGGAGGCTCCGAATCGCGGCGCGTGATCGTGACCAGGACCGAGTCGACGTTCGGCGCCGGCCAGAACACCGACCGGGAGATGCGGGACGCGACGCGCGCCTCGGCGAAGTAGCGGACCAAGACGCTGGCTCCGCTGTACGCGTCGGTCCCCGGTTCGGCGGCCAGACGCTCCCCAACCTCCTTCTGGGTCATCACGGTCAGGGACCTTATCTGCGGAGCACTCTCGAGCGTTCGGATCACCATTTGTGCCGCGCTGTTGTAGGGGAGGTTCCCGACCAGTTTCGTCACCTGGAAACCGCTGAGGTCCATCTCGAGCACGTCGCCCTCGACGATCGTGACGTTGGGCATCGACGCGACCTCGCGGAGCACCGGAAGCAGGGTGTGGTCGAGTTCGATCGCGATGACGCTGCGGGCGGCGGCCGCAAGTCCCGCGGTCAACGAACCCGCGCCCGCCCCGAACTCGATGACGTCGTCGTCGGACCCAACGCCCGCGACAGAGACGATCTTGCCGATCGTGTTGGGATCGATCACGAAGTTCTGGCCCAGCGCCTTGGTCGGCCTCGCGCCGTGCTTGTCGAATAGTGCTCGCAGACTGCCCGCCCCCGGGACGCTCATCCTTCGATCCCGAAGAACCGCCGGGCGGTGGCGGTGGTGTTGCGGGCGACGTCATGCACCGGCTCGCCGCGAGCGGCGGCGACCGCGGCTCCTACGTCGGCGACATAAAGAGGTTGGTTCCTTTCGCCGCGATGAGGCTCGGGGGTGAGGTACGGCGAATCGGTCTCGACCATGTAACGGCCGGCCGGCACCCTCCGGACCGCCTTCTTCGACCACACGTTGCCGGCGAATGAGATGTGCGCGCCCATCTCGAGAGCGCGCTCCAGACCCGGGATCTTTCCCTGCCAGCAATGGAACACGAAGCGCTCGGGGGGTCCGGTCTCCTCGAGAAGGTCCAATGCCCCTTCCAGCGATCGGCGCGTGTGGATCACGAGCGCCTTGTCGTACTCCTTGGCGAGTTCGATGTGGTCTCGGAACGCGGGCACCTGGATCTCGGGAGCAACGGTGTCCCAGTAGTTATCAAGACCCGTCTCACCGACCGCGACCACGACGTCATCCCGGAGCAGCTCCTCGATCTCGGTCCGTGCCTGAGGGTTCCATCCGTCCGCCGAGTTCGGGTGCATCCCCGCGCTCGACCGCAGCCCGAACTCGCGCGCGATCTCAAGCGCCCTGCGACTCGACGGAACATCGATTCCGATCGCGACCATCTCGAAGACCCCGCCGGCGTGCGCGGAGCGCACGACCCCCTCGATCGCCACCTCCTCCTCCACCACGTGGAGATGGCAGTGCGTGTCGAACCACACGGGATTCAGTCCTCGGTCTCGATCCGCGGGAAGAGCGGGTCCCCCACGGTCACCTTGCTGCCGGTCGGGAGGAGACCCCAGCGGCCCTCCTCGGACAGCGTTCGCTCGCCCACCTTGCCCTCGAGGCCGAGCCGGGACCAGAGATCCTCGGCCGCCCGCGGCATGATCGGGAACAGCATCAGCGACATCAACCGCAATCCGTCGGCGAGCTGGTACAGAACCACCTCGAGACGACGGCGCTCGAGCTCGTCCTTCGCCAGCTTCCACGGCGTCACTTCTTCGACGTACGCATTCGCCTTACGTACGAATCCCCAGGCGGCCTTGAGGGCGTCGTGTGGAGCGATGTCATCCATCGCCTGGGAGATAGCGTCGAAGGTCTCTAGCTGGACCTCGATCAAAGACTGCTCCGGGAACGCTATCTCGGACTCGCCCGGGACCTCGGGGATCGTGCCGTCGAGATAGCGCGTGATCATGTTGAGGACGCGCGACGCGAGGTTGCCGAAATCATTGGCGAGATCAGAGTTGTAGCGGGCGACCATCGCCTCGAACGAGAAGTCGCCGTCACCTCCGAAGGAGATGTCGCGCGCGAAGTAATAACGGTATGCATCGCTTCCGAAGGTCTCGATCAGTTCGTGCGGCGAGATTCCGGTCAGGGTCGATTTCGACATCTTCTCGCCCTTGACCTGGAGGAAGCCGTGAGCGAAGACGGTCTTGGGCAGCGGCAGCTCGAGCGCCATCAACATCGCCGGCCAGATCACCGAGTGGAACCACAGGATGTCCTTGCCGACGAAATGGATGTCGGCCGGCCAGATGCGGTCGAAGCGGGCCTCGTCTGAGCCGTAGCCGACCGCGGTGATGTAGTTCTGCAGCGCGTCGATCCACACGTAGATGACGTGTTTGTCGTCCCACGGGACCGGGACGCCCCAGTCGAAACTCACGCGCGAGATCGAGAGGTCGTCGAGACCGCCGCGGACCTTCCCGAGCACTTCGTTGCGGCGGCCTTCGGGCATGACCGAGGTGGGCGTCGATTCCCACAACTCGATGAGCCGGTCGGCGTAGTTGGAGAGACGGAAGAAGTAGTTCTCCTCCTCCACGACATCCGGGACCGTGTTGTGGAGCGGGCACTTGCCGTCCACGAGTTCGTCCGGCTGCTTGAACGCCTCGCAGCCGACGCAGTAGAGGCCCTCGTAGCGGCCGAGGTAGATCTCGCCCCGGTCGTATAGATCCTGCATGAACTTCTGGACGGGGCCTTCGTGCCGGGCCTCGGTCGTTCGGATGAAATCGTCGTTGGAGATATCGAGGGCCTCCCAGACCTCGGTCCAGCGGGGGACGATCTGATCGGTCCACTCCTTCGGGGAGAGGCCCTTGGCCTCGGCCGACCGGAGGATCTTCTGTCCGTGCTCGTCGGTCCCCGTGAGGAAGAAGACGTCCCGCCCCTGGGACCTCCGGTAGCGGGCCATGAAGTCCGTCACCACGGTCGTATAGGCGTGGCCCAGGTGGGGGACGTCGTTGACGTAGTAGATCGGGGTCGTGACGTAGAAAGTTTCTTGGCTCACTACCAGTTTTCTCCAGTCAATCTGAGGCATAATAGGACGGGTCGACGGTATCGCCCGAGGCGTGGGAGCAGGGTGTTTGACTGCTCTGCTTCCACGGGCATACAGTCCCAGCAAATACCAACCAGTGGCCAGGGGAGGCCCGGTTCATGAAGTCTACCGGCGTCGTCAGGAAGATCGACGAGCTAGGACGCATCGTCCTACCTTCCGAGATCCGTCGCGTCTTCGGGATCCACGAGGGCGACGAGCTCGATATCTCGGTCGATGGCGAACGCGTCATCCTCGAGAAGCGCACCGATCTCTGCTTGTTCTGTGGGGCCGAGGAGCCCGGCATCGACTATCGGGGCCGCAAGGTCTGCGATACCTGTGCGGGCGAGCTCGGAAAGCTGGGCAAGACCGAGATCAGGCTCCCGGACGAGGCCGTCATCCCGAGCTGAGGGTTCAGCTCCGTTCCTCGACCAGCGCATCGAACACCACTCGCTTAGGCACTCCGGCCTCACGCGCCACGGTGTGCATCGCTTCTTTGCGATCGGTGCCGTCCTCCATCATCGCCCGGACCATCTGAGCGAGCTCGGCTGCTTCCGGCACCGGCTTGTGCTCGTGAACCGCTCCCCCTATCAACAGAACGATCTCGCCGCGCGGCGGTTCCTTCCTCACCCCCGCCAGAAGGTCCGCCAGACTCCCTCGCCTAACCTCCTCGTGCATCTTCGTCAGTTCCCGCGCCAGGGCGGCCGGGCGTTCGCCAAGTAGATCGACGAGGTCTTCGAGCGTCTCCTCGATCCGGTGGGGCGAGTCGTAGATGATCATCGTCCGCGCGTCCGTAGCGAGGTCTTCGATCCGCCGGCGGCGGTCGCCCTTCTTTCGTGGGAAGAAACCCTCGAAGGTGAAGCGTCCGGGGGGAAGTCCCGAGATCGCCAGCGCCGCGATCGCGGCCGAAGGACCGGGGACAACCTCGACGGTGACCCCGGAATCAGCACAGAGCTTGACCAAGCGGTACCCCGGATCGGAAAGGCCCGGCATCCCCGCGTCGGACACCAGCACCACGGTCTCGCCACCGACGATCCTCTCGAACAGCCCGCTCGCCTGACGGCGTTCGTTGCCCTCGTGATAGACGACGAGGTCTTTGGCCCTGATCCCGAAGTGGCTGAGCAGCTTGCGCGTCCGCCGAGTGTCCTCGCAGGCGACGACATCCGCCTCCCGCAACGAACGCTCGGCCCGCGGGGAAAGATCCTCGAGGTTCCCGATCGGCGTCCCGCACAAGATCAGCTTGCCAGTCACCACTTCATCCTAGGTCGGAGACTCCTCGGAAAGGTAAGCCGTCGAAGATCCAGAAGCCGGTCGTCTCGACGACCGGCCAAACAGACTGGCTACTGCGGTCGCCAGGGTTCGAACAGATACCTCACGGCGGACGCAGTCAGGCCCCTCCAAGACAGGCCGTCGTCGGCCATGGCTTCGCCGGCGAAGAACCGTCTCGTGGCTTCGACCGCGAGTGGATCGTTGATCACGCCGACGTGGTCGGTGAAGGCGACGACGTTCACGCTTCCCGGATATCTCCAGTCGCCGCTCAACCACACCGAGTCGAGGAGCGCCCACACCGACAGCCGTGGAACCATGGTCTCCGGAACCTCCACCCGATCGAGATTGGTTGGCGATGCCGGGGCGTCGATGTCGAACGGTTCGAGCCCAACGACATCAAGGAGAGTCGAGAACCCGCGGCTGAGATCGCCGCC
>WHTI01000381.1 GCA_009377815.1 Actinomycetota bacterium
CCGCGCCCCGAGGACAGTCTTGCGATTGAGGGCCGCATCGCGCGCCGAGCGCGCCTCCTCTAGGACCTCGATCCCGGCGGCGACCGCCGCGGAGGCCTCCTCTAGAGCCGACGATCGCCGGATCACCTCCTCGAGCGGATCATCGACCGCTCCGAGGGATCTGGTGAGGGCCGCATCGATGTCCGCCAGCGACCTCGTCTCCTCCTCGACGCGCTTGATCGAACCTGCGACCGCCGCCTCGGCAGATAGCAGCGAACGCTCCGCGGCTGCAGCCTTCGAGCGCTCCTTCTCGACCGCAGTCGCCGCGGCCGATTCCTTCTTCTGTGCCTGCGTCAGCGCTCCCGGAGCCTTACCCGACGGGATGGTCGCGACGGTCTGCTCGCAGACGGGGCAGGGCTCGCCCGCTTTCAGCCCGGTGCGCAGCGCGTGGGCCTGGTGGCGTCGCTCGAGATCCCTCAGCGCGGCGACGGCGTCATCGTGGGCAGCCTTCGCCTCCTCGGCGAGCTTCACCAGATCGGCGGTCTCGACGCGCAGTTTCTCGGCCGCCGCCTCGGCCTCGACACGTTCGGCCACGAGTCCGGCGAGACGCGCGGCCAGGACCGAACGACCCTCGGCATTGACCTTGAGCTCGGTGAGGCTCTGGACCGTTCCCACGTCGTTCTCGAGAGCGACCAGTGCCGCGCGGGCCGCGCTCACCCCCCCCGTCGCGGCGACGAAGGCGTCCTCGGTCGCCTTCACGTCTCCGGTCAGGGAGCGTTCGTCGTCGGCCAGCTCCGAGAGGTCGGACATCTTGGGGAGCGCCGCGCTGGCTTCGTTCGCCGCCGCCACCTCGGCTTCGGCCGCCGCCTTCTCTGCCAGAGCTCCCTCGGCGGCCTTGATCAGATCCTTCTCCTTGGGCAGAGCGGCCGCGAGCCTCTTGAGGGTCGCGTCGAAGTCCTTGAGGCCGGCCTTCTCCTCGTCGATCAGCCGCGGGAGATCCGCCGGGATCCCCGTTAGCGCCCCGTCGACCCGGCTGAGCTCGAGGTCGAGCTTCGCCGTCTTGCCTTTCGCCGCGGCCCGCAGCTCGTCGATCTGATCGACCCGGAAGACGCCCTTGAGGATCTGCATCTGCTTGGTCGGTGCCGCCTCGAGGAATTGCGAGAAGCGGCCCTGCGCGAGCAATACCGAGGAGCAGAACGCATCGAAATCGAGCCCGAGGAGCTCCTCGATCCTCTCGGACACCGCGGTGTCGCCGGCGAGCTGCTCTCCCGAAGACAACTCCTTGAAACGGTGCTCTGAAGACCCCGAGTTCCGGATGACGCGGATGACCTCGTAGTGCTCGTTGTCCACCTCGAAGACCAGCTTCACGTGCGCGGCATCGGTGCGCGAACAGATCAACCGCTTGGTCTTGTTCTTCACCCGCGGTGTCTTGGCGTAGAGGGCGAAGGACAACGCATCG
>WHTI01000448.1 GCA_009377815.1 Actinomycetota bacterium
CACCGGGTACAAGGGCCGCATGGCGCTGCACGAGGTAATGACAGTCACCGAACAGATCGAGCGCATGGTCACCGAACATGCATCTTCGGAAGAGGTCGCTCGCGTCGCTCGGGACCAGGGAATGATCACGCTGCGCACCGATGGACTTGCCAAGGTTCGCATGGGACTCACCTCGATCGCCGAGGTTCTCAGGGTGGTCGTGTGATGTCGCAGGTCTTCAACGAAAAGGCAGGGCAGTCATGACGCAGACGCAGAGGGACCTTGGGCAGATCCTGCTCGAGCACGGTTTGGTTTCCAAGGAACTCTTCGATGCCGCGGCCGAACAGGAGCGTCTGACCGGGGAGTCCGTAAGCCAGATCCTCGTCGACGGCGGGCACGTGACCGAACGGCAGCTCTCGCGGGCTCGTGCCGTCCAACAGGGCGTCCCGTTCGCCGACCTGGAGAAGGCCACGCCGGCGAAGTCGATCATCGCAACGCTGCCATCCGATCTCGTGCGCAAGCTCGGCGCCCTGCCCGTCAAGCTGCAGGACGATCGTCTCGTGGTTGCGATGAGCGATCCTCGGGACGATGCCGCACTGGGCGAGCTCAAGTCGGCAACGGGCAGGGAGATCGTGTCGGTGGCCGCACATAATCCCGACCTCCTGGGTGCGATCGATCGGGCCTATCCGGAAGTCTCCCCCCGCGCCTCGGGCAGCGGGGGAGCCGCTGCCCCATCACCGACGACGGCCGCCGCTCCCACCGCCGCGTCTCCGGGCGAAGAGGACTCGGAAGGTGATTGGGCGCCGGGCCGTGAGCCGGCCGAGATCGCTGCCGAGCCGGGAGAGGGCAAGGACCCCGACCTGACCGAGTTCCTCCTTGCGGTGATCGATGGAGGGGCCTCCGACCTGCACCTCACCGCCGGGATCCCCCCGACCGTCCGTCTGAACGGGGAGCTGGTTCCTCTGGCCGGCTATCGGAACCTCATGCCCAAGGATCTCCAGGACCTCATCTACTCGATGATGTCGCAGAAGCAGCGAAAACAGTTCGAAGAGGAACTCGAGCTCGACATGTCCTTCGCCCTGCCCGGCCGCGGCCGGTTCCGGGTGAACATCTTCCGCCAGCGC
>WHTI01000356.1 GCA_009377815.1 Actinomycetota bacterium
CGAGGAACTGGTAGCGGCCGCACACGCATCCTGTTTCTCGATGGCGCTGTCGAACCAGCTGGCGCAGAACGAGACCCCAGCGGATCAACTGACGGTCACCGCGACGGTCGACTTCGGCAAGACCGATGCCGGCATGCGCGTCCTCGCGATCGCGCTCGACGTCGAGGGCAACGTCCCGGGGATCGAGGACGGTGTGTTCCAGGAGAAGGCCGAGGCGGCCAAGACCGGTTGTCCGATCTCCAACGCGCTCAACCCGTCGATCGAACTGAACCTGAACGCAAAGCTGTCCTAGCCAAGGATCCGGGCGGTGCCAGCCGTCGAGCGACCGCCGCCCGGATCTCTTGCTCCGTCTCATCCGGAGTGAACGTCACGTCGTCCCAGTCGAAATAGAGCAACTCGATGCCCGCTCCGGCGAGCGTTCGATGACGCCGGATGTCGCCGTGGGAGCTTTCCACGCCGTGCCATCTGCGACTGTGACACTCGATCCCGATGGACGGGGCCGGTAAGAAGAAATCGATGACGTACCGGCGACCGGCGACCCGGATGGGATGGTCCGGCAGGAACTGCAATCCTTCGATCCGCCTCAGGATCCGAAGCATCCTTGTCTCGAGCAAGCTGCGCACACGTTCATCGTCGGGATCTCGGCCGGCGATCAGCTGCCGCATCGCCCTGGTCCCCCCGCGGCCTCTGGCCGCGTTATCGGCCACGAAGGCTCGCAATCGTGCAACCGAGGTCATCCTCCGGCGCAATGCGTCGTCCATCGCGCGTCCCACCGATTTCACCGGAAGCGTTGCCGCACACTCGAGGAGCATCAGTTCCGTGCTGGGGAGCCGCAAGCCCATCACCCTTCGCGTCCGCGGGTGACTGTCGGCCGCGAACCGGTGCGCTTCGATTCCCGGCGCTCCGGACCCTCTGCGAATGGCGACCTCGATCGCTCGTGGCTTGGCGATGCCGTCCAGTCCGAGCACAAACGCAGCTGTTCCACCGAAGAAATAGCCCCGGTCGCCCAACCAGAGGTTGGTTGCAATGAGATCGTTTTCGAAACTGTTCGGGACTCCGGGGAGCCGGTAGACGCCCGGAAGCACCTGTCGCCATGCTGCCTCACGCCGGCGATACCGGATCTGGTCATCCGACATGCCGTATTTGCGGCACTGCCCGCGCATGAGGTGGCCCGCTTGTTTCCTCGCCAGTCCCCCGAGAGCTCCGTTGAGATGCACGTCGACACCGAAGCACGCCCGTCGACCTCGCGTTGTGCCGCCCGTCACACGCTGGGGACGCCATTTTCATCCTGCGAAGTGGTCATATGTCCCACTCCGAAGGAGAAGAATGGCCCGGCGGCGACCCCCTCGGGGCGGATAGGTGGAAGTGTAGGATTCCTCACCGTGCCTGACCTCACCAACGAACAACTAGCCCTCCTGACCGCCGTCGTGGCGGCGGTCGCCTTCATCGCCTTCATCGTGGCGGTCTACCTTGCTTTCCGTCTCCGGAAGATGAACCGGCAGTACAAGGTGGTGCGGGGGGACGGCTCCGAGCGGGATCTGGTGGCGACCTTGAGTGCCTGGGGCGGCCAGCTCGACGGCTACGGC
>WHTI01000040.1 GCA_009377815.1 Actinomycetota bacterium
CAGGCGATCGTGCTCGGACGCATCGAGGGTGACCAGAACGAGATCAAGGAACACATCGAGGTCATCTCGCCCGAGTTCACCCGTTCGACCGATGCGGTCGACGTCAGCGTCGGCGGCTTCGCCGAGATCTACCGGCAGATGCAGCACAACATCGAATCGGACCTCATCAAGGCCGAGACGATCGCGTTCCCGATCACGCTCCTGCTCCTCATCATCGTGTTCGGGAGCCTGGTCGCCGCCGGACTTCCCCTCGCGATCGGGGGCCTGGCGATCGTCGGAGCTATGTTCCTCCTGCGGATCATCGCCGGGATGACCGAGGTTTCGATCTTCGCCCTCAACCTCACCACCATGCTGGGACTCGGGCTCGCGATCGACTACAGCCTGTTCATCGTGTCCCGATATCGCGAGGAGCTCGCCAACGGACTCGAGCCGCACGACGCGGTCCGAAGGACGGTCGAGACCGCCGGTCGCACAGTGGCCTTCAGCGGACTGACCGTTGCCCTGTCGCTCAGTGCGCTGCTCGTGTTTCCCCTGGCCTTCCTGCGTTCGTTCGCCTACGCGGGCGTCTCGGTCGTGCTCGTTGCGATCCTCGGAGCGGTCGTGTTCCTGCCGGCGTTGCTGGCGGTCATGGGACGCAAGGTCGACAGCCTCAGGTTGTGGAAGCGTCGGGCGAAGCCGGCCGGTGCCGGCAGATGGCACCAGATCGCCATGGGTGTGATGAAGCGTCCGATCCCGATCGCTACCGCCGTAATCGCGTTCCTTATCTTCCTCGGTATCCCGTTCTTCGGTGCCCAATGGGGCCAGGCGGACGACCGTGCGCTTCCCAAGACCGAGTCCAGTCATGTCGTGTCGCAGCAACTGCGTGACAACTTCTCGTCGAACAACGCGAACGCGTTGTCGGTCGTCGTCGAGGGGCAGCCCTCAGAGACCGAGATCACCGCATTCGCAACCGAGTTGTCCGAGATCGATGGCGTTGCGGGAGTCGGAGCCGCGACCGGCAACTACGCCGGTGGGGGGCAGATAAGCGAGCCGGATCAGACCAACGCCCTGTTCGCCTCGGACGCTGGGACGTGGTTGTCGGTGATCCCAAGCGTCGAGGCCTTCTCTCCTGAAGGCGAGCAGCTCGTCGCCGAAATCCGGGCGGCCGACGCATCGTTCGATGTCCAGGTCACCGGACCGTCGGCGCACCTCGCCGATCAGACCGACTCCCTGTTCTCCAGGCTCCCTCTGGCGGCGGGGATCATCGGGATCACGACGTTCATCCTTCTGTTCCTGATGTTCGGAGGAATCCTCGTCCCGATCAAGGCGATCATCCTGAACATGCTGAGTCTGACCGCAACCTTCGGGGCGATGGTCTGGATCTTCCAGGAGGGTCACCTGTCCGGTGCCCTCGACTTCACGCCGACCGGGACGATGGAGCTCACCATGCCGATCCTCATGTTCTGCATGGCGTTCGGGCTCTCGATGGACTACGAGGTCTTCCTCCTGTCTCGGATCAAGGAGGAGCACGACCTCACCGGGGACAACACCGCCTCGGTGGCGATCGGGCTCGAGCGCACCGGCGGCATCGTCACGGCCGCCGCGGTCCTCCTCTCGGTCGTCTTCGTGGCTTTCGCGACCTCGGGGGTGACGTTCATCAAGATGATGGGCGTCGGCCTCACGCTCGCGGTGATCATGGACGCCACGCTGGTCCGTGCAACCCTGGTGCCGGCGTTCATGAAGCTGGCCGGAGAGGCGAACTGGTGGGCACCCAAGTGGATGCGTAAGGTGTACGTGAGGTTCGGGATCAGCGAGGGTGGGGCCTCCACCCAGGCCCCCGTGCCCGTGGCAGCTGAAAGGTGAACCCACTGAAACCAGATTCCGGAGCCATCACCACGGCGCGACGCACAAGGTCGCGCCGTGGTGAGGGCGACAAGCTTCGCGCCGACATCATCGATGCGGTCGAGAGGCTGCTGCTCGAGACCGGGGATGAGTCCCTGGTTTCGATGCGCGCGATCGCAAAGGCCGTGGGCGTGTCGCCGCCTGCTCTCTACATGCACTTCGAGGACAAGGATTCGATGATCGAGGCGGTCTGCGATCGCCGCTTCCGCGAGTTGAACGAGGTCCTCGGCGCGGCGCGCGGGTCGACCGAGGACCCGGTCGAGGGTCTGAAGCGCATGGGCGAGGCCTACATCCGCTTCGGCACCGACAATCCGGAGCCCTACCGCCTACTGATGATGAACAAGACCGAGATCGATCATGGCGAGAGCTTGACGACCGCGGAGCCCGCCGAGGGCGACCTGGCGTTCATCCAGCTCGTGAGTCAGGTGAGCGCGTGCATCGAGTCCGGCCGGTTCAAGGCGGCCGACCCTTTGGAGACGTCGCTGATCGTGTGGTCGGCGGTGCACGGGCTCACCGCGTTGATGATCTCGCAACCGAACTTCGAGTGGCCCCCGACCGTGGTCGACAGGTTAGTCGAGATGGTCGTCGCAGGACTCGCTCCTTAGGCACTCGTTCATCCGGCGTCCGAGCGAACCACCTTGTCGCCCGTTCTTCGGGGGCGGATGATGTCCCGATGAAGAAAGTCTCAGTCATCTTGCTCATGTTGCTCGCGCTCAGCGCGGGCGCTTGCAACGAAGGTGATCCACCCAGTGAGGAGCCCGATGCACCGATCGGGAGCCTGGTGGACGAGGAGGACCCCGATACACCGCTGGATCTTCGGAGCGTCGGTGCCGAGGTGACCGAGGAGACCTTCGAGGTCACCGTCGAGATGCATGAGCCGTGGGATGACGAAGTACTGAAGTCTTACAAGGCATCCTCCGGGCAGGTCCGCCAGGAGGGCGCGATCACCATCTACCTCAACGACCGCGATGACCCCGACGATGCGCAGGATCACTACCTCTCCATCACCTATGTATCCGGCGAGTTAAAGTGCCGTCACTATCTCGAGCATGGCACTCCGGGAGAGCGCGTCGAGGTTTCTCGGCCCGACGACACGTCGGTCACCTGCACCGCTCCGCGGTCTCTGCTCGCCGATCCCCTGGAAGATTTCCGTTGGTCCGCGAGTTCGAACTGGTCCGAGGTGAGCCGAACCGAGACCCACGAGCAGGTCGAGGAGGATCGTGTATTCGACTGGGCCCCCGACGGTGGTTGGTACGAGTAGATCCTCGAGGTTCCGGGCTCAGGTGGTCTGGGCTTCGTCCGCTCCATTGCCGTTGGCCTTGGCGGCGCTCGATTCGGGGTGGAACTCGATCGAGGCAAGCAGCAGCTGGGCGACGTCCTTGACGGCCATCTGATCGTCCTTCTGACGTTCGGTGACGCCGTCGGAAAGCATGATGTTGCAGAACGGGCAGCCGACCGCGAGCGTGTCGGACGCGGACGCGAGCGCTTCGTCGGTGCGTTCCATGTTCATCTTCTTGCCCATCCGCTCTTCCATCCACATCCGGCCCCCGCCCGCGCCGCAGCAGAAGGTGCCGTGGCCGCACCGGTGCATCTCCTGGTACTCGGTGCCGGGGATCGACTCGATGACGTCGCGCGCTCCCTGCCAGACGTCGTTGTGACGGGCGTTGTAGCAGGGGTCGTGGTACGTGACGGTCTTGCCCATCTCGGCTTCGGGCTTGAGCCGCCCCTCCTTGACGAGTTGCGCGAGGTACTCGGTGTGGTGGATGACCTCGAACATGCCGCCGAACTGCGGGTACTCGTTGAACATCGTGTTGAAGCAGTGAGGACAAGCAGTGAGGATCTTCTTGACCTGGTAGCCCTTCATGGTCTCGATGTTCTGCTCGGCGAGCATCTGATAGATGTACTCGGCCCCCATGCGCCGGGCCGGGTCCCCGTTGCACGACTCCTCGTCCTTCAGCGTGGCGAAGTTGACGCCCGCGATCTGCAGCAGCTTGGCGAGGTCGTACATGACCTTCTTGTTGCGGTCGTCGAACGCCCCCGCGCATCCAACCCACAGCAGCACGTCGGCATCCGGGTTGTCCTTGATGTGCGGGATCTCAAGGGCCTCCTGCTTGGAGGTTCCCTTCTCCCAGTCCATCCGTGTCTGCGGTGCCGAGCCCCACGGGTTCCCGGTCGTTTCCATGTTCTGGAGGGCGCCCTGCATCTCCTTGGGGAAGCGCGACTCAGTCATGACGAGGTTGCGTCGCATGGCGACGATCGAGTCGATGTGCTCGATGTTCACCGGACAGGCCTGCACGCACGCGCCGCACGTCGTGCAGTCCCAGATGACCTCGTCCTCGACGACGTCGGGGTTCAGCGAGGGAAGCCCGGCAACGATCTCCTGGAACGCCTCGTCGCCGGTCTTCTTGGCCTCGAGCAGCGCCGGACCCTTCTCGAACATCTGGTCGCGCAGGTCCATGATCAGGAGTTTCGGGCTCAGCGGCTTGCCGGTGTTCCACGCGGGGCAGACCGACTGACAGCGCCCGCACTCCGTGCACGTCATCCCGTCGAGCATCTGCTTCCAGGTGAGGTCGGTGATCACGCCCGCGCCGAAGGTGTCGTCCTCGGTCATGTTCTCGATGTCGATGTTCATCGGGATCAGCGCGCCCTTGGGACGCTCTGAGGTGAACAGGACGTTGATGCCCGCGGTGATGATGTGGAGGTGCTTCGAGTAGGTGATGTAGACGAGGAACGCCAGGATGATCAGCGAATGCCACCACAGGAACACGGTGTCGAGCGCCTCTCGGGTCGCCTCGGAGAATCCCTCGAACAGCTGCGCGGTCGCATTCGACAGCGGCGTCCACGCGGTGTCGTAGGGGAAGTGGCCGAGCGAGATCTCGGCGCCCCGGGTCGCGAGGATCGTGAGCATGATGCCGGTGATCGCATAGAGGATGTACTCCGCGTCCTTGGTGTGTGAGCCGCGGAACCGTCCGGGGGCCTGCACCCTGCGGATGAAAAACGCGACCGCGATCCCGAGCAGCACCGCTGCGACGAAGAAGTCCTGCGTCGCGCCCAGCGGTCCCCACCGCCCGATCAGCGGGATGTGGAAGCCCTCCTGGAACACCGCGCCGAAGGCCTCGACGATGGTGGTGAAGAGGATCACGAAGCCCCAGAAGATGAAGAAGTGCATGAGGCCCGGCACGGTCCACTGGAGGAGCTTCCGCTGGCCGAAGACGACCACGATCTGATCCTTGATCTTGCGACCCCAGTGCTTCGGGAGGCGGTCGTCCGCGGCGCCGAGCCTGAGGTAACCGAGCAGCATCGCCATCCGGCGGCCGAACAGCCCCACGGTGACGATCAGCAGGGCCGCCATCACGAGCTTCTCCAACACCTGTTGAGCCTCCCGGGGGATCGACCGACGAGTCAGGGGTCGCTGCGGGGCAGTATAGGAGCCCGGAGGCCGACTTCGGCCCACTTTCTGCCCCCTGGAGGGAATAGTTCAGGCGGCGCCAAAGTTGACAGTAGAGCACTCAAGGTTAATCATGGGTGACACTCAGGTTTAGTATCTAGGTACACGTCCAAGCAAGCAGTTCAACCAGCAGGAGGCATCGAAATGGCAAAGGCAGTAGGAATCGACCTCGGGACGACCAACTCGGTCGTATCCGCCATGGAAGGTGGCCAGCCCACCGTGATCCCGAACGCCGAGGGGGCTCGCACGACCCCGTCGGTCGTCGCGTTCTCCAAGGGCGGCGAGGTCCTCGTCGGTGAGGTCGCCAAGCGGCAGGCCATCACCAACCCCGACCGGACGATCCGGTCGATCAAGCGCGAGATGGGAACCGACCACAAGATCGAGATCGACGGGAAGAACTTCACCCCCCAGGAGATCTCGGCGCGCATCCTTCAGAAGCTCAAGGCCGACGCCGAGGCGTACCTCGGTGATTCGGTGACCGAGGCCGTCATCACGGTCCCGGCGTACTTCGACGACGCGCAGCGTCAGGCCACCAAGGAGTCCGGGCAGATCGCGGGTCTCGAGGTGCTCCGCATCGTCAACGAGCCGACCGCGGCCGCGCTCGCCTACGGACTCGACAAGGGCGACCACGCCGATCAGACGATCCTTGTCTTCGACCTCGGGGGCGGGACGTTCGACGTCTCGGTGCTCGAGCTGGGCGAAGGCGTCTTCGACGTCAAGTCGACCAACGGCGATACACAACTCGGAGGAGACGACTGGGACCAGAAGGTCATCGACCATCTCGTCAAGACGTTCAAGGACAACAACGGCGTCGATCTGTCGAAGGACAAGATGGCGCTGCAGCGGCTGAAGGAAGCCGCCGAGAAGGCGAAGATCGAGCTGTCGTCCGCTCAGTCGACGTCGATCAACCTCCCGTTCATCACCGCCACGGAGCAGGGTCCTCTGCACCTCGAGCTCACGTTGTCCCGCAGCGAGTTCGAGCAGATGACCAGTGACCTTCTCGACCGCACCAAGGCGCCGTTCGCGGCCGCCGTCAAGGACGCCGGCATCTCGGTCGGCGATATCGATCACATCATCCTGGTCGGTGGATCGACCCGTATGCCGTCGGTGCGCGAGCTGGTCAAGTCGATGGCCGGAGGCAAGGAGCCCCACCAGGGCGTCAACCCGGACGAGGTCGTCGCGGTCGGTGCGGCGATCCAGGCAGGGGTGCTCAAGGGCGACGTCAAGGACGTGCTGCTCCTCGACGTGACCCCGCTGTCGCTCGGGGTCAGGACGCTCGGTGATGTCTTCACCCGCCTGATCGATCGCAACACGACGATCCCGACCAAGAGGTCCGAGATCTTCACGACCGCATCGGATAACCAGCCGAACGTCGAGATCGACGTTCTCCAGGGTGAGGCCGAGATGGCCGATCGCAACAAGTCGCTCGGTCGCTTCCAGCTGACCGACATCCCGCCGGCACCGCGCGGCATGCCGCAGATCGAGGTGACGTTCGACATCGATGCCAACGGCATCGTGAACGTGCACGCGAAGGATCTCGGCACCGGCAAGCAGCAGTCGATGACGATCACCGGCGGCACCAAGCTGGCCGACGAAGAGATCGAGAAGATGATGAAGGACGCCGAGGCGCACGCCGAGGAAGACCGGCAGCGCCGCGCGGCAGCCGAGGCTCGCAACCAGGCGGATTCGGTCGTCTATCAGACCGAGAAGTCGCTGGCCGAACACGGTGACAAGCTCGACGAGAGCGACAAGAAGACGATCGAGGAGGCCCTGACCGCGGCGAAGGAAGCCCTCAAGGGCACCGACGTCGACCTCATCAAGTCCACCAGTGAGTCGCTGATGACGGCGTCGCAGAAGATCGCCGAGGTCATCTACCAGCAGGCGCAGCAGTCGGCCGGCTCCGAGGGCGGTTCCTCGGGTGACGATGATGTCGTCGACGCCGAAGTCGTCGATGACGACGGCGAGGAGCAGAGCGCGTAATGACCGACGAACGCAAGATAAGGGTCACGGACAAGCGCCGGACGGGCACACCGTCCGGCGAGTCCGAACCCACGGAGATGATCGATGCGCCGGAAGCGCGCGTCGTCGAAGAGCCGGTGATGCCTGAAGGCGGCCGCGAGGCCGAGCTGCTCGACAAGCTCGCGTACCTCCAGGCCGACTTCGACAACTACCGCAAGCGCATGATGCGCGAGCAGGCCGAGATCGCCAAGCGCGCCGAGGCCAGGATGCTCGAGAAGCTCCTGCCGGTGCTCGACAACTTCGAGCGCGCGCTCGATCACGAGCCGGAAGGCTCGAGCCTCGGGCTCCTGCAGCGCGAGCTGATCGATTCCCTGAGGACTGAGGGCCTCCAGGAGATAGAGGCGTTGGGGGCGGAGTTCGACCCGCGTTTCCACGAGGCGGTCGAGTCCCACGAGGACGCCGTGGTGTCGTTTCCGACGGTGACATCGGTGCATCGTCGCGGCTACATGCTCGGCGAGAAGGTGCTTCGTCCCGCGATGGTGGGGGTCGCTCGGCCCGCGGAGTCCATCGATGAAGAGGATTCGGCGTAACCGATGGCGCAGCGCGATTGGATGGAGAAGGACTTCTACAAGGTCCTCGGGGTGTCCGAGACGGCCTCGAAGGACGAGATCAAGCGCGCCTACCGGAAACTCGCTCAGAAGCATCATCCCGACACGAACGAGAACGACACCGAGGCCGAGCATCGCTTCAAGGAGGTCTCGGAGGCGTACTCGATCCTCTCCAACGAGGACAAGCGCAAGGAGTACGACGAGATCCGCAAGTACGCGGGTGCCGGCGGTTCCCCCTTCGGGCGACCGGGCCAGGGCGGCGGCCGCCGAGTGAATGTCAACGTCGAGGATCTCTTCGGTCGAGGAGCCGGTGAGGTCGACGACCTCTTCGGTGGTCTCTTCGGATTCCGTGCTCCCGAACGGAAGGGCCAAGACCTCGAGACCGAGGTCTATCTCTCGTTCGAGGATGCGACGCGCGGCACGATGGTCGAGCTCGCCGACGGACCGAAGGTGCGGATCCCGGCGGGCATCAAGGACGGTGCCCGGATCCGGGTTGCGGGGAAAGGCGGTCCCGGCCCCCACGGGGGTAAGCCCGGCGATCTCTACGTACGCGTCCACGTTCAGGATCACCCCGTGTTCCGGCAGGGCGACCGCGGCGATCTCCTCGTCACGGTTCCGGTGACATTCACCGAAGCCGCTCTCGGGGCCAAGATCGCGGTGCCGACCCTCGACGGCAGCGTGACCGTGAAGGTCCCGCCCGGCACCCCCTCGGGCAAGGTCCTGCGCGTCAAGGGACGCGGCGGTCCGTTCAAGAACAAGACCGGCGACCTCCTCGCTCGCATCGAGGTCATGGTGCCGAGCAAGCTTTCCAAGAAGGAGAAGGAATCACTCGAAGGACTTGCCGAACTCCAGAAGGAAGATCCCCGAGCCCATTTCGCCGAGTTGATCCGGCGCAACCAAGCGGTGTCGTGAGGGAGGGATGATGAGCAAGAGACCAGGTATGGATCCCGATAGAGCGATCTACATCATCTCGGTGGCGGCCGAGCTGGCCGGCGTGCACCCTCAGACCTTGCGCGTGTACGAGCGCAAGGGACTGCTGCAGCCGCAGCGCACCCAGGGGAACACCCGGCGCTACTCACAGAAGGACATCGATCTCCTGATGCGCATCCAGGACCTGACCAACGAGGGGATCAACCTCGCGGGCGTGATGCGCGTGCTCGAGCTCGAGGATCAGATCGAGCGGCTGAAGGCGCGGCAAGAGCGGACCGTTGCCGACGTCAACGCCTTGAACGATCAGCTCTCCGAAGTGCTCGGAGGCAGCTCGGCGCTCGTACTGTGGCGCGACGAGCGGCGCGTGCGCCGGGCCCTCAAGACCGAGGCTCCCGGGGACGCCGCACGACGCACCTTCCCCTCTCCCCCGATCCAGAGTTGAGAACCACACTCGAGGTTCCGGCCGGCACGATCCCGCTCGCCTTCGACGGCCCCAAGGCCGCGCCGAGGACGATCGTCATCGCGCACGGAGCGGGGGCCGGGATGGACCACATCTTCATGGAGCACATGACCAAGGGCCTCACCGGCCTCGGTCACCAGGTCGTCCGCTTCAACTTCCGCTACGTCGAGGCTGGCAAGAAGGCTCCGGATCGCCAACCGGTGCTTGAGGAGACCTACGCCGCGGTCGCCGAGCACGTTCGCTCGAAGGCGAAGGGAGCGTTGGTGCTGGGTGGCAAGTCGATGGGTGGGCGTATCGCTTCGAACATCGCGGCGTCGGGCACCGCGGCCGACGGGCTCGTGTTCTTCGGGTATCCACTCCATCCTCCGGGGCGCCCCGAGCGGATACGCGACGCTCACCTCAAAGAGATCACCTGCCCGATGCTTTTCATCGAAGGGACCAGGGATCCGTTCTGTCCGCTCGACACTCTGAAGAAGGTGCTAAGGAAGGTCCCGGCTTCGACCTCGACCCACGTCATCGAAGGTGGGGACCATTCGTTCAAGGTGCCGAAGTCCTCGGGACGCTCGACCGACGAGGCCTGGGATGAGGTCGTGGACGCCGCCTCAGGGTTCCTTTCGGAGCTCGGGGCCGGCTAGGGCATGAACGCCCGCCGGCACGGCATCGGCACGATCGTCCTGCTAGCGGTGTCGGTAGTCCTGTCGGCCTGCGATCTCGCGGAGGTCGACCTCGCCGATGAGACCGATCAGTTCTCGGCCTCACTCACCCGCACCGACGCTCGGGAAGGCGAGACCCCTCTCGATCTCAAGGACGTGCGCGTTCGGGACGGCGCCTCCAAGCTGACGATCACGGTCACCACCCACGAGGATTGGAGCGACGTGGCGTTGGGGGCCGGGCGCAGCGACCTGCTCGTGCACATCAACACCACCGAGGACGGCGAGTTCAACCGCTATGTCCACATCGTTCACGACAAGGTCCTCTACTGCGACCTGCATCACTGGGAGGGCGAGCGCCTCGAGCGCCAAGTAGCAAGCCGGCGCAACGACCGCTCGGTGACCTGTGTATTCGATGCCGCTTCGATCCCGAGGCCGTCGGAGCGCTTCCGGTGGTCGGCGGCGACCAACTACCCGGGCCAGTACACGAGCCAGCGGGAATGGGACTGGGCCCCGGATGTCGGCTACTTCGAGCTGGATTAGTCGGGAGCGTGACAGTCTCCTGGCGGTTCTTCCGGTAAGGAATATCCATGTCCCGCAAGCCGCGCAACATCATCCCCGCACTGCCCCGGCGCGCCTGGGTCATCCTCCTGGGAGATGGGTTCTCCGCTATCGGTGGCGGCCTGGTTCTGCCGTTCCTGATGGTCTACCTCCACCGGGTGAGGGGATTCTCCCTCCCGATCGCAGGTCTGATGCTTTCAACGCTTGCGGTCGTGGGCCTGGCCGGGGGCCCGATCGCCGGTTGGGTCGTCGACAAACTTGGCTCAAGGCGCGCGCTGATCATCAGTTTGTCGATCTCGGCACTGGGAAGCCTGGGGCTGGCCTTCGTCACCGAGGTCTGGCAGGGGTTCGCGGTGGCGATCGTGTTCGGCTTCGGCCAGATGTTCCTGTGGCCGGCGATCCACTCCCTGCTGGTGTCGATCGTGTCGGAGAATCAGCGTTCGGCCGTCTTCTCGGTGCACTACGCGACGTTGAACGCAGGGATCGGTATCGGCGGGATCGTCGGTGGACTCCTCGCAGACGTCTCCCGTCCGGGAACGTTCGAACTCCTCTACATCCTCGATTCCGCGACCTTCCTGGTGTTCATCGCGATCCTCTTGCGGGTGAAGGACGTGGGTCTCAAGCCTCCGGTGCCTGAGGTCGGTGCTCCCAAGGCCGGGTACGCGCGCGTGTTCAAGGACAAGGTCTTCGTGCGGATGCTCGTTCTCGGTTCGTTCCTGGTGGTGATCGGTTACTCGCAGTTGGAGTCGGGCTTCCCCGCCTTCGTCACGCGCGAGGGCGGCGTTTCGACCCGGGTCCTCGGGTTCGCGTTCGCGGCCAACACCGCGGTCATCGTGCTCTCCCAGCTGGTCGTATTGAAGAAGCTGGCGGGGAAGCGACGGACCCGAGCGATCGCCACCATGGCGTTGCTGTGGGCCACCGCGTGGCTGATCGTGCTGCTCTCGAACAATGCCGGGATCCATTGGATCGCGGTGGCTGGAGCCATCATCGGGATGGCCACCTTCGCGTTGGGCGAGACCTTCATGTCCCCGACGCTGCCGGCGATCGTCAACGACTTGGCCCCCGACGATCTACGCGGTCGGTACAACGCGCTCTATTCGACATCGTGGGCCGTCGGTCACATCGTGGGGCCGGCGATCGCGGGCGTCGCCCTTGGTGCCGAGCTCGGCAACTGGTTCTTCTCGGCCCTGATAGCGGCGTGCCTGGTCGCGGCATACCTGGCGATCAGCCTCGAGCGCCACCTCCCGGCCAGTGCCAACCGCGTGACCGCATCCGATGTCCCCGGCACCGGAGCCGAAGAACTGAGCCCCGAGACCCTCTAGGCGCTCGGCGCCGGCGGGGGGCCCCGTAGGACTCCGGTGGAGGGAAGGCGCCCGAGAGGGCCGACTTCTGTAGGGCCTCGATCCGCATCTCGAGTGGCGGGTGGGTCTCGAACATCCGGTTGAGCTTCGCCCCCGAGGCGGTCGCGTTCTTCATCCCCTGCTTGGTGGTCTTCTCGACGGCCATCGGGGACTCGATCCAGAGGTGGGCGGTCGCGCGCGACGCGGTGCCGACGACGGTCTGGTCCTCCTGCAGTTTCCGGAGCGCCGAGATGAGGCCGTCGGGGTGGCGGGTGATGAAGACGGCGTCGGCATCGGCGAGGAACTCGCGCTGACGGGACACCGCGAACTGGAGCATCTGTGCGATCAACGGCGCCGTGATCAGGAGCACGATGCCGAGGATCGCCAGGAGCGCTCCCCCCCCCCTCCGCTGTTCCGGTTCCGGCGTCCCCCACCCCAGAACATCGCCCGGAACATGATGTCGGAGATCAGGATGATCACTCCAACCGAGGTCACCGCCAGGGTCATTACGAGCGTGTCACGGTTCTTCACGTGCGAGAGCTCGTGGGCCAGGACGCCCTCGAGTTCGTCCCGGTTCATCTTGACGAGCAGCCCCGTCGTTACTGCGATCGCGGCGTGCTCGGGATTGCGACCGGTGGCGAACGCGTTCGGGGCGTCGTCCTGCACGACATAGAGCCGCGGCTTCGGCATCCCGGCTGCGATACAGAGTCCGTCGATGATGTTGTGGTACTGGACGTACTCGGATTCGCTGGCGGGTTTCGCCCGGCTCATCGCCAGAGCGATCTTGTCGGAGTTGAAGTACGACCCCCACGACATCGCGATCGCTATGACGGCTGCGATCGCGACGCCGTAGAAGGCGAAGTCGGAACCCATCCAAAGGCCGGCCGCCAGTCCAACGACCGCAACGAGCAGTACGAAGGCGATCATCATCGCCCACGACTTGCGCTTGTTAGACGCGATCCGTTCGTACATCTGTTACCTCACCAACGAGGTTCGAGGATCAGGTCGGCGCCCCACCGGTCGGACCTTCGGTTCCCGGAGGTGTCCCCTGAGCAGGGGGTGGCGTGGCGGCCGGTGGTGGCGTTGCGGCCGGAGTCGCTCCTGCCGAACCGAAGTCGACCGCAACCGCCTCGCGTGACGCGGTCTCGGCCTCGAAGTACGGCTTCGGTCCGAAGTTGAACATCCCCGCGAACAGCGAGGTCGGAAAGACCTGACGTGCGTTGTCGTAGGCAAGGATCTGCTCGTTATAGAACTGGCGCGCGAAGGCGATCCGGCCCTCGGTTCCGGTCAGCTCCTCCTGCAGGGCGAGGAAGTTCTCGTTCGCCTTGAGGTCCGGGTATGCCTCGGAGACGGCGAACAACTGGCGCAGGGCACCGGTCAACATGTTCTCGGCCTGAGCCTGTTGCTCGACACCCGTCGCCTGGACGGCCTGCTGGCGCGCCTGCACGACGGCCTCGAGGGTCTTGGCCTCGTGCGCGGCGTAACCCTTCACGGTCTCGACCAGGTTGGGGATCAGGTCGTACCGGCGCTTCAACTGGACGTCGATCTGGGCCCATCCGGCGTCGATGCGGTTCCGCAGACGCACGAGACGGTTGTAGATCATGACGACCAGGATCAAGAGGAGTACTACGACTCCGACGATGATCCAGACCACGGTTTTCCTCCTCGTTCAGATGGCGTTCGGGCTCCTAGAGTGGCGCAGGGGGCTTGCGGTGGCAAGCGGTCTAATTATGATGCCCGCATGACGCTAACGATCGAGTACTGCGCGTCCTGTGGCTACGCTCCTCGCGCCCTCGGCCTGATCGACGAGGTCCTGGCCGAATTCGAGGACCGGATCTCTGAGATGAGGCTCGTCCCGTCCTCCGGCGGGGTCTTCGAGGTGCGGCTCGGTGATGCCCTGCTGGCTTCGAAGAAGGAAACCGGAGAGTTCCCCGAGAACGCCGCGGTGCTGGCAGCGCTCCGAGCCGCGCTCTAATTCGTCTGGAGCATCTCCGCGAGGTCGAAGGCGAGATCGAGGGACTGGCGGGCGTTGAGGCGGGGGTCGCACAACGCCTGGTAGTGGTGCTCGAGATGCCCGTCCAGAACCTCTTCCGCACCCCCTAGACATTCCGTGACGCTCTCGTGCGTCAGTTCGAGGTGCACCCCTCCAGGGACGGTTCCACTCTCGTGGTGGATCGCGAAGAAGGCCTTGATCTCGCTCAGGATGTCGGCGAAGCGGCGCGTCTTGAAGCCCTTGCCGGACGAGATCGTGTTCCCATGCATCGGGTCGCAGATCCAGACGACGTTGTGCCCCGAGTCGGTGATCTCCTGTACCAGCGGTGGGAGGGCGTCCCCGACCTTCTCGGCGCCCATCCGGGTGATGAACGACAAGCGTCCCGGTTCGTTGTCGGGGTTGAGGCGATCGGCGAGCGCGATCGCCTCGGCAGGAGTGGCCGACGGCCCGAGCTTGACCGCGAGCGGGTTCTTCACCCCGGAGAGGAACTCGACGTGTGCCCCGTCGAGCTGCCGGGTGCGTTCGCCGATCCACAGGAGATGGGCAGAGCAGTCGAAGTAGTCGCCGCTGAGGCTGTCCTTGCGGGTCAGCGCCTCCTCGTAGCCGAGCAGTAGCGCTTCGTGCGAGGTGTAGAAGTCGACCTCGTGGAGCTCTGACTCCTCGGTGAGGTCGATCCCGCAAGCGGCCATGAACCTGAGGGCGCGATCGATCTCCCGAGCAACCTGTTCGTAGCGACGCCCCTGCTTGCTGGCGGCCACGAACTCCTGGTTCCAGGTGTGGAGCTTGTTGATGTCGGCGAACCCACCCTTGGTGAACGCTCGGATCAGGTTCAGGGTTGCCGCGCTCTGATGGTACGACCGCACCATCCGAGCCGGATCGGGTCGCCGGGCCTCGGCATCGAAGGTGTCGTCGTTGACCGAGTGCCCGCGGAACGACGGCAGCGACACGCCTCCGAGGGTCTCGTCGTTCTTGGTGCGAGGCTTGGCGAACTGTCCGGCGATGCGACCGACCTTCAGCACCGGCATCCCGGCCGCGTAGGTCAGAACCACGGCCATCTGGAGAACGATCTTCAACTTGTCGCGGATCGCGTCGGCTGAAAAATCGCCGAACGACTCGGCACAGTCGCCCGCCTGCAGCAAGAAAGTCTTGCCTTCGGCGACCGATGCGAGCGCGGAACGCAGACGGCTCGCCTCGCCGGCGAAGACCAGCGGTGGCAGCGCGGACAGCTCTTCGAGGGCCGCTTTGAGCTCGCGTTCGTCCGGCCACTCAGGTTGCTGAGCGGCCACTTTCTCTCGCCATGATCCGGGAGACCAAGCTGTCATGCCCCAATCGTCGCGTGCCTGGGCTACTTCCGTGTCACGATTCGTGGATGACCACGGAGAAGCTCGTCGGCCTGGACGAGATTCGTGCTGCGAGCGAACGCCTGCAGGGCGTCGCCGTGGCCACCCCGTTGGACCGCTCGAGGGCGCTGTCGGCGCTATGCGACGGCGAGGTCATGATCAAAGCCGAGAACCTGCAGCGCACCGGCTCCTTCAAGATCCGGGGAGCGTTCAACCGGATATCCCAGCTCGCCGGCGACGATCGTCAGGGCGGGGTTGTGGCTGCGTCGGCCGGCAATCACGCGCAGGGTGTGGCGCTGGCGGCGTCGTTGTCCGGATTGTCCTCGACCGTATTCATGCCGGAGGCCGCTCCGATCCCCAAGGTCCAAGCCACCAAGCGCTACGGAGCCGAAGTCGTGCTCGCGGGCAGGGACATCGGGGAGACCTTGACCGCGGCGGAGGCGTTCGCCGAGGAGCACGGAAGCGTGTTCGTGCATCCCTACGACCATCCGCACGTGATCGCGGGCCAGGGCACCATCGGGCTCGAGATCATCGAGCAGATGCCGGAGGTCGGAACCGTCGTCGTTCCCATCGGGGGCGGCGGGCTGATCTCGGGGATCGCGGCGGCGGTCAAAGGTCTCCGACCCGAAGCCAAGATCGTCGGGGTGCAGGCCGAAGGTGCGGCCGCCTTCCCTCCCTCCCTCGCCCACGGTTCTCCGGTAACCCTCCCGACCGCAGCAACGATCGCCGACGGGATCGCGGCGATGAGGCCGGGCGATCTCACGTTCGCTCACGTCTCGGCGCTCGTCGATGAGGTCGTCACGGTGTCCGACGACGCGATCGCGGAAGCCCTGGTGCTCACCGCCGAGCGGATGAAACTTGTCCTCGAACCCGCCGGCGCGGCCGGTGTCGCCGGGGCCATGTCGCACCCGAGATCGATGGTGCCCCCGGTCGTGGTCGTCCTCTCGGGCGGGAACATCGACCCCCTGCTGCTCCTGACCGTGATCCGCTACGGGCTGTCGGCGTCGGGTCGCTACTTCGCCTTCCACACCAGGATCTCGGACCGGCCCGGTGAGCTCCATCGGCTGATCGGTCTGATCGCCCAGCTCGGGGCCAACATCGTCGGGGTCGAGCACCACCGTGAGGGGGCCCGGGTGCACCTCGGCGACGTCGATCTGACGCTCGCGCTCGAGACCAAGGGACCCGAGCACATCGAGGAGATCGTCCGCACCCTGGGAACCGCCGGCTACGGCCTCGAACGCTTCTAGGGTCCGACGGTGGGATACAGGAAGGAAGACACCCCCTGGGAGGTTGGAATAGGTGTCCGGCACCCCTAGAGTCAGCGAGACATGAGCGAGTACACGATCCCCAACCTGAGAGCCAGCGTCGAGGCCTTCGTGGCCGAGGACGTCGGCCGTGGCGACCGCACGACCGAGGCGGTCGTACCTGCCGCGGCCACCGGCCGGGCTCGGATCGAGGCCCGTGAGCGCTTCGTGGTGGCGGGACTCGAGGCTGCCAGGTTGTGTTTTGAAGCCGCCGGAGGCGGGCTCGAATGGTCGGTCGAGGTCCCCGATGGAGAGGTTGCCGAGGCCGGGGTGACGATCGCCACTCTGAATGGCCCGCTGCGCACGATCCTCACCGGCGAGCGCACCGCCCTCAATCTCCTCGCCCGGCTCTCGGGCGTGGCGACCACGACCGCGACCTACGTCGAGCGCATCGACGGGACCAGTGCCAAGCTCGTCGACACCCGCAAGACAACCCCCGGACTGCGGTCTTTGGAGAAGTACGCGGTCACCGTCGGCGGTGCGACCAACCACCGGCACGGCCTCGACGACGGCATCCTGATCAAGGACAACCACATCGCCGCCGCCGGCTCGATCACCGAAGCCGTTCACCGCGCCAAGGACGTTCCACACGGACTCAAGGTCGAGGTCGAGGTTGAAGACCTGGACGGTCTCGACGAGGCGATCGCGGCGGGGGCCGATGCGGTGCTGCTCGACAACATGAACCCCGAGATGGTGAAGGAAGCGGTCACTAGGGCGGGCGGTAAGGCTCTGCTCGAGGCCTCGGGCGGCATCACGCTCGAAAACGTACGTTCGTACGCCGAAACCGGGGTCGACCTGATCTCCAGCGGGGCGCTAACGCACTCCGCTCGGGCGGTCGATCTGGCATTGGAGGTTGAGTGAGATGTTGACGCAGGAAGCGCTCGCGACGGGAGTCGACGAGCAGTGGGCCGAGGAGGTTCGTCGCCTCGCGGCCGAGCAGGACGCGGTGATCCTCGCTCACAACTACCAGGTCCCCGCGATCCAGGACGTCGCCCATCACGTCGGTGACTCGCTCGAGTTGTCGCGCATCGCGGCGGAGGTCGAGGAGTCCACGATCGTGTTCTGCGGGGTTCACTTCATGGCCGAGACGGCCAAGATCCTGTCGCCGGAGAAGCGGGTGCTGATCCCCGACCAGGACGCCGGCTGCTCGCTCGCGTCGTCGATCACCGCGGATCAGCTCCGGGCCTGGAAGGCCGAACACCCGGGCGCCGTCGTGGTGATGTACGTGAACACGACCGCCGAGGTGAAGGCGGAGACCGATTACTGCTGCACCTCCGCCAACGCGGTCCAGATCGTCGAAGCGATCCCCGAGGACAAGGAGATCCTCTTCGGTCCCGACATGTTCCTCGGCGCCCACGTCGAGCGCCAGACCGGACGCAAGATGCACGTCTGGATGGGCGAGTGCCACGTCCACGCGGGCATCGAGCCGGACCACATCCAGGACACGCTCGCCCAGTACCCCGACGCCGAGATGCACATCCACCCCGAGTGCGGCTGCTCCTCGCAGTGCATGTACCTGCTCTCGACCGGGGACCTGCCGGCGGACCGAACGTTCGTGCTGGGAACCGGGGGCATGGTCCGCCGGATGCAGGAGTCGAAGGCGGACACGTTCATCGTCGCCACCGAGACCGGGATGCTGCACCGGCTGCGTCACGAGAACCCCGCGGCTCAGCTGATCCCCGCGAACGAACGTGCGGTCTGTGGCTACATGAAGATGATCACCCCGCCGAAGCTCCTCCGCTGCCTCCAAACCGGCCGCGACGAGGTCACGCTGTCCCCCGAGATCATCGAGGCGGCCAAGGTCCCGATCGAACGGATGATCTCGATCCTCTGAGAGGGGAGCGCCGCCGTGTCGAATGGTCGATGGGCTCTTCTGGTGGGAGTAGCCGTCGCCGCCCTCGGATTCCTGGCGTTCCGCCCGATGGATTGCATCGGCGTTCCGGACGACCAAGGGATGGACCCGAGCGGGTTCCACAAGGTCTGTTCGACGCCGATGGGTGTGGAACTCAATCTTCCCTACAACCGGGACGCCGATCGGGACGGCGCTACCACGATGCACGCCGGGCAGACGGGGCCGAACAACACGCCGGTGGCAATGGCGGCTGTTCTTGCGGGGGCGGTTGGGGCCTTGGTCACCTTCCTGGTTCTGTCCATCCGCCGCCGTGGCGTGGACGAGCTTCTCGCTTCTGGCCCCTAGTCCTCTAAGGGATCGGCTTCACCGAGGCCAGGATCCGATCGATAGCCGCGCGCTCCGCCTCCGTGATATCGCTGATGTGGATCTCAACACTGGAACGTGGGTATCCGGCTGCCCTGAACGAGATGTAATCGTGGAGTAGCCCAGCCCCGTAAGGATCGGCGTCGATCGGGATCCGTGCGTAATCGAGGGAGAGCGGCAGTCCGGTTTCCTTATTGGCGATGGGGTTGTACCGATTGAACTGTTCGAACGACAGGGCCACGAGGCCGTCGGGCAGTCCACGCATGTCGAACACGGAGGTATCGGCGTCGCGCAGGTCCGGATGCTCGAACCCGTGGTCGACATTCGAGATCAAGGCGCCGTACATCGTCGCAAGCCCGACGCTGTGACCGTGGTCCTGGAGGTGCCAGCTCGCCGGGTACGAGAACTGGATCCCGAGTTCCGGCAGCCGCTTCGTGGTCCACTCGGATGAGATGGGCAACACCGAAGAGTGCCTCGAGTTCCAACTGACGGCGCCCGCTACTAGAGCTAAGAGAACCACGGCAGCGACGAGCGCGCGGGTCCGAAAGGCCGAGCGCCGTTCTCGCCGGAGTCGCACCAATGGGATGTCCATCGGATGCTGCATTTGTCCAGCATGGCAGTTTTGCCGAGGCCGGGGAACCATTCTTCTCCCACCAGGCGGGATATATGACCACTTCTTGGGATGAGAATCGAACTCAGCCGGTGGATTCTTTGGGGCTCGAGATCATCCCGAGTGCGCCGGCGAGGACACCCAGGAGTCCCGCGACCGCACACAGGATCAGGCCGATACCCGGGTCGATCTCGCCGGCGAGATCCAGTTTGCGGAAGAAGTCGGAGGTCGTGTCGTCCAAGGAGCGGTAAGCCGCGATGGCGACCGCGCCGATGACCATCGAGGCGACGAGCGCAAGCAGGCCGTAGCGGCCCTGGCGGGTGACTGCAAGGAGCAGCGCACCGACTAGTACGAAGACCGCCGCGCCGATCGCGACTTTGCCATCCCCCGCGTCGAAGCCGGTGACCGGTTCGCTCAGTTCGGCGAGCAGGCCTCCACCCTGCTGCATGAGGATCTCCTCCGGCAGTTCGCCCTGGGTTGTCCAGTCCAGGAACGAGCCGGCGATCGCCATAGCTCCAGCCAAGACCAGGAGCGTCACGGCTAAGGTTCGCGCCCTGTCGAAATAGTCCCCTCGCATGCCGGTAGCCTATGGCGTCATGACGAAACAGAGGACTTTGCTCGCGTTCCACGCTCACCCCGACGACGAGTCGTCGAAGGGGTCGGGCACCATGGCCAAGTACGCGCACGAGGGCGTGCGGGTCGTGCTCGTCTGTGCCACCGACGGTGGTGCCGGTGACATCCTCAACCCGCGCATGGACAAGCCTGGGATCAAGGAACGGATGCCGGAACTGCGTAAGGCCGAGCTCGAAACCGCGTGCGACATTCTCGGCGTCTCGGAGATCTACTACATGGGCTACCCGGATTCCGGGATGCCCGACTCACCCGCAAACAAGAATCCCGAAGCGTTCTGCAACGTCGATCCCGAGGAAGTCATGGCCAAGCTCGTCAAGATCATCCGGGACGAGAAGCCTGAGGTGATCCTGTCCTACGACGAGTCTCGCGGGTACGACCATCCGGATCACGTGCGCGTCTACGAACTCGGTCTGCGCGCGTTCAAGGAAGCCGGTGATCCCGAGAAGTTCCCCGAAGCGGGGGAGCCGTGGGCACCGAAGAAGCTGTATTTCTTCGCCACGTTCACGAAACAGCGTTTCGTGCTGCTCAACGATGCCGCCGTCGCCGAAGGTCAGGAGCCCCCGTATCAGGGGTGGATCGATTCGTGGGACGACATGGGCTTCGAGGAACCCGAGATCACGACTCGGGTCGATGTGGGCGACTACATCGAGCTGCGCACGAAGGCTCTGCTCGCGCATGCAACGCAGATCGATCCCGACAGTTTCTGGTTCGCGGTCCCCGATGAGATCCACAAGAAGGTGTATCCGTGGGAG
>WHTI01000309.1 GCA_009377815.1 Actinomycetota bacterium
CATCTCCCACCTCAAGAACTGGAAGATCCTGTCCGGCCGCTACCGCGGACCACTCGAAAAATTCCCCAACGTCGTGAAAACCGTCGCCGCACTCGCCTTCTTCAAACTCTACTACTGAACCTTATGAATAAGCCTCCAGGTCGAAGTAGTGCTTACGGGTGAAGTCGGCGTCCATGTGCTTCATCTTGGTGCCGACGATCTTCAGTGCGGAGTCCTCGAACCGTGTGATGATGCGGCCTGCAATGCCACGAGCGAGAGCATCGGGCTTGAGGAGCACCAGGGTCCGCTCGATGCCCAGCTCCGACGGGTTAGCCATGTTCTTCCTTCCGCTAGACGTCGACGTGCGATCGTACCGGTCCAAGTTGGCTCGTGAGCGTTCGGCTCGCTTCTGGGCAGAAGCCCACGTGTGGCGCTGGTGCGGGTGTAGGCGGTTGGGCCGGCCCGCCCCGTGCGAGCTGCGCCATCGTCGCAGACGCGTTGGGGATTTAGCCCACACGCGTCACTTTGACGGCCGATCGGGTCGCGTCAGATACATTTGGTTAGAGCGAACCCACGCAGCCTCGTCGTCCGGAACAAGCCTGCCATCCGGCCGTCGCACGATTGCAGTATCGACTGGACCAACTACTGGCAGCAAAATTAGTTAGGACGGAGTGCAGTCGGGGAAGGTGGGGGCCGTTGTGGCGAAGCGCGCGCGAACGAAGATAGGCGACCTCGGGACAATATTATTGTTCGGCGGGATCCTATACGTCGCCTTCGGCGATGCGCTAGCGTCGCCTGTTTGGGTGTTGTTGGCAATAGGAACATTGGGGGGATGGTGGTTTTTCGCCATGCCGACAAAGTGCGATGTTATCACGAACAGAGGAAAGCCTTGTCCCAACAATGTAAGGGGTAAATTTGGCGGCTGCACTTGGCATGGTCGAGATAAACGTGATGCGGTCTTCGCCATGTTCAGTATGCGCAACCCGGGCCAGCTCCTTCGAGTGGCATGGTCGGCGCCTGGAATGACGACGACAACTCATCCCACCACGGGAGAGACTATAAGTGTGTCGAGGCGCACCGCATACGATGCGTTTATGCTCCTTTTTACCATCGTAGGTGCTGCCGCCGGTGTTGTAGGTGCAACGTTTACGGCTGTGGTCTGAAGTCGCCGTTGCTCTGCGGTGAGCGAGGCAGGGGGACAACTTCGGCAATCCGTTCGTCGCCCGCTCGTGTGAGATGTTCCGTGACAATCGCTCGGCGCCCACGACTGACGCTGATCAGCCGTGCAGACCGAAGTTGTGTCAAGGCACGTTGTGCCGTGCCGGCTGCTACACCATAACGGCTGGCGAGATCAGCGACAGTTGGTAGTTGGTCGCCGGGACGAAGCGCGCCGGACGTGATAGCGCCTTGAAGGTCTGCGGCGATCTTGCGGTACGGACTGCCCGCTGCGTCATCACGCTCTTCCGTCACCGCCAGCGGTGCGCCGGTAGGTTCGATGGTGACCGGTGGTGTCGGCATCCGGGCGCCGAGATTTCCGGCCGCGCGCTGATCGGCTTCGGCGACCCACGCGGAGTAGACGCGCAAGGTCGTTGCGCCGCCACCACCGTGTCCGAGACGTCCGGCGACGGTGCGGGCATCGACTCCGGACGAGATCAACTCGGTAGCCGAGTAGTGGCGAAGCTGGTGAATGTTCATGTCCCAACCGAGCTTGGTGCACATGCGGCGGTACCGCTGCCCGATGGAGTCGGGACGTAGCCAGGTGCTGTGGTCGACAGAGGATGAAAACAGTCGCCCGTGTGTCACGAGCTTACGGCCGAACTGCTTGGCCTGGCCGTCGCACTGCTGGCGGTAGGCCTTGAGCAGCGTCACCGTTGCCTCGTCCAGCGCGATACGCCGTTGCTGGTGGGTCTTGGTGTCCTTCTCCCAGGTCTTCGCGCCATCCTGGCCGATGCTCGTACGGATGGACAGGATCGCGTTGTCC
>WHTI01000107.1 GCA_009377815.1 Actinomycetota bacterium
CGGGAGACGCGGAAGGCGCGGATCGCGGCCCGGTCGCGGTCGCGCCCGACCAGATACCAGTGGCCCCGCCGGTGAACCAGTCCGTACGGTTCGACCCCGCGAGGCGTGGTCGTCTCTGCGCCCGAGGCCTGATAGCCGAACGTCACCGGGGTTCGGGCCAGAAGAGCCTCGTATAGAGGGGCCAGGAGGGGCTCCTCGGCGGCCAGATCGGCGCCCCACACGATACGGGGGCCTTCCGACGGAGCCGCGCCTTCGTCGAGGGAGAGCTTCATCAGCCCGGCCTCGGCGGCGTCGGCACTTCCGAGGATCGCCTGGGCCGCGATCCGCAGCGCCGCGACCTCGTCCGGCTCGAGATCGAGTTGAGGGAGGTAGTAGCGATTCTTGGGGATCAGGTAGCCCTCGACCGGCTCGTCCAGAAACGAATCCTCGCGCCGGGTCTCGATCGGGATGCCCATCGCTCTCAGGGCTTCCTTATCTCGCTCGAAGGCCCGGCGGAACGCCTCGAAGTTCTCCTGGTCGTAGCCGGCGACCTTCTCGTTGATGTCCCGCGCCGTCATCGGCCGGGCGGTTTCGAGGAGGGCGATGATCAGGTTGATCAGCCGTTCGATGCGACGCATCAGGCGAGAGTAACCCCGGTGCGGCGTGCCTTTACGGGTATCGCTCTTGGGAGGAGCGGCGACGAGAGCCATCCCCCCAGAGATAGCGCCCGGGCGATCAGCCGGCTGTGATGCCCCTCACAATCGCTCCCCTTCCCCGGTCGCTAACCGCTCCCCTTCCCCGGTCGCTAACCGCTCCGCCGCCGCCCGCCCCGCCGCTGCCGCGGCCAGGAACAGCTCGGGGATCTGATGGACGTCGCGCCCCATGGAGGAGGGGGTGATGTCGCGACCGGCCAGGTACTCGAGTCCCGGCGCGCCGTCGACCTCGATCAGATGGTGCCGGCCGCCGATCCCGGCTCCCTCCAGCGCGTCCGTCACGAGCTTGGAGCGGTTGTCCGCAAGCACGGGGACCGGGACGACGGCCCCATCCCTCGCGGTCATCCGTAACGCGGTCAGGGAGTGATGGCTGAGACCTTGGTGCCGGTGGCGCTCGTCGGAGAAGTTGATCCGGAGGGACGCGACCGGGATCCCGCCCAGCACGCCGGCGGCATCGAGGATGCCCGATTGCTCGAGGGCGGTGAATCCAAGGGCGGTGCCGGTCCCGACCACACCCGGGCCCATCGCGACAATCACGACATCGCAGAGCGAGACGTGGGCCAGGGCAGCGAGCCCGGAATGGACATTGACCACCTCGAGTTCACCCCCGAAGGCATGCCCTGCCGTTGCCGTGACGTCGATCAGGCCCGAGACCCTGAGATCGCGCACGAGCCGGCTCCAAGCGATCGGGAGGGCGGCGCCGTCGGTCATCAGGTAGCCCACGCGGGCACTCGGCGTCGCGGCCTTGATCCCAGCGGCAACCGCGGCGATCTGGGAATGGAGCCCGCAGACGACCACCGGGAGTCCGTCGATCGAGTCGACGTCGACCAGCGCATCGTGGTGGGGGCTCTCCTGGGCCTCGACCGCGGGGACTTCGGTCTGCCACGGCGTGTAACGGAGCTTGACGATGTGTCCCTCTCCGGGCCCTGAGGGTCCGACACCGGAGAGGTTCCAGAGGATGAAGGCCTCTCCCCCGGTCCCGAGGCCGAGTTCGATCCCGGTCGTGTTGACGACGACTTCATCGCCCACCGCAACGGGCCCGAGCATCCGAGGGAACCCGGACGCTTCCACTTCGGACGCATCGGCCAGCCGGACGCGTACCCGGATCAGGTCGGCGTGGTCCTCGAAGAGTTCGGTCACCACCCCGTTGCGGAACGCGGCCATCAGAGCGAAGAGATCAACTTGGCGACGCGTTCGTCGCTCGACTTGAAGGGGTCTTTGCAAAGCACGGTGCGCTGAGCCTGGTCGTTGAGCTTCAGGTGCACCCAGTCGACGGTGAAGTCGCGCCGCTTGCGCTTGGCGGCTCGGATGAACTCTCCCCGGAGCCTGGCCCTAGTCGTCTGCGGTGGTTCGGTCTTGGCTCGATCGATGTCGGCCTCGTCGCACATACGCTCGACCATCCCGCGCGCCTCCATCCGGTAGTACAGGCCACGGCTGCGGTTGACATCGTGGTAAGCGAGGTCCATCAACGCGATCTTGGGATGCGCGAGCGAGAGGTCATGGCGCGCCCGGTACTTCTCGACGAGCGAGCGTTTCGTGATCCAGTCGACCTGGCCGTCGAGTGCATCTTGGTCTTCCTCGAGGCTCACGATCGCGTGCTCCCACATGTGTGCGATCTCCTTGAGCACTGGGTCGTCTCGTTGCTCGACCCACCGCAATGCCTTGTCTAGGTATTCCTTCTGCATGTCGAGGGCCGATGCCTCGCGCCCGTTGGCGAGCCGAACCTTGCGACGGCAAGACGTGTCGTGGGAGATCTCGCGGATGGCACGGATCGGGTTCTCCAAGGTCATGTCGCGGATCTGGACGCCTTCCTCCACCATCCGGAGCAACAAGGCGGTGGAGCCGATCTTCAGGTACGAGGTCCATTCACTCATGTTGGAGTCCCCGACGATGACGTGGAGGCGCCGGTACTTCTCGGCATCTGCGTGCGGTTCATCCCGGGTGTTGATGATCGGGCGCGAGCGAGTCGTCGCCGACGAGACGCCTTCCCAGATGTGCTCGGCGCGCTGCGAGATACAGAACAGCGCGCCGCGTGCGGTCTGGAGCACCTTGCCGGCCCCAGCGAAGATCTGGCGCGTGACGAAGAACGGGATCATGACCTCGGCGAGGCGGCCGAACTCGCCGTAGCGACTGACGAGGTAGTTCTCGTGGCTCCCATAGGAGTTGCCCGCGGAGTCGGTGTTGTTCTTGAAGAGGTAGATGTCGCCGGAGATGCCTTCCTCCCGGAGCCTCGTCTCGGCGGCTTTGAGGAGGCCTTCAAGGATCCGCTCCCCGGCCTTGTCATGGACGATCAGGTCGTAGACCGAGTCGCATTCGGGGGTCGCGTACTCGGGGTGGGAGCCGACGTCGAGATAGAGCCGGGCGCCGTTCTCGAGGAAGACGTTGGAGGACCGCCCCCACGACACCACCCTGCGGAACAGATAGCGGGCGACCTCGTCAGGAGACAGACGCCGCTGCCCCTTGAAGGTGCAGGTCACGCCGTATTCGTTCTCGGTGCCGAATATCCGCCGTTCCATCGGACCAGCCTAATCGTGCAGGTCCGCAATGCAGCGGACTAGCCGAGGAGTGTCTTGACCTCGTCCTCGAACAGGCGACGGAACTTCCGACGTGTCCGCTCACGGTCGAGCACCGCGACCTCGAGAGTGGCAGCCGGCATGTCCCGCCCCTCGACGGCGACCAAGGCGTCGTGCCCGAGCTTCACGGCAGTCTTCAGGTCCGTGAGCTTCTTCGGATAATCGCTCTCGAGATGGGTGCCGAGCGCCTCGGACTGGCCGCCCATCGCCACCCACCCGCTGCGGTCGGTCACCGAGCCGTCGTAGAGGATATGGAATAGCTCCGTGTCGCCGGCGGTGTCGCCCACCGAGGCGACGAGTATCTCGATCTCGTAGGGCTTGACCTCCGAGGTGAAGATCGATCCGAGCGATTGTGAGTAGGCGTTGGCGAGCGCCTTGGCCGTGACGTCCTCGCGGGAGTACTGGTAGCCCTTCAGGTCGACGAGGCGGATGCCCCCGATCCTCAATTGCTCGAACTCGTTGAACTTGCCGACGCCCGCGAACGCGATGCGATCGTAGATCTCAGAGATCTTGTGCAAGGTTGCCGACGTGTTCTCGGCGACAAAGCAGACCCCGCCTGCGTACTCGAGGGCGAGGATGGACTTCCCACGCGCTATCCCCTTCCGCGCGTAGTCGGCCTTGTCCTTCATCAACTGCTCGGGAGAAACGTAATAGGGGACGGGCATAGTCACTCTTCACTCCCGGCTCGTCTTACGTCGACCGTGTGCGATTCGGTCGGGCGCTCGATGCGCTCCGCTATCAATTCCTCGAAGAGCCGGCGCAGCGTGTCCTCGTCGACCTCGGTCATCCCCACATCGGTGATCGTGACGACGTTCGGGAAGATCCCGCGCATGAGGTCCGGTCCCCCGGTGCCGACATCCTCGTCGGCGGCATCGAAGAGCGCCTCGATGGCGATCTTCACGGCTTCCTCGCCGGTCATGCCGTCGCGGAAACGCTTCTTGAGGGATGAGCGCGCGTCCTTCCCACCGGAACCTGTGGCGTGGTAGTCGTCTTCTTCGTAGCGGCCCCCGGTGACGTCGTACTTGAAGATCCGTCCGACCTCGCGGGCAACGTCGTAGCCGGCGAACACGGGGACGACAACGAGCCCCTGCATCGCGGCAGGCAGGTTCGCCCTGATCATCTGGGAGAGCTTGTTGGCTTTTCCTTCAAGGCTCAGGCGATCGCCCTCGACCTTCTCGTAGTGCTCGAGCTCCGTCTGGAACAAGCGCACCATCTCGACAGCGGGCCCCGCGGCCCCGGCGATCGCCACCGCCGAATGGTCGTCGGCCGCGAACACCTTCTCGATAGACCGATGGGCGATCTGGAAGCCCTCCGTCGCTCGCCGGTCCCCCGCCACGATGACGCCGTCGACGTAGCGGAGCGCGAGGACGGTCGTCCCCTCCGGAGCGTGGACCTGCTGGCTGAGATCGTTCCGCAGCACCTGCGGCGAATGCGCCTTCAGGACCTCGGTGAACGACGAGCCGGGCCCGTGCACGGGACTCCTGAGGAAGTCTCGGAGCGTTGGTTCCGTCATATCTCGGTGTTCCCCTCCAGATAATCGGCTGCCGCGGCCAGAACCTTCGGATCGTCGTCGAAGTGTCCCAGAGCATTATTGCAGTTGAAGCACAGTACGCCCCTCACCCGCCCCGTCCGATGATCGTGGTCAACGTGGGTTGCCTTTGGTGAGCCGCAGATAGCGCAGCCACCCTGCTGAAGCACCATCCAAGCGATCTGTGAGTTGTCGACCCCGTATCGCCGCCTTCTTTGGCGCTGGGAGTCGGTGCCGTGATGCTTCCGGATCGATTCTCTTGTCTGGTCCAGATGGCACAGCTTGCAGTGGCCGTGATACCCGCTCTTGGTGGCGCGGCTCTTAACGAACTCGCCGTCCGGCTTAGTGAGCCCGCAGCGGGGGCACCGGCGACTCATCGAGGGACCTCCGAATGCTTCTGCAGGTACTCGATCGCAGCTCGGATGCGAACGGGGTCGTCCTTGAATTGGCCCAGTCCCGTGTTGCAGGGACCGCATAGGATCGCGCGGACCTTCCCGGTGGCGTGGTCGTGATCGACATGAGTGGGTTCGCGGCGACGGCAGATTGGACAGATGCCGCCCTGCTTCGCGACCAGCGCCTTGACGTCGTCCGCGCCGATTCCGTAGCGACCGACTAGGTGATAGTGACGCCCGTTTCCGTGTAGCCGATGCTTCGATTCACGGCTGCGGGCATTGTTACAGGGCTTGCAATAGCAATGGCGGCCTGATGGTTGCGAACGATTCCTTGGGAACTCCTCTGCGGGCTTGTCCTCACCGCAGTCGGCGCACCGGGGCATGGCAGTTTCCTTTCTCTCCCCGGCTCTTCGATTGTCCGCTAGCTCAGCGCTCTCCCCGCGCTAGTTATGTAACTGGAAGAAATTGTCACTGACCCCCCTTCTGGACATACGAACGCACGAACTCCTCGGCGTTCTGTTCCAGGACCTCGTCGATCTCGTCGAGGAGATCGTCGACTTCGGCCGAGTCCTCTTGGGCGGCCTTGGTCTCTTCGGGCTGGACCTTTTCTTCCTCTTGGGGTTTCGCTTTACGTGTTCGTTCGGGCATCTCTCCACCTCGCTAACTTGCGGACCCCGATCCTACCCGGGGTGTGTGACGTAACTCAGGATGAGAGGTTGGCGATCAGGGTCGCCGGGTCGGGACTCTTGTCGAGGAGGGCCTGGACGCGCTCCTTGGTCCCCCGGGTGGGCTCCAGCGTAGGGATCTTGCGGAGGGGTTCGTCGCCGAGGTCGAAGATGAGGGCGTCCCAGGAGGCGGCCACGATCTTCTCTGAGAACCTTCGGAGGCACTCGCCGCGGAAGTACGCACGGGTGTCCTCCGGCGGATGGTCAACGGCGTAGCGGATCTCGTCCTCGGTCACGATGGTCTCGAATCTGCCCGTCCTCTGGAGCTTGTAATACAACCCGTTGTCGACCCTGACGTCGTGATACTGGAGATCGATCAGCCTCAGCTTGGGGTGATCCCACGCAAGTCCGTCGCGCTCTCGGTAGCCCTGGAGGACGGACAGCTTCGCCACCCAGTCGAGCTCGCGGTGTAGCGACATCGGATCGACCTCGAGACGCTCGAGCACGCTCTCCCATCGATCGAGGACGTCGGTCGTCATGACGTCCTCGCTGAGATTCTCCTGCGCGTACTTCTTGGCAAGCCTCAGGTACTCCCACTGGAGTTCGATGGCGGTCAGTGAACGTCCATCGGCCATCTTGACCGTTTGCTTGCAGGTCGGGTCGTGTGAGACGGCCTTCATCGCCGCGACGGGCTCGGAGAGTGTGAAGTCGTCCGCGATGTAGTCGTCCTCGATCATCTTGAGCATGATCGACGTGGTGCCGACCTTGAGGTACGTCGCGATCTCAGACATGTTGGCGTCACCGACGATGACGTGGAGCCGCCGGTAGACCTCCGGGTCCGCGTGCGGCTCGTCGCGCGTGTTGATGATCGGCCGCTTGAACGTCGTCTCGAGGCCGACCTCGACCTCGAAGAAGTCCGCGCGCTGCGAGATCTGGAAGTCGCACGCCTCGGCTCCGTTCTCGACGCCGACCTTCCCGGCCCCCGTGAAGACCTGACGCGTCACGAAGAACGGGATCAGATGCTTAACGAGCCGTGGGAACGGCGTCCCCCGGTCCACGAGGTAGTTCTCGTGACACCCGTAGGAGTTGCCTTTGCCGTCCGAGTTGTGCTTGTAGATGAGCACGGGCTGCCCGTCCGGCACGATCTCCTTGGCCGAGCGGATCGAGTCCTCCAAGATCCGCTCCCCCGCCTTGTCCCAGATCACCAGGTCGCGCGGGTTGGAGCACTCCGGGCTTGAGTATTCGGGGTGAGCGTGGTCGACGTAGTAGCGGGCGCCGTTGGGAAGGATCACGTTCACGAGCCCGGTCTCGTCGTCCGGGGGGGCCTCCGCTCCCGGCCGTTCGAACCCGCGTGCGTCGCGCAGGGGGTTCTCCTCCTCGTAGTCCCATTTGACCCGTTTGAAGGCAGGCTTGGCGTAGGCGTTGATCAGGAGCGATGAGGTCAGGATGGGATTGAACTCGGACGTGTCACGTACCGAGATCCCGTACTCCGTCTCGATCCCACAGATCTTGGGGAAGGCCATGGATAAACCCTACGACGCCGGTGGTAGGAAAGGGCTCGTTTGAAATCGGCCTAGAGATACTGCCCGGTGGTGACGCCTTCGACCTGGCGGTTGCCATCGCCGTCGGTCGTCTGCTCGCCGACCAGGGTCCTGATGTAGACGATGCGCTCGCCCTTCTTGCCGGAGATCCTGGCCCAGTCGTCCGGGTTCGTCGTGTTGGGGAGATCCTCGTTCTCTTTGTACTCCTGAGCGATCGCGGTGATCATGTCGGCCCCACTTATCCCCTTCGGCTCACCTGCGATGGCCCGCTTGATCGCGGTCTTCTTCGCGCGGCGGACGATGTTCTCGATCATGGCGCCCGAGGAGAAGTCCTTGAAGTAGAGCTCTTCCTTCTCACCGTTCGCGTAGGTGACCTCGAGGAAGCGGTTCTGCGGGTCGGTCGAGTACATCTGCTCGACCGTCTCGTCGACGATCACCTTGATGGCGCCTTCGGCGGAGCCGTGCTCCTTGATCGCACCCGCCGCGATCGGGAGATCCGGTGTCAGGTACTTGCGGAAGATGTCCTTGGCGGAATCCTGGTCGGGACGCTCGACCTTGATCTTCACGTCGAGCCGGCCCGGCCTCAGGATCGCAGGATCGATAAGGTCCTCGCGGTTCGAGGCGCCGACGACGATGACGTTCTTGAGGCTCTCGACACCGTCGATCTCGGCAAGCAGCTGCGGAACGATGGTCGACTCGATGTCGCTCGAGATGCCCGAGCCACGGGTGCGGAACAGAGAGTCCATCTCGTCGAAGAACACGATCACGGGAACGCCCTCTTCAGACTTCTCCTTCGCTCGCTGGAAGATCTGACGGATCTGACGTTCGGTCTCACCGACGTACTTGTTGAGCAACTCGGGACCCTTGATGTTCAAGAAGTAGGACTGCCGGTCGGTGCGCCCCAACTTGGCTGCGACCTTCTTGGCGAGCGAATTCGCGACGGCCTTGGCTACGAGGGTCTTCCCACATCCCGGCGGTCCGTACAGCAGGATCCCCTTCGGCGGTGAGAGTTTGTGATCGCGGAAGAGTTCTTCGTGCAGATACGGAAGCTCGACCGCGTCGCGGATCTCTTCGATCTGTTCGGCCAGGCCCCCGATGTCTTCGTACGTGATGTCGGGAACCTCTTCAAGGATCAGTTCCTCAACCTCAGGCTTGGGCAGCTTCTCGAGAGCGAGCCCGGATTTGGTGTCGAGCAGCAGACTGTCTCCGGTCCTCAACCTCTCTTCCTTGAGCGGTTCGGCTAGTTCGATCACGCGTTCTTCGTCGGCGCGAGCAAGCACGAGTGCGCGACCGCCTTCGAGCATCTCCTTGATCGTCACAACCTCGCCCTGCACCTCGAAGCGGCGCACCTCCATGACGTTCAGGGCTTCGTTCAGCATCAACTCTTGACCGCGCTGGAGTTCGGCGACCTCGACCTCGGGAGCGACGCCCACACGGAGCTTGCGCCCGTTGGTAAACACGTCGACGGTCCCGTCGTCGTAGGCCTCGAGGAACACCCCGTAGCTCGCGGGAGGTTGCTTGAGCTTCTCGAGTTCCTCGTTCATCTGGATGACCTTGGAGCGCGCGGCGCCAAGGGTCTCAACCAACTTCTCGTTGTTGTCTCGGGTCGCGCTCAGCTCCTCGGTGATATCCACGAGGCGCTTCTCGAGGCTGCGGATCTTCTTGGGGGCGTCTTCGAGACGACGGCGGGTGAGGGCGAGTTCATCCGAAAGCAGCTTGACCTGCCCTTGCAGCTCTTGAACCTCACGGTCGTACTCGGAGATCCTTCGTTCCAGATCAGGTTCCGAGACCGCAACCACCTCCCTTGAAAGGAAAGACTACCCCTCCCAAGGGGCAATCAGGGGGGATTACGCCTCAAGCTCGGCCAGCTTCCGACCGGTGATCAGGAATCCGGTGTGCCCGACCATGCGGTGATCGGGCCGCACCGATTGCCCCTCGATGTTCCACGTGCGAAGCAGAACCTCAAGGGTCTCGATGAAGTCGAAACCGTGTCGCCTCATCATCTCGACGGTCTGCGACACCTGCGGGATCGTGGGGAGGTAACAGCACAGGATCCCGCCGGGAAGGAGGCTGTCGGTGGTTGC
>WHTI01000483.1 GCA_009377815.1 Actinomycetota bacterium
CTGCTGCTCGCCGCCGCGGTAGTGGTCGGCTATTCGGCGCTCGATGGCTTGAAGACGCAGACCCTGGCCTGGCCACTGGGGTTCGCCGGCGGCGCCGTGCTGGCGTCGCTGGCCGACACCCTGATGCCCGAGGCCTACCGGGAAGGCGGGCCGAGCGTGGCATACGCGACCGCTCTGGGTTTCCTGTTGTCTTTCATGATTTCGTCGGTGTAGGGAGTCATGGTCTGCCGAGCCCGGTCGTGGCACCCTTCTCACGTCAGGCCACGACAAGTGATTCCTCACCGGGAATCGACTGCTCGAACCGGAAGAAGTTGTCGGGGTCATACTTCGCCTTGACCTGCACCAATCGGTCGTAGTTGGCCCCGTAGCACGCATGGCCCCAATCCTCTAGATCGGGGTCGGGGAAGTTCGGATAGACGCCTTCCGAGCCCCAGCGGCGGGTCGTCTCCCACGACTTCGTCAGCCAACGCCGCGCCGGCTCCCTGCCCGTTGTCCCGGTGTCCGGAGCGATGACAACAGCCTGTTTGAGCAGGAACAGCTCGTCACGATGGACGAAGGCGGTGTCATGGGGGTCGTAATCGGGCGATGCGGGGAGGACGACCTCGCCGGCGATGGCATCTTGGAGTGCGCCCCATTCAGGGACCGAACCGTTCATCGGATGTTCGCCCCCTTCACAGAGACCCCCTCGGTTTCAGTCGCCAGGCTCCCACACTACGTCGAACCGCTCCATACAGGTAGAGCACCGATATGGGAACGAGGTTCCCGGCGCTATATCGACATCCTCCGGCATCGGGGTGAGGAGATAGCAGTCCTCCCCGCACTCGACGCAGACGATCACCTCGGGGACGGCATGCTCGGGCGGGGTCATGTTCTTTGGGCCTCCGGTTTGACGCGCAGAAGAAGGACGGCGCCGAGTATCCCGGACACGGCGGAGGCGACGAAGATACCAACCTTGGCAAGGTCAGCGGTTCCCGGATCATCAAAGGCGAGCCCGGCGACGAATATCGCCACCGTGAACCC
>WHTI01000003.1 GCA_009377815.1 Actinomycetota bacterium
CATGACACACGACGCCGGCACCGCGCAAGGCACCGGGCGGTTATCGGCCCCGGTCACCGATCGGGACCATCTGTTGGGGTCCCCCGAGGCCCCCGTAACGATCGTGGAGTACGGGGATTACGAGTGCGCCACCTGCGGACGGGCCTACTGGGTGCTGAAGGACCTGCTCGGCGAGTTCGGCGATGACGTTGCCTTCGTCTTCCGGAACTTTCCTCGGGTGGACGTGCATCCCAGGGCAGAGACTGTCGCCGAGGCCCTCGAGGCGGCCGCCGGACAGGGTCGTTTCTGGGAGATGCACGACTGGTTCTACGAGCATCAGCATGAACTCGAGCTCATCGATCTCGAAGAGCATGCCGGCGTCGTCGGTCTCGACGTAGAACGGTTGAGGAACGACCTCCGGGATCGCACGTACCGTGATCGAGTGCTCGCGGACTTGGAAACGGGACGGGCGAGCGGGGTCGGGTCTACGCCCACCTTCTTCATCAACGGTAGCCGTTACGACGGTGCGGTCGACCTGGTTTCGATGACCGAGGCGATCAAGAGCGCACTCTAGGTCCCTCGAATCGAGGAGGGTCTTGAGGGCGGATCAGGAAACCCGATGTCATTGCCGAAGGGCCAATTTGACGGGTGAGCTGAGGGTAGTAGAACAGGGGCAACCCGAGGAAGGGAGGCACCATGTTCGCTCAAGTCATCCAGGGTCGTGCCAAGGATGCCGCCGGTCTCAGCAAGCAGTTGGAGAGGTGGGACCAAGAGCTCAAACCCGGCGCGCCGGGCTACCTCGGCAGCACGGCGGGAGTCACCGCCGACGGCGAGTTCATCGCGCTGATCCGCTTCGAGAGTGAAGAGGCGGCCCGGGCCAACGGCGACCGCGCCGAGCAGACCGCATGGTGGGAAGAGACGTCGACATATCTCGAAGATCCCATGTTCCACGATTGCACTCTGGTCGACCTGATGGGGGATGGGGGTTCGGACGCGGCGGGCTTCGTTCAGGTGATCCAAGGCAAGGTCACCGACGTGGAGAAGGCTCGCGCACTCGACAGTGCCACTCAAGACCAGATGAAGGGTCTGCGGCCCGACGTGATCGGTGGACTGGTTGCGTGGCACCCGGAGAACGGGCGCTATACCAACGCCATCTACTTCACCTCCGAAGCCGAAGCTCGAGCAAAGGAGAAGGAGATCTCGCCCGAATTCGAGGAATTCATGAAGGAGTGGCAGGCGATCTCCGACGGTGAGCCCAAGTACCTCGACATCACGGAGCCGTGGTTCTCGAGCACGTAGTCGGCGAGGAATCTGTTCACGCAGGCACGACTTGTGGCCTCTTCGATCATCGCTCCCCAGGAGAGTTGTTGTCGGTTGGTGGGTAAAGAGTAGGGGAGACTGGGCCGTGCGGTCCTGGGAGGAGGCCCCATGGACAAGACTGCGTGCACGAGGTGCGGCAGGGAGATGCCACTGAAGCGCCTGAAGGAGGTCGTCCACGAGGAGGGACGGTCTCGGATCCGCCGCCTCGTATGCTCGATCTGCCTCGATCAGATCATGAACGAATCGAGTCGCGTCCGCGGTGTCGTCGGGACCCAGAAGGCGGCGGCCGCCCACATCGACCATGGAGTAGGAAGCGGCGAGCGACAGAGCTTAGGGCAACGCGGCTAAGGGGAAGGGAGGACCCCGTGCAGACACTGCAACGGCATCCCGGGAAGCATGTCTTTGGAGTGGTGGACCAGTCCAAGGAAGTCGAGAGGATCCTCAAGGAAGTGGACCGTCGAGGCGTGGCGAAAAGTGACGTCCAGGTCGTCGGCGACGAACCCAGCGGCGACCAAGAGGCTCCCGCTCAGGACCACCATGGAGCGCTCGAAGGAGTGACGCACGCGGTAGCGATGGTGTCCGAGGAACACGAGTTCAACGAGCTCTACCAGAGCGAAGTCGAAGCGGGACGGCGTCTTGTGGGCATCCCGGTCTCGCGCACGATCGATAAGGACGCAGCGCAGGACATCCTTCATCGGCACGGCGCCCATTTCATCAACTACTTCGGCCCCTGGGTGGTTGAAGAGCTCGAAAGCTGACGCGAAATCTGGCTGAGCTCAGGCCCAGGGTGGGCCGAGGAGGCGTCCCTGCATGAGCTGGCATCCGCGGCAATTGGGTCAGCAGACCGGTCGGACCTTCGTCGTGACCGGGGCCAATAGTGGGATCGGCTTCGAAGCGGCGCGCGACCTCGTCGGTCGCGGCGCTCATGTCGTACTGGCGGTGCGCGACACGACCAAAGGCGAGACCGCCGCAGCGCGCCTCCCGGGTCCCGGCTCGACGAGCGTCGTCGAGCTGGATCTGTCCGATCTCGACAAGGTTGCGGAGTGCGTCAAGAGGCTGGTCGACAGCCACGACAATCTTTCCGCTCTGATCTGCAACGCCGGCATCATGGGCGGGCCCTATCTGTTCACTCCCCAGGGCTTCGAGCGGCAGATGGGCACCAACCACCTCGGGCACGCGGCGCTGATCGCGGGACTGTGGCCACTTCTGCACACGAGCGCAGCGCGAGTGGTCCTGATCGCGAGCAACGAGGCGCGCCGCGGGCTGCTATCGCCTCGAACGACTCGGGAGGAGCTGTTCAACCCGGTGCCGTACAACGGCCAGCAGGTCTACAGCAACACCAAGCAGGCGAATCTGTTGTTCGCGCAGGAGCTCCACCGTCGTTGTGAGAGGGCCGGTTCGCCGGTGATCAGCGTCGCGGTCCACCCAGGGGCCGCCTCCACCAACCTGTTCGCACGCCAGCTTGAGCGGGCCGGTCGTGTGTCACTGGCCCGGGTCACCAAGATGGTCACCAAGGTGATTCTCCCCTCGGCCGCCTCCGGCGCCCGCGCAACCCTTCGAGCGGTTGACGACGCCACGCCGAGTGGCACGTTCGTCGGGCCGGCTAGGTTTGGCCAGCTCCGTGGCCCGCCGGAGTTCCTCGACGTTTACCCCTCGGCGAGCGACCCGGCGACGGCTGCGCGTATCTGGGAGCTCACCGAACAGGCGCTGGGCCGACCACTACCTTTCTAAGGCCATAGTTTTGTTCGGCATCGAGGGATCGAACGAGGCCCAGGGCTGGAGATTCGCCGGAGCGTTGGTTCCGCTCGCCTACACAGGCTGGTCGCTGTGGCTCCTCGCGATGGAGGTTGGGATCCGATCTGACCGATGAGATTCGCCGGGCCCGGGAGTCATATGCGTGACGGCGTACGAAGGATCATCGGCAGGAAAGGACTCGTGATGAGAAGGCTTTCGGTTAACACGTTCCTGACCCTCGACGGAGTCATGCAGGCTCCGGGCGGCCCGGAGGAGGATCCGAGCGGTGGCTTCACCCATGGCGGCTGGTCGTTCAACTACTGGGACGACCAGATGGGAAAAGTCATGGATGAGTACATGGGCGTCCCCTTCGATCTCGTTCTCGGGCGCAAGACGTACGAGATCTTCGCCGCCCACTGGCCTCACGTGACCGATGATCCGATGGCCGCAGCCCTGAACAGCGCGACCAAGTACGTCGCATCGCGGACCCTTAGCTCGGTGGACTGGGACAACTTGGTCCTCATCCAGGGTGACGTTGCGGATGGAGTGGCAGCGATCAAGGAAGGGGAGGGACCCGAGCTCCAGGTCCACGGCAGCAGCAATCTGATCCAGACGCTGATCCGGCACGGGCTCATCGATGAGTTCCGCATCTGGACCTTCCCGGTCGTCGTGGGGCCGGGCAAGCGCCTCTTCGACGACGGCACCATCCCCTCCGGACTGAAGCTAGTCGACAGCAAGGTCTTCTCGACCGGGGTCTTGATGGCCACCTATGAGCCGGCCGGCGAGATCCCCATCGGATCGTTCGCCCTCGAGGAGCCGACCGAGGCGGAGATCGAGCGCCGGAGCAAGCTGGGTAGCTAGGGTCAGGGTTCGCTTGATCGAGGAGGGGGACAGCATGGATCCCAAGGACCTTGGAACTACGGCAAAGGAGATCATCGACGCGAACCTGTACATGGTGCTCGGGACCGCGGACGAGAAGGGTCTCCCCTGGGCGACGCCGGTGTACTTCGCCGTGAGCGACGACTATCGGGAGTTCTTCTGGGTCTCCTCCCCGGAGGCCACACACTCGCGCAACATCGCAGCGCGGCCCCAGATCGGCATCGTCATCTTCAACTCGCAGGTGCCGATCGGTACCGGACAAGGCGTCTATATGCCGGCGGTCGCTGAGGAAGTGGCGGACGCCGGCCTCGAGCAGGCTCTGGCGATCTACTCTCAACGCTCGCTCGCCCACGGAGGCACAGTCTTCACCGAAGAAGAGGTGAGGGACGCGGACCCGTTGCATATGTACCGGGCGACCGCGTCGGGTCACTCGATGCTGGCCAAGGACGGGCTTCCCGACCACCGGATCGTTGTGGACCTAGGGGGCTGACGCCTGCCTCCCTCGTTGCAGGCGCCAAATCTTCATATTTGTACCGATCCGGTCCAACTTCTCAAAGAACGTGCCATTTGTGCCGATGCCATATGGGACTGATGGCGCCGGGCTCCTCGCCAAGGGATCTTCCCTTAGAGGTCCGGTAGGGCTCCACGGCTTGGAGGGAACGGGACCGATGACCAACGATGCAACGCTCGAAGGCCTCCCTGAGGGGACTCCCGCGAGCACCGCGCTCCCTGCTCCACGTCTGTCTCCGCGCCTGAAGAGAAACCTCACGAATTGGCTCGCCGTGGTCGTGGCGTTGAACGTTGCCGTAGGAGTCGCCTTCAGCGTTGCAACCCTCCGGCGCGACGGCGATGGGTATCGGGATACCGGTGCCGTCCTCGCGCGCATCGAAGAGCGGCTGGCTTTGCAGCAGTCCCTCCTTGTGGCCGGAGTCCTGCCGGCGCCCGCCGATCAGAGCGAGGCAACGTCTGCGGCCCTTCTGGCAGGTTTGCGATCTCTGTCGGACGCCACTCAAGAAGATCTTGTCCGCCTTGACCGGCTCGATGCTTCGGCGGGAACCGACGGGACGATCGCTGAGGTTCGCCGGCACCTCCAACTTGTGTCGGATGAGATCGACCGGGTCGATGCCGAGGATACGAGGATGGCCGATCCCTCAACGATCATCGAGGGCTCCGAACGACTGCAAGCTCAGCTTTCGGCGGAGCACTCAAGGGTCGACGACCTGGCCCGGGGCGCGTACCGAACGGCGGACATCGAATCCATCCTCATGATGGGGCTAGCGGCCCTTATGGCTGTGTTGCTTCATAAGAAGTTCGTTCGCGCTCGTCGAAGTGCCGAGGAGCGGGCCCTGCGCGAGAGGGCGCAAGGAGAGGAACGCTTCAGATCGCTCGTTCAGAACGCCAACGATGTGATCCTGATCTGTGACCCGGCGACGACGATCAAGTATCAAACGCCTTCGGCGAAGGCGGTGCTGGGGTTCGAGAACAACGACCTCTTAGGGACGCCCCTGATCGATCTCGTTCATCCACATGATGCTCGGAGGCTGCTTGCCTTCTTCAGCGACGTCGAGAGGAATGCGGGACGTGCACGAACGAGTGAATGGCGGATGAGACATCTGGACGGCTCCTGGGTGCACATCGAAGCAGCCGCGAGCAATCTGATGGACGATCCAACCGTCATGGGGTTGGTGTTCACGCTTCGTGATGTTTCGGCCCAGAAATCACTTGAGCAGCAACTAAGACATCAGGCGTTCCACGATTCCCTGACCGGCCTGGCCAACCGAGCCTTGTTCAGCGACCGCGTGGGACACGCGTTGACACGCTCCGATCGGTCGAACAACTTCACAACCGCGTTGTTCGTAGATATCGACGACTTCAAAACCGTCAATGACAGTCTCGGTCACGCGGCGGGTGACGAGCTTCTCATCGAGGTTGCACGCAGGTTGGGGAGGTCGGTGAGACCATCCGATACCGTTGCGCGTCTCGGTGGAGATGAGTTCGGCATCCTGCTTGAGGACGTAACCGGCGAGAAGGATGCCCAGATGGTCGTAGATCGCATCATGACCGAATTGAAGGCCACCGTTCCTATCTCCGGCAGGGAGCTGTTCGTTCGAGTGAGTATCGGGATCGCAAACTCCGGCGACGTTGAGGAGGGCGCCGAGGAGCTGCTCCGGAACGCAGATGCGGCCATGTACATGGCTAAAGGAGCAGGTAAGGGAACCTCGGTTACCTACGAACCAACGATGCACGCGGCCGCGCTCGAACGCCTTGAATCGAGAGCGGCACTGGAGCGTGCCGTGGACGGGGGAGAGTTCAGGCTCCACTATCAGCCGATAGTAGATCTCGATACCGGCGCGGTTCGGGGAGTTGAGGCTCTCGTGCGGTGGCAACGTGGAGCCACGCTGGTTCCACCGGCGGAGTTCATCCCACTGGCCGAGGAAACCGGCCTGATACATAAGCTTGGTGACTGGGTGCTCGGCGAGGCATGTCGCAACGCCAAGAAGTGGCAGGAACTCTATCCGATCGATCCTCCGTTGACCATGAATGTCAACATCTCCGCGCGCCAAGTCCTTCAACCCAGCCTGGTAGAGGGGGTTCGCAAGGCTCTGTTGGAATCCGGATTGGATCCAAAGACCCTCACTCTTGAGATCACAGAGACCGATCTCATACTCGACAACAAGGACGTCGTGAGCAGGCTGGGGGAGCTGAAGGACCTTGGGGTCCTCCTTGCGATCGATGACTTTGGAACCGGTTATTCGTCCCTCAGCTACCTGGGGCAGTTCCCGGTAGATGTGTTGAAGATCGACAGGTCGTTCATGTCCCGTCTCGCAGACGAGAAGGACCCTGCCCTCATGGAGGCGATCATCCAACTCGGTCAAACGCTGAGCCTGGAAGTCGTGGCCGAGGGGATCGAAGATGCAACCCAACTCGATGCGCTCCGAGGGTTGAAGTGCAAGCGCGGGCAGGGGTTCTACTTCGCTCGCCCGCTCGAAGAGGATGCGATCAAGGAATTGATCGAGCGAGAGTCATTGCAGACTGCGATCGAAAGCGTCCAGAGCAACGAGGTCTAACCTGTAGCAGGTGCTTCGGTCGACCCCTCCTCCGCGGTTCCGAAGTACAACGCCAGGGCCGCCGAGGTGAGGTGCAGGAAATTGTCGGGCGAGCCGAAGCTTTCGATCGCCAGGAAGCGGAGCAAGCCGAGAGCACCGAGGATGGTGACCAGCCCGAGGACTCCCCCGATGAGCAGATTCACCTGCTGCGAACGATCATGACGCGCAGAGGATGCGATCCACACCGCCCCGATGGCTAGATGGATCAGGTTATGGAGTGGGTTCACAGGAAAGATGAGCACTTCCTGGCCGTAAGTTCGGCCCGCGAAGTCATCGAAACCTGTGACGAAGAACCCGGCTGCCCCGACAACTACATAGACGATCCCGAAGACAAGAGCAAAGATCTGAGACGCTGTGCGATTCATGGGACCCCCCTGCCTGCGCCGTCAACTGATTGGAATCATATGTCCGATGGGGTGGAATACGTGGCTGAACGTCAGGCGGAGGACGGGGCACGCCTCCGGGCCCCGACGATCACCGGGATCCGTGCGACCGCGGGGGTCGGACTCGGGAAGCCTGCGATCAACAGGAGGACGAGGAGGGACAACCCCGAGCCGATCAACCCCGCGCCGATCGTTGGGTCGGAATAAACGAGGCGCACGCGATGCGAGCCGGGCGGAACCCGGACCCCCAGGATCGCGTAGTCGGCCGGTACGACCTCGACCGGCGTGCCGTCGATGGTGGCTTTCCACCCGGGGTCGAACGACATCCGGATCACGAGGAGAGAGGTGCGACCGGCATCCACATCGATCTCGAGCTCCTGGGTGCCACTCGACTCGAGGGTGGCCGATGATGCCTCGTCTCCCGAGTCGTCCCGCTGCGACGGGACCCCTTCGACGATCGCGGTGTCGCTGGGATCGAAGCCGGGCGCAGTCACGAGGGCGAGGGCTTGGGCGGATGATTCGACGCCCCTCCAGTGGTCGAAGAGCTGAACATTCGTGGAATCCGACAGCAGCCGCAGCCGGAGCTGTCGGCCTCCCTCACCGGCCCCCGGCTCTCCCGCGTAGCGTTCATCTTCGAAGATGGCGTACCTGACGTCGAAGAGGTCGCACAGAACTGCGGCGCCGGGATCGATCTCGGAGGCGTTGTACTTCATGTCTCGATCGGCGAACGCCCGAACGATCTTCCAGTACCGGATCGGTTGCACGGGTGCGGTGGTTGCTTCGACGCCCCCGAGGTGGAACAGCATCGCTCTCTGATTCGCCATGAAACCGAGATCGTCGGGGGCCTGGCGGGGAAGCGAACCGCGCCAGTTCGATCCGTTCTCCACAGTGATGTAGCGACCAGTGTGGCCGAGTTCGGGGACCACCGGCGGGGGAGTCATGTACTCGTCGATCGGGAGGAACGAATCGGTCAACGGATCGAACCAGGTTGCTTGAACCACCGAACGATCCGGGCTCGGGCTCTTCAACGGCGCCGCACCGATGGCGATCTCTGCGGTCAGACATCCCAGCAGGAGGCCGCGCACACTAAGGAGCTCCAGGATTCCACGATCCTCGCTGAACAATCGCGAGGCGCCCGCCCCGATCAGGACGGCGATACCGATCAGTGCACCGATCGAAAGTCGCGCGGGATCGTGGATGTAGAAGTCACCTCCGGGAACTCCGCCGACGAGATCCTTGAGGACGTCCGCAACACTGTGAAGGCTCAGCAGGATCGCACCGAGCGTAAAGACTCCCATCGCGATCACGAGCGAGGAGCGCCGCGCCCTCAGGAGACAGATCAGAGCTAAGGGGCCGAGGAACACGCCACCCGGAAGCAACAAGGCGGCGAGATCCGAGAACTCCAGACCGCCGATCGCGCGGTCCGGCTGCAGTTCGCCGTATCCCAGCGCCAGGCTGGTTCTCCCGAAGTAGGCGAGTCGGGGAAGGATCACAGCGAGGTTGACGAAGACCGCCGCCGCGCCAAGGATCGCCAGACTCCGGAGCGTCGACGATCTCTCACCCCGCGCTCGACGGAAGACGTGTGAGCACGCGAGCGTGACGACGGCCGCGGTCCCGATGAGCAGGCCGTGGCTCGGATGGATCGCGGCGATCTGACCCCACGAGATCGCGGCCGCACCCAACCACAGAACCCGGGATCGTCTTGTCTCGGCTTGCAGATACCTGCTTGTGCACCACAGAAGAACGGCAGTCCATGCAACGGTGCCCGAGAATGCCAGTGAGATCCCCAGGCGGGAACGAGCGATCGCGACGGCAAGCCACGCTCCTCCGACGGTCGCCCCCACGCGACGGAGACCCTCGCTGCGCAGGAATCCATAGAGCCCCAGTCCGGCGAGGATCGGCTGCAACGCGATGTAGAGAGGAAGAGCGGTGGCGCACGAGAAGCGCGAGTACAAGCCCATCGCCGTGAGGTTCATCCACCCCGATTGCGGATCGGCTACGAAGGGAGCACCCGCCATTGCGTACGGGTTCCAAGCGGGAATGTCGGCCGCTGCCAGACTCCTCCCCAGGAAGCAGTGATTGGGCAGCCACAACGCCAATAGGTCTGGATGTTGGGAGGTGACGTCACCACTCAGAACCCCGATCGAGGCGAAGCAGACCAAGACCGCCGAAACGATCACCACAGGACCCAGAAGCGCCCGTCCCACTACCCACATAGGTATATAAGTTCGTCGCACAATCCTTTGACGCCTGCAAGACTCGATTAGTGCCGACCAAGTTCATGTAGGCGGCGCGATGGTCGAGATCTGGGCCCCCATGACGGGGCTATCGTGGCCCGATGAGCACTCTGCGATGGGGATTGTCGTTGTCGTTGGGTGGGGAGCTGGCCGAGCCGGCGCGGGTGGCCGAGATCGCGGCTGCCGCCGAGGCCGCCGGGTGGGACGGCGTCTTCGTTTGGGATCACCTGTGGCACGGCGACGACGAGCCGTTCGCCGACCCGTGGGTGACGCTCGCCGCGATCGCGCTGGCGACCGAGCGAGTGAGGATCGGTCCCCTGGTCACGCCGCTACCTCGGCGCAGGGCTCAGGTCGTCGCGCAGCAGGCGGCGACCCTCGATCGCCTCTCGGACGGACGGCTGACGCTCGCTTTCGGCCTCGGATCCGACAAGCGCGCCGAGTACTCGGCGTTCGACGAGCCAACGACGGATGCGCGTGAGATGGCAACGTCCCTCGACGCGGGGCTCGAGTTCCTCGTCCCGGCATTGAGTGGTCAACCCGTGCCCTCCGCCGGTGATCGCCGGACGACGATCACCTGCGTGCAGGAGCCCCGGCCCCCGATCTGGGTTGCCGGGCGTGCCGGGCGTTCCGCCGGACCGCGGCGCGCCGCTCGACATGGTCTCGAGGGTGTCGCCCTGGTCGGTCGCGCGGAGTGGGGGCCTGATGACGTTAGGGGTGCTCTCGAGGCCGGCTCGTTCAAACCTGGAGCCGTCGACGTCGCGCTCGTCGGCGGCACGTCCGCGGATCCTGAGGCGCTCGCCGCCGCCGGTGCGACGTGGCTGATCTCCGAGTTGCATCCGGGAACCTCGATCGACGAGGCGATGCAGCGGGCCTCCACCCCCGGGCACTAGTGACCCGAAGACGAAGACCCGCTTAGTCATCGCTAGTGCAACTTGATCGTCCTGGTCATCGAGCCGGCGCCGGGCACGACGATCTTCGCCTTCAAACGAAGCGTGTCGGTCTTCTTGAGCATCCGCTTACCGGCCGGAGTCAGCTTGGCGGTGAAGCTCTTCATTGCACCGAAATCGAGTCCCACCTTGCCGCGGGCCACCACCTTCTTGCCCTTCTTGATCTTGGCCGAGCACGGTCCATCGGCGGCTGCCACACAGCGCACGAGGAAACCTCCGACCGCCAGCACCTTCTGGACCCGCACGCTCGATGCCAGCGTGAGCAGCGGCAGGGCCGGGACCGTCTTCTTTCCGATCATCCCGAAGTACCCGGAGGGGCTGATCGGCTGAACCGAAACCTTCGCTTCTGTGAGCGGCGTGATCTTGCCCGCGGTCACCTCGAGCTGGCCCTTAGGAACGTCGAAGAAGTCGCTGGCGCCGTCGCCTCGTTTCACACCGATCCGGTATCCATCCGCGCCTGGCACCTTGGCCCACGAGATCCTCAGGGACTTGCCCCGACGCTTCGCGTTCACCTTCGGAGCCGGGAGCGGCTTGAGTGGAGGTGCCACGTACTCTGCGATGACCTCATTCCCGATGGGATAGCCGTCCCTCTCGACGACAGCCTCGATCGTACGTTCGCCGACGGCGCTTTCGGCGGGGGTGAAGTGGATCTCTCCTTCACCGGGACCTGCGGTGCCTATGACCTCCTCCACGTGCTGATCGGGCTCGGTACTTTCGGGGTCCCCGCCTTTCTCGATGAACGTGACCTGGGTCCCGTCGACGTTTGCGATCTTGTAGTGGAGCGTTCTGGTGCGGCCCTTGCCCCCGACACTGCCCGTGGCGATCTTCGCGGGCAATCCCTCGGCCGACCCGATCGAGAGGATCGTTGGGGACCCATCCTGTTCCACGATCTGCCAGTTTCCGGCGAGCGGCTTCTCGACGGTCACGTAGGTGGTGTTGTCGTGAGGAACCTCGAGGATCGTCCAGCCGGTCCCCAGGTTCTTAGGCTCACTCGGAGACGACGCGATCGTCCCTCCGTCAGGGTCGGTGATGGTCACCTTGGGAGGAGCGCCGTCACCTTTGATCGAGAAGAGGACCTTGGTCACACCCGTGTCGACATCGACCTGAGCGTGTGCGAGTCCGTCCGGCGCGCGGCTTCGCGCCTTGGCCAGTTGCTTGGCTTTCACCTCGTTCTCGATGTCGCTGAATGCACATCCCCACCACATGGACCAGGCCAGGAGATCGCCGGCGAAGAAGTCCCAGTCGAGAGCGATACCGCCGTCCGGGAAGTAGGGGACCTTGGCACATGCGGCTACCCCGTTCTTGCCGATCCCCGCCCAGCCGCCGCCGCATTCCTCGAGCACCTCGATGTCGACGCAAGCGGTCCCGCCCCCGCCCCCGAACCATTTACCGGCCTCGACGCTTGCTTCGATGTTCGCTTTCACGCTAACGATGCCCCAGTCCTCGTCGACGAAGGCCAGGGCGACGAACCCGTTGGACTTGATCACTACTTGCGCGTTGGCGTTGACCGGGATGCTCGCGATCTTGAGATCGTCGACGTCCATCACGAAGGACCACGGATCGCCGTAGAAGATCTTTGCTGTGCCGGTTGCCTCGGCGACGCGAACGTCGATCACAGGAACAGTGGGACCGACCCCGAAGTTGGCCCCGACGCCCACGTAGGCGTTGGTCAGTTGTCCGAACAGGTGGTAGATCCACACGCAGCACCCGATCGGTCCCAGCCCTCCGGGAGGGATCGGGGGCCCGGGACCCACGCCGGCTTCGGCCGATTCGAAATCACCATCCTTGATCACGAGGGTTCCATCGGCCTGGGCACCTCCCGGGAAGATGAGCTCCATATCGCCCGACCAGACATCTGAGTTCCCCACGCGCTCGTAGGTGAGGGTTGCGTTCAGCGTGAAGAAACCGAGTTTCAGACCTTTGAAGGTGAGCGTGTCGACCGGCGGCACTCCGTTCTGCGGCCGAGCCAGCCCGGTGGTTCCCGCGGGAAGCGCGGTCGGATGACCGCCGTTGTTGGCGGTAACGACATCGACGGCGGACGTCACCGGAGCGGCCAGCTTGAAGTTCGTGAGAGGCAGGGCGAGATGCAGCTTGAGTTTCGCCATGCGGTCGGCGGTGAACGTGATCGGGGTCAGCTTCTTCGTTATCCCCAGACCCAGGAATTCGTTGTCGACGAGGAACTTCTTGTGGCCCATCTCCGCGGAAGCAACGACCCTCGGCTTGGAGATGTCCCACGCGCTGAAGAGGCCGAAGTGCTCTGAGGCGAAGCTCGTCTGGTAGCCGGGGCTCCGCACCGTGACCTGGAAGATGTGCTTGGGGTGCAAGTTGCTTCCGACGGAGTACAGGGTCTTGAACGTCTCATTGATTGCGATGTCGTTGTCGTACCAGACGAGGTCGCCGTCGGGATGTGCAAACTCGAGGCCGTTGATCAGTACCGGGTTCTGCCGCCCAGCGTTGGGGATCGGGTTTGGCTTGCTGGCCACGAACTGCGTGTATTCGATGTTCGTTCCCAAGAGTTTCTTCTCCTGGCGCTCGAAGCACGCGTCGGCGTCCGCGGGGTTGATCCCGTACTTACGGAAGGTCGCCTCCACCACTCCCACTACCAAGCTCTCGGGACACATCCATGCGTTCAACAGTGCGTCGGAGGCGGTCTCGTCGATGTCCATGCATGCTCCTGCGATCGTTCCGTCCTCGAACGCGCTGAACTCTCCACCCCCGGGATCGGGCGGCGGTGGTGCGGGAACACCGACGACATCGAGAACGATGCTGTCGGTCGCGGTCTGCCCGTCGGACGACGTGACCAGCAGCCCGATCACCTGCGGCCCCTCGCTGTTGTGCACGGCCGCGGCTTTGGGCCCTCCGCACTGGGTCTCGTAGGAGCCGTTGCCGTCGAGATCGAAGTCGAAGGAGATGAGCGAACCGGTCGATGTGCTCGCATCGAGCACTAGGCCCGCACCCGGAGCGACCGGGCCTGTCGGCACCTGAAGCCTCGCCTCCGGTGGCCCGCCGCCCGACCCCGGTTCCACGACGAAGTCCGCGGTCGCCTGGTTGCTCGTCTCCATGGCGCAGATGAAGTCACGGTCCTCCACCAGTCCGACTGCGATGACGATGTGATCGTCGGCGGCCGCGCCGCTCGGGATCGAGATGGTCGTTCCGTAGCCACCGTCCGGTCCGACCGAGGTCTCGCCGAGGACCGTGCCTCCGGTCGAGTTCCAGTACAGCCGTACCCCGCAGTGCCCGCCGAATACGCCGGCGGCAGCTACGGAAGCTCCGGGAGGTCCGGAGTTCGGGGACAACTCGAGGGAGTAGGAGGCCTGAGCCACGGCAGGGGCCGTAGCTGCTACGAGGCAGACCGACATGGTCACCACCAGAGCCCTGATCCCGATCGTCCGCGATGAAACGTTGCCCGGTCGCATGATGCGCCTCCTTGCTACGCCTGGTTCGCCGAGAACCATGCTAGAGAGAGGCCTTTAAGGGGGATTAAGGCTCGATTCGGGCGCGGCCGGGGCACTGATGAAGGCCAGCAGTTCCTCGGCTCCGGAGAATCGGATGGCATCTCCCGTTGCCGCGTTCTCGATGATCCCCCGGAGGTCGTCTCTCGCCTCCGCGGGGTCCGAGGGCTGCCAGATGCGTACAACGAATGTCGTCACAGGTCGCCTCCGCTTACTCTGCGTTCGGTCGGAAGTTCGCCGTGCCCAGGATGACTCTTCAGTCTTTGTTCTGGATGAAGGCCAGGTGAGGGTCGGGGAAGGGGGCCGATTCGACTCCCAGTTCCTCCATCCTTTCGTTGTAGATCCGGTACCGACGGCGAGCCTCGCCGTGTCGCCCAACCTCCAGCAGCGCAGCGACGAGACTGAGATGTGCCCGTTCGTCGTAGGGATCGCGCTCGAGAGACCTCAACATGTAGCGGATCGCCGCCTCGTGGTCGCCGGCAACCACGGCTTCGTCGGCCAGGATCCGCGCGATCCGGATGTACGTGGCGCGTGCCTCCTCGCGAAGGGGAACCGACCAATCTTCGTATATGTCCTCTTCGAGGAAGTCCCCGGCATACATCCCCTCGGCATCGATCAGTTTGGTGACTCCGGACTGCGTTTCCCCGCTACGGATCAGGGCGGTTCCCGCGTCGGCCGCCGCGAAAAACACCTCTACGTCTACCGTGACGTTCGCGAGGTCGAGGGCCAGCGTGCTCCCGTCGGTGACGATCAGGTCGTCGATATCAAGTTCCTTGGCCGGGTCGAGCACCGTCCTCAGGGTGGTCAACGCGACCGACAACCGGTTCGAGATCTTGTCGGGGCTCTCCTCCGGCCATAAGGCATCGAGCATGACGTCGCGGGGGGTCGGTCGGCCTCTGCGGGCGATCAGAACCTTCAAAAGGTCCCGGGCCTTCTTGGACTGCCACTCGTTCTTAGGAACGAGTTGGCCGTCCCTTACGACCCGGAACCCGCCGAGGCAGCTCACCCGGACATTCGCATCGGATGTGCTGTCGATGTCCCGGGCCAATGCCCCAGCCTCCGCGGCAAGACGTCGCGCACCGAGGGATCTCAATGTGCTCTCCGCTACGTGTGCGAGGTTCTTGCCTTCATTCCCACCGACCAGTCGCGCCTTCGCGATCCGCGCTCGTTGTGCGCCGATCGGTTCCCTGATCTGCTCCCAGAGCTGGATCGACTCTTCGGCCAGCGTGATGGCTAGGTCGTCATCGATCAAAGCGAGTGCCCTGATTTCGAGCGACTCCGCCAGACCCGCCCAGTCACGCCTGCCGCGCGCCTCCGCCGAGGCACGTTCGGTGAGTTCGATCGCTTCGGTTCTCTCGTCCTGGGTGAGAGCCACACGCGCCGCGGCGTTGATAGCCCCGACGTGGTCGATCCCCGGCCCGAACGACATCGCTCGTAGCGCGAAGGCTCGTGCCTCCGATGCGTCCTCGTGCAGTAGGACCCGCGCCATCCCTGCCAGCGCGGGAACGAGGCCCTGCACGTCGCGCGCTTCCTCGGAGGAGAGGATCGCCTCTTCGTAGCAGCTGCGCGCCTGCGTGAGGTCGCCGCGATCCCGGAAGACCCCGCCCAGTTTCTCCAGAGGATAGGCAACTGCCGAGGACCCGGTCCGCTGATAGAGGTCCCGCGACGCCTTGAGGTCGCTGATGGCCTCCTCGATGCGCCCGAGGTGGTGCAACGTCGCTCCGCGATTGCACAACCCCAGTGCCTGGAAGATGACGAACCCCGACAGACCCGCGAGGCCGATGGCGGTCTGCAGTTCGGAGAGTGCCTCGTCGTAGGCACCCTCCTCCATATGGAGCGATGCTCGGTTCGTATGGATGCGCGTGATCTGGAGGATGTCCCCGGCTCGCTGTGCATGATCGAGGGCCTTCAGGTAGTGGAGGTCGTTGGCTTGCCGGTCTCCCTCCGTTGCAGCCAGCATCGCCTTGGCCGTGTGCGCGATGGCGAGTGCCTGAGGAGCCGCCGCTGCCTCGGCCTTCTGCAATGCCTGATTTACCGCAGTCTGGCCTTCCTCCACCTCGCCCCTCAACCAATGGGCACAGGCCTTCCAGCCGAGAAGGATCGCCTCGTCGACCGGATGGGAGCCATCGAGCGTCGCGCGATCGAACGCTTTGATGGCCTGGTCCGGCTCTGATCGTAGGTAGTGGATGAGCCCAACGCGCCACACCATCCCTGGACCGGGCTGCTTGGACGAGTCCATCGCCTCGTCGAAGCAATGCAGCGCACGTTCCCAGTGCCCGCGGACCTGCCACGCCTCGCCCTCGATCCTGGCGATGCTCGCGTCGCGGAGGTCGGACGGAAGCCCCGAGATCGCGTCGAGGAGCATCTCGATGTTGCCGGAACTCAACACATTGGATCCTTGTTCGGTGAGGAAGCGTGCGACGGCGGTGAGGTCGCCCGACGCCATCAACGCTCGGAGGGCCTCTACAAGGTGGCCTCCTTCACCGAACCACTGCGCCGCGCTCCGGTAGAGGCGGCCGGCCTCTTCGGTCTCGAGCGGGACGTATCGAAGGATGAACTCGCGCATGATGGCCGGCAACGAGAGCCACCCCTGAGGATCATGGCGTCGCTCGATGAAGAGGGCCCTTCGGTGGAGAGCGTCGAGAGTGCGGCGTGCGTTATCGAATCCGAGGGTCTCGCACAACTCGGGGGAGAAACGGTCGAACAGCGCGACGATCTGAAGAACCCGCTTCGTATCCTCGGATTCTTGCTCGAAGATCTCGGTCGCGAGGTAATCGAAGAGCGGGCCCTCGGGGATCGTTGCGGCTTCGAGATGCGAAGACCGCGCCTGTGGCTCGACCGATCCGAGTGTCTCGATCATCAGCCGGGTAACCGCCGGCCACCCCCCGGTGATTGCGCGCAGCGGCTCCGATAGGTCCTGGTGATCGGGTAGATGCATCGCGAGAAGAGCGTCCATCTCTTCGATCGTGAAGGCGAGCTCTCCTCCAGATATTTCGACTAGCTGCCCGCGCCCCCGCATCCGGTCCACCCGGAAGGGAAGTTCATCGCGCGAAGCGACGACGATGTGGAGATGCTGGGGGGCCTGGCGGATGAATGCTTCGATCAGATGAACCGACGCTCCGTGGGGGTCTAGTTCGTGCAGGTCGTCGATGACCAGGACCAGGTCCCGGGTTAGCGAGCGATCCAGTTCCTCGCAGATCCTCGATGCGAACGCGGCTGCGCGCGATCGGTCGTCGGCGCCGGCGTCGGGACCTTGGGGACTCGAGAGGATCACGCCGATCTCGGACGAGAGTCCGGGCGCTCGAAGTCGAAGGCTGTCGGTCAAGCCGCGGGCGATCCGTGCAAGGGACTCATCATCCGAGGTGAGGGAGTACCAGGCGGCGTTCCGGTCGCCGGTCCAGCGCGACAACAGGGAGGACTTGCCCGAACCACCTTCGGCCACGATCACACCCAACCTCCGGGTGAGGACGTCGTCGAGCCGCTCCTCCAAGAGTGGTCGCTCGATCAAGCTGCCGCCCGCTACCGGAGACATCAGACACGCCGCCGCATCACGCGCACCTCACATCGTCGATCTACCAAACCAACCGATGAACGGAGATAGTACGCCTATCGGAAGAACTAGCGGCGGAACGAGGAGCCTGCTCGCTATGGGACCAGGGGCTTGTAGGGGCGCGGGGGATCGGTGTCTCTGAGGTACGAGAGATCGGGAGTCCTTCCGATGCGCCGGTAATCGGCCAAGTCGACGAAGGCGTCGTGGCCGAGGTGATCCATGACCTCGCGGGCCGCGTCTACATAGCGATCGTTGGCGTCCCGGCAGTCGTTCAGATCCGCTGTCGTCTGGAGGTAGAAGCGGTCGTCGCCGATGTCCTCGACGACCTCGCAGGGGGCGCCCGCGATCGTGTCCCTGCCGAACAATCCGACGTAGTCAGGCCCCAGGATCGTCCCCCAGTAGATGCCCGGTAAGTAGAGCTCGAGCAGCCACGGGGGCACCGAGAGACGTGCCTCGCCGTCGTAGACGCGGGCGAAGCGAAGATGCGTGTCACCCCAGGCAGGGGGATGGAGCAGATGCAGATGTCCGTAGTTCGCATCCATGATCGCCGCGATCGCCTTGAACATCGACACCACGGCGGCCGGCTCGACACCCTCGAACGGCACGTTCATCTCGTACCAGGTGTGGAGGTCGAAGGGCATCTGGCGCTTTAAGATGTGGACCGTGCCGCCCGAGGCGGTCTTCCCTCGGAAGGCCATGGGGCCCGTCGCCCGCGCCGCGGCGGTTTCCGCATCCACCCAACGCTCGCGCGGCGGTTCTCCTTCACCCCACCGCACGGGGACGAGCACAGGAGCGGCCCGTTCGACCTCGCCCAGGATCGCCGCCCAGCTCGACTTGTCGTCGAGCCGGTTGCGGCCGTAGACCGCGACCGAGAGGGTGTCGGGCATCAGGGGATCGGAAGGAGCCGTGGGAACAACGGCACGGGGGCCGGCATGGGGGCGGGCGCCGGCATCGGGATCGGGAAGCTCGGCCACGGCATCACCGGCGTCATGTTGGACTGATTCGGCATGTCCCTATACTCCTCCACCGAGATGCGATCCGCCTCCTGACCATCGGGGTGGTTGAGTCCGCCCCCTCCCGATGAATCTCCGTCTCCGTCGCGGTCGTCGGGATCCTTGTATCGGTAGCCACCACCCTCCGCCTCTTCGACCACCCGTCCGTCGAGCGTCGTATAGCTTCCGTCTGGATGCGCGCGGATGATCTCACCACCGTAGGGAGTGTTGCGGACTGCCTCCTGAACGGTTGCTGCGACTCGGGTTTGCGGCCCTACCTTGACGATGTAGCCCTCGCCTCGTTGTGCGGCCAGGGTCATCTCCGCCTGCATCTGCCGTGACAGGTAGAGGTACCGCACGTTCTTCATCTCGTACATCTGTCCGTTCCCGAACGCGTCGGGCCTGGTTCCGATCTCTCGCCCATTGACCACGACCCGGTAGTTCCTGACGTTCTCGGTGAGGCCCAGCCTTCGCATCACGGGAATCCTGAAAGGCACGACCGGACAGGTAGTTGTCGGCGACCGAGCCGAACAGCATGGCCAGGAAGGTGCGCTCGGGACCGGGGACCATCGGGACACCCGGAAAGCTTCCGGAACCTCCGGTAAAGCCGGCGAAGGCGCCGAGACCGTTCGCGTTCCCCGCCGCCGATCCTAGGACCGACGATGCGCGCCGGCCCGCCTCGTGCGCCGCCTCGACCGGGGCCAGTGCGCTCGCGTGGGCGGCGTCGGCGTCTGCGCGTGCCTCATCGAGCCGTCCCTGCAGGTTGCTTAGGGCGTTCGCGTTGGCGTCGGCATTGGGGCGTGGGTCGAAGTTGGCGAGGGCCTGATCCGCGGACGTGACCGACGACAACGCCGCGTAGTAGCGATCCACGGCGCGATCGAAGATGCGCTTCTGTTCCTCGACCTCAGTCGCGAGGCGGGCCAGTGCTTGGGAGGCCTCCGAGAACGCCTGCGACGCGCTTGCGTATTGCAGCGTGGCGACATTGCCTTGAGCACCCCAGCGATCGTGTGCAGCCCCCTGCCATGAAGGCACTTGTACGACCCCGCCATCTGCCGGGAGGCCGTGTTGAGATCCACCGATGCCGTCCCCAGAAAGCTAGCGGCTTGTCGCACCGTGCCGCCCTCGAAGGGCGGGAAGATGGGGCAGGAATCCGGAGGGCTCATGCCATCAAGCACTCCTCTGGGACCTCTCCCAGAATGCCGGGCTCGCAGGCTTCGTCCCATGCCTCGTCGATGTCCTCCGGCGACGGGAGCACCGGAGGAGCGGCCGGCATCGAATGAACATCGGCATCCTCGTAGCGCACCGCCGCGGCCTCGGTGTTGAACCCGAAGCTCTCCTGCGAATGCGCGAGCCGGTGGATCGCGCCCGACCACGCGCTGCAGAATTGGTTCCCTCCCGGGCCTGCGGACACCGCACCGAGAGATGCGTCGGCTCCGCTCGTGCTCTGCTCGAACCCGTCGCGTGCCTCGGTGATGGTGGACGCGAGTTGGAACGATCGGTCCGCGGCCTCGATCAGACTGCCCGGGACAACCTCGAAGCCTCCGCCTCCGGGATCGAGACTCATCCGGCAACCTCCATCGTCATGGGGCGCGCGTCGACCCCTCTGCGTCCCAGCGCGGAGCGTTCTTCGTCGGTGAGGGCAACGATCACGATCGTCTGATCGCCGAGTGTGAGCACATGGAACCGGCGCGGGGAATCGCCGAGCACCGTGTTCACTCGAGCGATGAGCGCGGCGTCGAACCAATCGCCCCGGCTGTGGGTGTTGAGTTCGTGGCGGGTGCCGCCGAACTCAAAGGTCACCGTCGCACCGTCCTCAGTCCACGACTCTTCGATGTTGGTCGGTCCGAACGCGCCGGCGGAAATAGCTCCGAGCTTCGCGACCGTTTCGGCGTAGACATCGTTGCCCGGGAGGGCGTCGCATTCAAGATCGAGCCAGAGGGTTCGCTCTTGGTCCTTGGTCATGACCAGTATGTCGGCGAGCGGCGGGAGTGAAACCGGAGGAGGAAGCGGTTCGTCCCACTCCTCAGAGTGCTCCGCGACCAGACGGTCGGCCAGCTCGCTATCGCTGAGGTCGGGGAAGGCGCTGAAGAAGCCCAGCCCCCGGTAGAAGGAAACCGCATCCCCGAGCCAGTCCTCGCCGCCCATCCCGCGACCTCCAAGTGTCCGGTACCAATCTAGTTCCCCCGAACCGTCCTAAAGATACCCAAAAGATGCCACTTTGCCTTACGATCGCCGGGGTCCGGCTTCGATCCGGGCCTGCGATAGCCTCGTCCGGTGGACGTGATCACGGTCTCCGGCCTCCGTAAGAACTTCGGTTCGACCGTCGCCCTCGACGGGCTCGATATGTCCGTTCCCGAGGGGGAGGTCCACGGTTTCCTCGGGCCCAACGGAGCCGGGAAGACCACGACGATCAGGATCCTGCTCGGTCTCGTGCGCTCCGATGGGGGAGAGGCCAGCCTCCTCGGCGGCGATCCCTGGAACGACGCGGTTGAACTGCACCGACGGGTCGCGTATGTAGCGGGGGACGTGTCCCTGTGGCCCTTCCTGACGGGCGGCGAGATCATCGATCTGTTGGGCCGCCTCCGCGGAGGGCTCGACCGGAAGCGACGTGAGGACCTCATCGAGCGGTTCGACCTGGATCCGACGAAGAAGGCGCGGACCTACTCGAAAGGCAACCGGCAGAAGGTCGCGTTGATCGCGGCACTCGCGTCGGATGCCGAACTGCTTCTGATGGACGAGCCGACCGCGGGACTCGATCCGCTGATGGAGGAGCTGTTCCGCAGTGCGGTCGTCGAGATGAAGAAGGAAGGCCGCACGATGCTCTTGTCGAGCCACATCCTGGCCGAGGTCGAGGCGCTGTGCGACAGGGTAAGCATCATCCGTAAGGGCCGGACGGTCGAAGTGGGAACCTTGACGGAACTTCGTCACCTCACGCGGACCTCCGTTATCGCCGAGACCACGCGCCTTGCCGATCTCTCCTCCGCCCCCGGGGTTCACGACCTCGAGGTCGAGGGGAACACCGTTCGCTTCGAGGTCGATACCGATGCGCTCGATGAGGCGGTCCGAGTGCTCTCCGAGGCCGGCGTCCGCAACCTGATCAGTCGACCCCCGACGTTGGAGGAGTTGTTCCTTCGCCATTACGGCGACGAACTCAATCATTCGGCAACTCCAACCTGAGATGAACGAACTCGCGGGAACACGGGCTCTGGCGCGTCTCGCTTTCCGTGCGGACCGGATCCGCTTCTTCGCATGGACCCTCGGAGCTGCGGTCGTGGTCATCTCAACCGCTTCGTCCTTCGAGAGCCTCTACAAGACCGTCGGCGAACGAGTGGACTTCGCCACGAGCGTGGCGGGGAACGCAACCTTCGAGTTGCTCTACGGCCCCGCCTTCGATCTATCGACTACCGGTGGGCTTACCGCGTGGCGCATCGGTGGGGGAGCCGCGGTCATCGCGTCGCTCATGAGTGTGTTCATGGTCGTTCGCCACACGAGAGCCGAAGAGGAAGCCGGGCGTTCAGAGCTCCTCGGTTCGACCGTGATCGGCCGCTACGCGCCGCTCGCCGCGGCACTGCTGGTGATGGTTCTCGCGAACGTGGTGGTCGTGCTACTGATCACCGTGGGCCTGATCGGTCTGGGCTCCTCCGCGCTCGGTTCTTTCGCTCTCGGTCTCGCGGTGGGACTCACCGGATGCTTCTTCGGCGGGGTCGGGGCGGTGACCGCGCAGATAGCGACCACCGGTCGGGGCGCCTCGGGCATGGGTGGCGCGGTACTGGGGATCGCCTTCCTGCTGCGCGCCGCCGGTGATGTCGGTGACGGAACCCTGTCGTGGGCGTCGCCGATCGGCTGGGGTCAGCAGATGCGCCCCTTCGCCGGTGAGCGATGGTGGCCGGCGATCATGCTTGCGGGAGGTGCCGTACTGCTCTGCGTCGCTGCGCAGGCATTGCTCGTCCGCCGGGATCAGGGCAGCGGTCTGCTCGCCGACCGCCCCGGGCCCTCGACGGCTTCTCCCCGACTCGGGAGTCCCTGGGGCCTCGCGTGGAGACTGCAGCGCGGAGTGCTACTGGCCTGGAGCGTGGGTTTCGTGCTTATGGGTGCGGTCGTCGGATCGGTGGCCCAGGACGTCCAGGACATCTTCGAAGACAACGAACAACTGGCCGACATGATCCGACGGATGGGTGGAGCCGCGTCGCTCGTGGATTCCTACATCGCCTCGACACTCGGCATCTTCGGGATCGTTGCCGCGGGATACATGATCCAGGCGATCGTGAGGATCCGCGTGGAGGAGACCGGGGTCCGAGCGGAGCCCGTGCTGGCCGGCGCGGTGAGCCGGTGGAGGTGGGCAGGCGCACACATCGCCTTCGCGTTGTTCGGCACGATCGTTGTCATGGTGTGCGGGGGTCTGGCGACGGGCCTCGCCCACGGTCTTCGGATCGGCGATGTCGGGGGCCAGTTGCCAAAGATGGTTGAGGCATCCCTCGTTCAACTCCCCGCCGTGTGGGTGCTGGGGGCGATCGCCTTCGCGGTCGTCGGTCTAGTGCCGCGCTATCTCGGCATCGCCTGGGGGATCTTCGGAACCGTGTTCGCGATCGGCTGGCTCGGATCGGCTCTCGATCTGCCGGATGAGGTCCTCGACCTCTCGCCCTTCCGTCACACGCCGCGATTCCCAGCGGTCGATCTCAGCCTCCCTCCGCTGATCCTCCTTACCGTGGCCGCGATCGCGCTGACGGTGCTGGGGAAGTTGACCCTGGAACGGCGCGACATCGGCTGATGGCTTGATCGTGACAGTGAACCCACCAAAAAGGGGAGAGTGCATCGGCACTCTCCCCTCTATGAACGACTTGTGCCTACGAAACGGTGACCGTCTTACTCCGGTCGCCTTTGCACTTGCCGGGGATCTTCTTGGCCTTGGCGTAGTATTTGCCGGCGGCCAGTCCGGGCTGGCCGAGGGACCACTCGTAGTGGTCGCCGCTCTTTGATGCGGTATCGCTGAGGCCGGTCTTCTCATCCACGCTGGGATCCTGCTGGGCACCCATCTGCTGGATGAGGATGATCTTGCGCCCATCCGCGCACTTCTTGGGCTTCGACGACTTAACTCGGCCCCCAACGTCGCCGTTGGCTTTGATCGTGACGGTCGTCGACGCGGGGGTGGCCGCGTTGGCGAACTGGATCAACCCTAGAGAAAAGCACGCGGTCAGAGCCACCGCGATCGACAAGAACTTGGACTTCAAAGATCTCTCCCTCCAATGTGTTCCCCGATGAGTTCGTATCCTCTGTTTATCCACCCGACTAGGTCAAGCCTCATTTTCCGGATACCCGGCTAGTTGTCCTATTTGTCACGGTTCAGAGAGAGACATCTCCGGGGCTGCCGTCGAGTCCGAGTCGGTGGGCGGTGGCGGCGGCCTCGCCCCAGCTCGAGACCTCGAGCTTGGCGAGGATGTGGCTGACGTGGACGCTGGCCGTCTTGCGACTGATGAACAGAGCGTCGGCGATCTGCTGGTTCGATCGCCCCTCGGCCACGAGGTGGAGGACCTCGAGCTCGCGGGCGGTTAGTCCGGCGGCGCCTTCGCCCGGGCCGATCTCAGACCCGAGATCGACACGACCCCGGCGAGCGAGCGCTTCGAGGCGTTCGATCAGTGGTGTCGCGCCGAGTTCGGTCGCGGTCGCATACGCCGAGCGAGCTTCCTCGGCCGCATCCTCCCGGGGACCCTCGGCGAGCATCGCTTCCGCCAACCGCCATCGGGATCTCGCTTCTTCGTACACGTAGCCATACCCAAAGGCCTTGACGGTGGCGGTCCATAGATCGATCGCAGGGGTCCCATCGAGCCGCGCGAACTCAGCCTCGGCACGGGCCAGCCATGCAACCGCTTCCTGTCCGATCTGGCGCCCGACGGAGCGCGTCCTGCGCTCGGCTTCCCGGCAGCGTTCGAGTAGCTCCTTACCCGTGGCTAGAGCCGCGGCAAGTGCGGTCTCGTCACCGCCTTGGCGCGCCCGCTCGGCGGCTTCAGCCTCGACGGCGATCCCCAAGGTCGCCGGCCAGATCGCACTCAGCTCCCAGGTCTCGTCGAGATCCATCATGCTCAGGGTTCTCTGCGTCAGGGCTCGAGCGCGATCGAGGTCTCCCTCCCACAGCGCCAGATCGGCACCGCAGCCCCCGGCGATGTAGGCGACCCAATCGTCGTCTTTCCAACGCGTCTCGAGCTGGGCCAGACGTCCCTTCGCTCCGGGGTCACCGCGTCCGACCTCGACGTAGAGGGCCGCAGCCGAGATGCCTTCGGACCCCGACATGCTGTCGTCGAGCGCCATCGCAAGGCGTTCCGCCTCGTCCCAGCGGCCCGCGGCATAGAAGGCGAAGGAACGAAGGATCCCTGCGCCGATCCCGTACTGGCTCCACTGGAGTCCAGCGCGCTCGGCGAGGGCAACTGTTTCCTCGAGCGCGATCTGCGCGGCTTCGAGATCGGCGACGTCGAGTTCGAGAGCGCCGATACTGTATTGGGCGCGCAGCTCTTGAGTTCGAGCGCCGACCTCGGCCGCCCGGGCACGTGCCTTGTGCAGGAGGGAGCGTGCGAGGTCGGGCTTGTCGTGACGTTCGTCGATCACCGCGAGGGTGATCAGCGCATGCGTCTCCTCCTCACCCGCATCTACCGATCGGGCGACCTCGAGTGCCTCTTGCGCCCATTTTCCCGACTCCGTGTAGCAACGGGCGCTGGACAATGCCCGGGCAAGGCCCCCGGTAACGCGTGCGCGCAGAGCCGTTGGGGGCTCGGGAGGGACCAGCTGCACCGCTCTCCGAAACGTCGAGAGGGTGTCTTCGTCAGGCGCGGTCACCTGCAGCAGGTGCTCGCCCAACCGCTCGTTCGCGAGCGCAGCGCGCGCCGGATCCTTCACCGCATCGATCTCCTCGACGGCCTGGGTGGCAAGAGCGACGGCGTGCTTGAACTCCCCGGCGTTCCCGGCTGCCATCGCCGTCTTCAGCAGGAGGGACGCGTGATCGGAGCCCGTGACGGGACCGGCGTCGGGCACGAGATCCCAGATCTCGAGAGCCTGAGTGAGATGGGAGTAGGCCTCGGCGGGGGCGGAGAGCGCGGTCGCTTCGGTGGCCGCGCGCAGCAGCGCGTCGAGGGCATTGGGGAGGTCGTGACTTGCGAGGCGGTGGTGGGCGAGTTCGGCCGCCGGCCCCGACTCCTCGAGAAGTCGCGCATACGTGGCATGAAGGCGGCTACGTTCCCCCGGAAGGAGGTCGCCGTAGACCGCTTCCTGGATCAGGGCGTGACGGAACCGGTACGTCTCTGTCGCGGGGTCGGCGACGATCACCTGGGCAGCGATCGCCTCGCGCAGACCGTCTTCGAGTTCCTCCTCAGTGCACCCGCAAGCCTGAACGAGCAGGTGATGGGACACCTTTCGGCCCGCGACGGAGAAAACCTTGAGGCTCTCCCTCGCGGGCTCGGACAGTGTCTCGATGCGGTTGCGCAGGAGGTCGGCGAGCGCCTCGGGAAGCACCACCTCGGCGCGCGTCGCTCCCGCGGCCACGAGTTCCTCGGCGAAGAAGGCGTTGCCCTCGGACCGGGTCAGGATGCGATCCACCATCGCGGGATCGAGTTTGGTGCCGACTATGGCTTCGAGGTGCTGGGTGAGTTCCTCGCGGCTGAACGGTGACAACTCGATCCGCTCCACGTCGGGTATCCGGACCGTCTCGCTGAGCAGTGGACGCAGGGGATGGCGCCGGTGGAGGTCATCGGAGCGGTAGCTGGCGACGATCGCGATCCGTCCCGAGCGAAGCGTGCGCACGAGGAATGCAAAGAGATCACGGGTGGATCGATCGGCCCAGTGGAGATCTTCGATCACCAGTAGGACGGGGGCGATCTCGGAGAGGCGTACGAGGAGTGAGTGGATCCCGCCGAACAGCTCTACCTGCTCGAACTCGTCGTTGGGAGCGGGGGCAAGGCCGTGGTCTTCGGCCAGGGCGGGGAGGAGCCGGCCGAGATTCGGGACCGCGGCAACCAGCGAGCCCACGACTTCGGCTTCCTCGGGGTGGTCCCCGAGGCCTCGAAGGGCGTCCACGAACGGTACGTAGGGGAGTCCGAGATCTCCGGTCTCCATACATCCGCCGACCAGGACCCGCGCTCCGTGTTCCTCGGCGACCCGTGCCAGTTCGGCGAGCAAACGGGTCTTGCCCACGCCGGCGTCGCCGGCGAGCAGAGCTAGGGCCCGCCGGCCACCTTCGGCTCGTTCGAGGAGCTCTACCAACCGGCCGAGCTCCTCGGAGCGACCGACGAATGGAGAACCGGTTGCTGTGGCGATGCTCGCGAGTATCGCGCCCCCGCCCAGGGGGGAGGGGAGTCCCCCGTCCAACTAGTGGACGGGGGACCGCTGCGGCCGCATCCCGGGCGCTCGGGGGCGGTCCGACTTGCTGTGCTTCCGTGCGATCCGGGCCAGGCGCCATCTCGATGCCTCCTGCTCCAGCTCCTCGATGTGCTGGCTCACGAAACCGATACTCGGGTCCATCAGTAGCGGGTGCATGTGGTTCCTCTCTTTCCTCGCTCTTCCGATCCATTGAGGTCAAGCTATGAGTAAGGCGGGGGGTCCCACATCGGGCAGCATCCTTAGATCGACCCCTGAGACGCCTTATTTGGCGCTCTCGCTGTAGGTTCTCGGGGCGAAAACCGCCTAAGGCGCCGGGGGTGAACGGACAAGACGATGGATTTCGTTATCGGGCTCGATATCTCCACGACCGCAGCCAAGGCGCTCGTCCTCGACCGTTCCGGGGCGGTCCGGGCGACCGGATCCTCGGAGTACCCGTGTGACACGCCCCACCCCCTGTGGAGCGAGCAGGACCCGGGGCAGTGGTGGACCGGGGCGGGAGCCGCAATAAACGCCGCCCTGGCGGACGCCGGGATCGAGGGCAGTGACGTCGCCGCGGTGGGCCTCGCCGGCCAGATGCACGGTCTCGTCCTGCTGGGCGAGGGGGGCCGGATCCTGCGCCCCGCCATCCTGTGGAACGACCAGCGCACCGAGGCCGAGTGTGACGAGATCCGAGACATCGTCGGAAAGGAACGGCTGATCGCGGTCACCGGGAACAATGCCCTGACCGGGTTCACGGCTCCGAAACTTCTGTGGGTCAAGCGGCACGAGCCGGAGGTCTGGGCTCAAGCCCGCAACGTCCTGCTCCCCAAGGACTACGTGCGCTACCGGCTAACGGGGGACTTCGCGATCGACTGCGCCGACGGCTCGGGGACCCTTCTGTTCGAGCTCGCCCGGCGTGATTGGTCGATCGAGATCGTGGGCGAGTTGGGCATCGACCCGGCCTGGTTGCCGAAGGTCCACGAGGGGCCGGACGTAACGGGCGTCGTCACACCGGAGGCGGCCGAGGCGACGGGGCTACTCGCCGGCACGCCGGTCGTCGCAGGAGGTGGCGATCAGGCCGCGGCTGCGGTCGGTACCGGGGCCGTCTCACCCGGGATCCTGTCGGTCTCCCTTGGCACCTCGGGAGTCGTGTTCGCCACGACCGAGGGAGCCTTGATCGAGCCGGACGGCCGGCTTCACGCCTTCTGCCACGCGGTCCCGGAACGCTGGCACGCGATGGGAGTGATGCTCTCGGCGGCCGGGAGCTTGCGGTGGTACCACGACACCCTGGCGTCGGAGCTCGACTACTCGGATCTGGTCGACGAGGCCGCCGCGATCGCTCCCGGCAGCGATGGTCTCCTGTTTCTGCCCTATCTGACCGGAGAGCGGACGCCGCACCCCGACCCGCTCGCACGGGGCGCGTTCGTCGGTCTGACGATCAACCACACACGCGGTCACATGACGCGATCGGTCATGGAAGGTGTCGCGTTCGGACTCCGGGACTCTCTCGCGCTGATGGACGAGGTTGGACTCGCCCGTTCGAATGAGGTGCGCGTCACCGGGGGCGGGAGCAGGAGCGCGCTGTGGCGCCAGATACTCGCGGACGTGATGGCTACGACGGTGGTGACGACCTCGACGAGCGAAGGGGTCGCACAGGGATCGGCGATGCTGGCGTCGGTCGGTGCGGGATGGTTCCCGACCGTCGAGGACGTATGCGACCGGTTCATCGAGACTGGTGAGGCTCTCGATCCGTCGTCGGCAGCCGAAACCTACGCGGAGGCGTACCAGAGTTACCGGGAGCTCTATCCCGCGCTGGCCCCCACGTTCCACGCGGGGACGACCAAGGACTAGCTCAGTCCCAGGTGATGTGCTCGACGGTTCCCTCGCGCGCACTCACGAGCGCCGCCTCGATGACCCGCAGTCCCGCGACGGAGTCGGTGGTGTCGACCGGAGGCGAGCCTCCGCTTCGGAGAGCCTCGGCCACACCGGAGTAATAGGACTCGTAGCTGCCGGGCTCGGTCTCGAGTGGCTGCGGATCGCCCTCGGTCGCCAGCATCCCCCAGCTCTTGGGCTCTTCCCGGCCCCAGCCTTCGTCGCCGGGGAGGCCCCCTGCGGCCAGGACCGGTTCCTGATTGTCGAGTCCGTATTTCTCGTACGACCCCTTGAGTCCGAGCACCCGCATGCGCGGGCCGAGCGTGCGGGCGACGGCGCTGCACCAGAGATGGCTGCGGACGCCACCGGGGTGGGCGAGGGCGATGAAGGTGTCGTCGTCGACCTCCGCACCGGAGCGACGGCGCTCGGTCTCGGCGTACACCTGCGTCGGCCTGCCGAAGAGGCACATCGCCTGGTCGATCAAGTGGCTGCCGAGGTCGTAGAGGAGTCCGCCGGCTTCCTCCGGTGCGCTGCGTTCCCTCCACTTGTCGGCATCGAGTTGCGGCTTCCACCGCTCGAACCGCGATTCGAAACGGATCACCTCGCCGAAGACACCCTCATCGAGCAATCGCCGGACGGTCAGGAAATCGCCATCCCAGCGGCGGTTCTGGAACACGCTGAGCAACAGCCCGCGCTCGGCAGCGGCATCGATCAGTCGTTGACCATCGGCGGAGGCCGCGGTCAGCGGCTTGTCGATCACGACCGGGATCCCCGCATCAAGAGCGGCCAGCCCTAGCGGAACGTGAAGGTTGTTGGGGGTGCAGACGACGATGAGGTCGTAGTCCCCGGGCGTCTTCCACAGGTCGTCGGAGCGCGCGAGGATCGTTGCGTCCGGGTAACGCTTCTCCGCGGCCGCCTTCCGCTCGGGGTTGCTCGTCACGATCCCGGTGAGGCGCATGCCGGGGGTGGACGAGATCAGCGGCGCGTGGAACACGGCGCCGCCGAGCCCGTAACCGATCAGCCCAACCCGAAGCTCGTCTGCCACTTCGCTCATGCCTTCTTTGACTGGTAGGCGTCGAGACCCGAGATCGCCCCCGCACGGATCTTCTTCTGCATGAACGACATCCCCCCGAAGACCCGGCCCATGGGTCCGAGGGCCTGGCCGGCCCACGCCTTGAGATCGAAGGTGTCCGCGTGGCGAACGATGAGGCTGTCCGAGAAGACGAACGAGGCATCGATGATGTTGTGCACCTTGCGCCCGGTCGAGAACGTGTACCAGGCCTCCCAGTGGGCACTTCCGAGGCCGTCGTCAGCGTTCACGTCACGGAACTCGACGCGCAGATCCTTGGCCCGCTCGCACAACATCCTCCACATGTCCCGAGCCCGCTCGCCGCGCAGGTCGGTGAACACGGGATCGCTGAAGTGCACGTCCGGGTGATAGCAGGCGGCCATCGTCTCGCCGTCCTGTTGCTGGAACGCTTCGTAGAAACGGGTGACCAGCGCCTCGTTGGAAGTCATCGGGGTCCCCTCTGTGGATGGGTCAATCCGGTGGCATCACCGCGCCACCGGATGAGAATGCCACGTCGGCGACGTTGATCACTCCCGAAAGCGTGCGATCGAACCGGATCTGGACCTCGCGGATGTCGTTCAGGTTCACACCGGTGAAGAGATCGAGGTCGAACCGGAGCTGGTTGAGGATCGTGTGGCCGGAGAACGACCAACTCGGCGCCACCAAGGCGTCGTTGCCGACCTCCGAAGCCGCCACCTGCGCGACGTCGCCGTTCCCGTCGATGAGAGCGACCGAGAGATCTTGGAAGCCGGATCCGCTGTTCACCTGGTAGCCGGGCGGCACCGTGGCGCGGAACTGGAACGCGTCGTAGGCACTCACGTCCCGGCTCCCTAAGGGGAGCTCCATCCCGAGGGCTCCGCTGTGATCCCGCCAGCCGAGGATCGCTTCCGAGAGGCTCCCGAGATGGATGTCGTTGTACTCGAAGCCCTCGGGTACGCACGGGGCGATCCACTCGTTCGCGCACCACCCGTAGCGGTTCAGGTTGGCCGGGAGCATGTCACCGCCGAGTTGGTTGGTTCCGAGCTCCGAGGGATCGGTGAAGCGGGCAACGTCCCTGCGGTAGGTCGGGGAGTCGGGGGCCAGGTAGCTCACGATCACCTCGGCGGCCGAGGTGAAGTCGGGGGTGTCGGCTCCCGTCCACATCGGATCGATGGTCTGGTCCTCGGCAAGGTACCGGCGGAAAAAGCCGACCATGTAGGACCGTCCGATCCGTCGCTGTCTCTTCTCACCGAGTCGCTTGCTGCAGTTGGACCACTGTCCGTCGTCGAACGAACCCGGGAAGCCCGACGACGGTGACCACACCGTGTTGTAGAAGTTGTGGTTCGCCTTGAAGAACGTGACCGTGTGCTTGGGGGCCGGATCGCCCGGAACGTTGTAGCGGGAATCGTCGAAGAAGTGCACGCCCTGTAGGTCGGAGACGTCACCGTCGCAGTAGGGGAGCATCGTCACGTAAGGCACTTCGTTGATGGTCGAGCGGGTGAAGTCGACGGGGGCCAATGAGAGCACCGCGTCGACGCCGTACGGGTCGGCGCGCTCGTCGTCGACGATCTTGTGCCAGACGACACCCTCACCGCCGCGCGAATGGCCCATCGTGCCGATGCGCGTCATATCGACACCCCCGACGAAGGTGTCCTCGAAGGGGCCACCGCCGACCGTCGACCACGTGTTCCATAGGTCCAGGTGCTCGTCGATAAGTTCGCCACGCTGACGCATGCCCGTGTCATCGAGGCGGCTGCCGAACACGTTCACGCCGTTCGTGCTGACGGAGACGACCACGTAGCCGTGGCTGGCGAGTGACTCGGCGAGATAGCCGTAGCCCGCGTAGTTGGGGATCGGCTGCCATCCAGTGCGGCAGGGCCACTGGAAGCGGCTCTTCTTACCCTTGTAACAGGTGCTGTGGTTGCCGTGAAGGAACACCACCAGGGGATAGGGACCGCCGGCGATGTCGGTTGGATACCGGACCTCAGCGGTGATCTCGACCTTGCGGCCTATATCGGTCGGCTGGAACACCTGATCGCCGAGGTCGTAGGTCGCGGTGGTGACTTCGTGGGGGCCGGGCATCGATGGGTCGTCCATGTTGGCCGGGGCCTTGGACGGAACGTCATCTCGATCGTCGGACGTCGCCGCGCCGCCCTCGTAGAAGGCGACGATCGGTGCCTTGAGCACGCGGGCATCGTCGGTGACCGTCAGCACGGCTCCCTGACTCGGGGTCGGGAGACCGTAGCCGATCGGCACCCCTCCGGCCGAAACGACGTAACGCAGTGCCCTCGCCGGGAAAGTGCCCTTGACCTTCACCCGGTAGAGAACGCGCTCCTCGCCGGCATGGGTGACCGTCAACCGCGTTACCTCGACCCCACCGGCCCGCCGGACGACGCGCCCGGAGCCTTCGAGGCCCTTGTCGAACAGGGCGGGAGATAGGGAGGAGGCACTCTTCCCGGACGCCGGACCGGGAGACGCAGGTGCGGCCGTCATGGTCAGGGATGCGACGAGTGCCACCGCCGCCAGCAGAACGGCGCCCGTCCTGCGAGTCGCTATCGTCCTCAGATCCATCGGTCCTCCTCGAACTCAGGAGCAGGACCAGGCATCTGGTCGCGCTCGCAGCAGGGTGGTTCTCTGCCGAGAACGTGAGCACACAACCACCGCCCCGCGCAAGGGCCATCGGTCAGGTGCCGACGTAGGCTGCGAGGTGCTCACCGGTGAGGGTGGAGCGGGCCGCGACGAGTTCGGCCGGTGTGCCCTCGAAGACTATCCGGCCGCCGTCGTGGCCGGCGCCGGGGCCGAGGTCGACGATCCAGTCGGCGTGCGCCATGACTGCCTGGTGGTGCGCGATGACGATGACCGACTTGCCGTCCTCGACGAGCCGGTCGAGCAGTCCGAGCAGGTGCTCGACGTCGGCGAGGTGGAGTCCGGAGGTCGGCTCGTCGAGGATGTAGACGTCACCCTTCTCGGCCATCTGAGTGGCCAGCTTGAGCCGCTGACGTTCGCCGCCGGACAGCGTCGTGAGCGGCTGGCCGAGGCTGAGGTAGCCGAGCCCGACGTCGCTGAGCCGACCGAGGATCTTGTGCGCGGCCGGAGTGCGCGCCTTCCCGGTGTCGAAGAAGGCCTCGGCCTCGGTCACCGACATCGTGAGCACCTCGGCGATGTTCCGGCCGCCGAAGGTGTACTCCAGCACGGACGCCTGGAACCGCTTCCCCTCACACTCCTCGCAGGTGGATTCGACGGTGGCCATGACGCCCAGGTCGGTGTAGATGACGCCGGCACCGTTGCACGTGGGGCAGGCGCCCTCGGAGTTGGAACTGAATAGCCCCGGCTTCACGCCGTTGGCCTTGGCGAACGCCTTTCGGATCGGGTCGAGCAGGCCGGTGTACGTCGCCGGGTTGCTCCGTCGCGAACCGCGGATCGCACCCTGGTCGACCGTCACCACACCCTCGACGTCGGCGGCCGAGCCGTGGATCAGCGAGCTCTTCCCGGAGCCGGCGACACCCGTGACGACGCAGAGCACCCCAAGCGGGATGTCGACGTCCACGTTCTGCAGATTGTGGGTGTTGGCGCCGCGGATCTCCAGTGTTTCGGTGGGCTCTCGCACCGTTCCCTTGAGGGTCGCCCGGTCGCCGAGATGGCGGCCTGTGAGGGTGCCGCTTCCCCGTAGCCCCTCGACGGTTCCCTCGAAGCAGACGGTGCCGCCCCCCGTGCCGGCGCCGGGGCCGAGATCGACGATGTGGTCGGCGATCGCGATCGTCTCGGGCTTGTGCTCCACGATGAGCACGGTGTTGCCCTTGTCCCGTAGCTGTAGCAGCAGTTCGTTCATTCTCTCGATGTCATGGGGGTGCAGGCCGATCGTGGGCTCGTCGAAGACGTAGGTAACGTCGGTGAGCGACGAGCCGAGGTGTCGGATCATCTTGGTGCGCTGTGACTCTCCCCCGGACAGGGTGCCCGACGGCCGGTCCAGCGAGAGGTATCCCAACCCGATCTCCGCGAACGAGTCGAGGAGGTGCTGCAGGCCGGTGAGCAGCGGGGTCACCGACGGCTCGTCAAGGTCGCGGACCCAGTCGGCTAGGTCGCTGATCTGCATGGCGCACAAGTCGGCGATGTTCTTCCGCTTGATCTTCGACGATCGAGCCGCCTCGTTGAGCCGGGTTCCGTCGCAATCGGGGCAGGTCGTGAACGTCACAGCCCGCTCCACGAACGCGCGGATGTGCGGTTGCAGCGAATCGATGTCCTTGGACAGCATCGACTTCTGGATCTTGGGGATCACGCCTTCGTACGTCAGGTTGATCCCCTCGACCTTGATCTTGGTCGGCTCCTCGTACAGCAGCTTGTGGAGTTGCGTCTTGGTGTACTTCCCGATCGGCTTGTCCATTGGCAGGCCGGCTCCGCTGAAGATGCGGCCGTACCAGCCGTCCATGCTGTAGCCGGGGATCTTGAGTGCACCCTCGCTCAGCGACTGGCTGTCGTCGTACAGCGCCGACAGGTCGAAGTCGGTGACCGAGCCCATGCCCTCGCAGCGCGGGCACATGCCCCCGTGATAGACGACATCGCGTACCGTGAGCCGCTCCCCCTTGCCCTTGTCGATGGTCATCGACCCGCTAGCTTTCCGTGTCGGGACGTTGAACGAGTAAGCAGTAGGAGGCCCTATGTGCGGCTTACCGAGCCGGCTGAACAGGATGCGCAGCAGCGCGTTGGCGTCCGTGGCGGTGCCGACCGTGGAGCGGGGGTTGGCCCCCATCCGCTCCTGGTCGACGATGATCGCCGTGGTCAGACCTTCGAGGACGTCGACCTCCGGCCGCGCCAGCGTCGGCATGAAACCCTGCACGAAGGCGCTGTAGGTCTCGTTGATCAGCCGCTGCGACTCCGCGGCTACCGTGTCGAACACCAGCGAGCTCTTGCCCGACCCCGAGACGCCGGTGAACACCGTCAGCCGGCGCTTCGGGATCTCGATGCTGACGTCCTTGAGGTTGTTCACGCGCGCGCCGTGCACGCGGATCAAGTCGTGGCTGTCGGCATCGTGCAGCGCAGGCGACTGCGCGTCCGTCCTCGTGGCCATGCTCATCCCGTGTGATTAGTCGCGCGGCTCACCAGCTTTGGGCGACCAGCTCGAACGATTCAACGCTGACGACCTTCCCGCCCATCGCATCGACCACGGCCGTACGGATCGGGTTGACCGCCTCGACGCTTGCTTCGAGCGCGGACTCGCTATCCCAGAATGTGAGTCCAATCATCTTGCCACTCGATCTGTCTGCAAGAAAGTTCGCAGCCGTGAAGCCCTCAAGACCCTTGAGGACCGGAAGGACGCTTTCATTGATAGTGGCGACGGCGTCATCGATCTTGCCTGCATCACCTTCGATGGTGCTGATCCTTACCTGCATCACGCCTCCTTCTTAATGGGCCTACGAGGGCTACTCTAGCTGCGGCTCGGTGACCGGCGCTTCTCGATTCCTGATCGGTCTGGGCAACTGCACAGTTGGCACGTCGGGCTCACGCGCTCACTGGTTCCTGCGTCGGGCCAGCAGCAGGGCACATGCGACGGCGCCGAGCACCACGGTGGCGAGTCCTGAGCCGCCGAGCGTCGCGCGCGGGCCCAGCACCGTGGTGAGCGGTCCGCCGAGCGCGGTGCCGAGCGGGGAGGCGGTGAGCAGCACCGCGCTGCGGGCTGCGAGCATCGCGGTCAGGTGCTGCGGTGGTGACTTCGCCTGCATCAGTGTCACCGAGAGCGCTACGAACGGTCCGTAGATCGCTCCGCCGAGCATGAAGCACGCAACGGTGACGACCGTCGGCACGGCGAATCCGAACGGCATCAGCGCGAGCCCCCAAGCGACCACGATGCCTACCGTCACCGGCCAGAGCGGCAACTGTCGCAGTGCGCCGACCGCGAGCCCCCCGAACACCGCGCCGATGCCGAACAGCATCCAGTAGAGGCCAAGCAGCGTACCCGGTTCCTGCAGGTCGTCGGTGACATGTAGTGGCAGCGCAACCTCTACGGGTCCGTATAGAAAGTTGAAGAACCAGGTAAGCGTCAGCAGCCCGAGTAGCTCGGGATGGGATCGCAGCAACGCGAACCCGCCGCGGGCGGCCGCCTGGTCGATGAGGGAAACGTGCCCCGACTCCGGCAGCCGCAGCCGTGCGACGAGCACGGCCAGGAACACGTAGGTGAGCGCGTCCAGGCCGAGCACGAGTGCGGAGCTGACGTACGTCACAAGCACACCGGCGATCGCGGGCCCTGCGATCGTCGCCGCGAACTCGAGCGAGCTGACGAGGGAGTTCCCGGCGAGCCGCTGCTCGTCGGGCAGCAGCTCGGCCAGCAGGGTGTACTTGCCCGCGTTGCCCCACGCGTGCAGCAGCGACGAGCCCGCGAGTAACACGATGTAAAGCGGCAGTGTTAGGAGCCCGGCGAACCAGGCGAGCGGTACGGCGCCGATGAACGCGCCGCGCACGACGTTGTCGACGAGCAACAGTCGCCTTGCCGGTACCCGGCGAAGACGGCGACCGAATACCAGTGCGCCGACCGCGCCCGGCAACGTATACGCGGCCACGGCGCCGCCGACCCACAGCCCCGCGGTCGCCTGCGGCGCGAGCTCGATGGCGAGCCACGCCACCGCGACGAAGCTCATCCCGTCCCCGAAGTACGAGACCGCGAAGCCGAGGATCAGTTGCCGGAACACCCGGTTCGCGAGCACCGGCCGGTAGGCGGAGGGGACGAGGCGTCGGAGCACCAAGGGCCCCCCGTGAGGATGCACCTGAGATCGATCTCGTCTCAGCCGTCAGTCAGGCGCGATCGCCGGACGGCTCAGCGCAGCTCCTGGATGCGGACCAGGTTGCCCGCGGGATCGCGGAAGGCGCAGTCGCGAACCCCATATGGCTGGTCGGTCGGCTCCTGGACGACCTCGGCGTCGTTGGCCTGCAGCCGGTCGAAGGTGCCGTCGAGGTTGGGAGTGGCGAGGTTGATGGAGGCGTAGGTGCCCTTGGCCATCATCTCGGCGATGGTGCGGCGCTCGTCGTCGGTGACGCCGGGGGCGGCGGCCGGCGGATAAAGGACGATGGACGTGCCGGGCTGGTCGGTGGGGCCGACCGTGATCCAGTGCATCCCGCCGTATTCAACGTCGTTGCGGACCTCGAAGCCGAGGGCGTCGCGATAGAAGGCCACGGAAGCGTCCGGGTCGTCGTGCGGGAGCATGGTCGAGTAGATGGTGATGTCCATGACGGTCACTCCTGGAAATCGTGGGTCATATCGACCCGGTGCGTACGGTCGCGTGTCACTCTATTTGCGGCTCGTGACCGGCGCTTCTCGATTCCTGATCGGTCTCGTCACCTGTTTCGCAACGCACGGCGGCATCCCCGCCATCGCGCCCTCCGCGTCGCGCCGGTAGGCGCTGGGCGGCATGCCGACCAGTTCGGTGAAGCGAGTGCTGAAGGTGCCCAGCGACGAGCAGCCGACCGCGAAACAGACGTCGGTGACACTGAGGTCGCCACGACGCAGCAGCGCCATCGCCCGCTCGATGCGCCGCGTCATCAGGTAGCTGTACGGCGACTCGCCGAAGGCGAGCCGGAACTCGCGGCTGAGATGTCCGGCCGACATGTGCGCGCCGCGGGCGAGCGCCTCGACGTCCAGCGGCTGCGCGTACTCCCGGTCGATCCGATCGCGGACGCGGCGCAGCCGCACGAGGTCGCGCAGGTGCTGTGCCGCGGCGGGTCTGCTGGTCACCTGCGAGATAATGCCACGTCGCGCCGGAGGTACCTAGCGTCGGAGCCGGAAGATCCCGGTCACGACGCTGCTCCGCCAGAAGGTCAACACGGCTGCTCCCAGGATCGCCCACCACCACATCACCGACGCATCGGAAGGCTTGGTCCCCGGCGTTCGGGTCCACAGTCCGTTAGCCCACGGGAGCAGAGCGACCGCGAACGCGACGATGATGACCGCGCCGGCCCCTCCGAGACCTCCCAGACGATCCGAAACCAGCCTCGCTGCCATCCCGGCTCCGGCGAATGCCACCCCACCGAGTGCAAGGGCCTCGAGAAGGAACGGCCACGCAGGGAGGGTCTGTTCCTCGATCAGTCCTCCCGACGCATAACCGCGGAGTAGGAGCCAGAACAGGATCGTCGGCGGGAGCGTCAGCACGATCCGGACCAGCCGTCGCGTCAACACCGAAATCGGTGTGTAGCCGAGCGATTCCTCGGTCGGATCATCGAGCACGAAAGCCAACCCGAGTCCGATCGTCACGGCGGCGAGCCGAAGTCCGAAAGCGGAGGAACCTGCGTCGGCGTAGGTCTGGCTGTGGAAGTGCCACACGACGAAGGTCGCGGGCACGACTGAACCGATGAGCCCACCCCACCTGATGGTCCGGATCGTTGGGCGCACAAGCTGCCTCAATGACACGGTGCGGTTCCCCACTGCTTCAGACCCCTGTAGACGAGGCCCCAGTTGTCATGTGCCTCCTCCAAGGATGGCAAGGGTCTGAGGCTGAGGACCTCCGCGGCCTGATCGGTCGTGGTGGCAGGATCGGTGAGCAGGCTCCATTCCTCGGCGACCACAGCGCGTATCTCAGTCTGGTCCCGTCCTAGGAGCTGGAGGGCGTAATTGGTTTCCCTCGCCCCCCAAAGCACCCGGTAGTCATCACTGGTGCCGTACGTGTATCCGAGGAGGTTCCACGCGAGCGGATCGAAGTAAGTAGGACCATCGGCGCGTTCGGCCTGATAGGGGACCCGGGCCGCGGCCGAGGCGAATTCGGCTTCGGTGGCGCCTGTGGCTTGGGCTGCAAGCCACAGCGCCACGATCGCCCGACCTTGCTCGATCGACGTGCATTGTGACCTTCGCCGGCCGACCTTGAAATTTCCCCCGCGCGGATCTCCCAGAGCCTGAAGATCGTCCTCGGTCAGTCGGAAGCGGCTATCCAGCCCGATGGTCCGTGAGGCGACCATCAGTGCGATCGATAGCTCACTCTCTCCCTGGGCGCTGTTGCGACCCCACCGCATCGAGGGGTGGATGTCGGTTTCCGATGCGAGGGCACCCCGTCTCCCCTCGCGATCAAGCCAGCGCGAAACGAAGGAATTCCGGTCCTCGTCATAGCGCTGGGTATGACCTGGAGCCTGGAGCAGGCGCAGATCCGTGGGGCGGGCGCCGGCCGGTACCGCGACGAGGACCCCCTCCGTTGGCCTGCGCCAGCGATCGATCCAGGGTTCGTAGCCTGGCATCGGGCAATAGGCGACCGAGGAGTACTCCCTGCACGAAGGTGCTGTCCACCCCTGTTGGAGTTGGGTCGTGATCGCCCTCTGAAGGTCGCGCGGACTCTCCTTGGTCAGTTGGTTCGCGACAAGGAAGGTACCCACCAGGGCAACGGTTGCGAGAGATGCCGCGAGGACTCTCTTACTCGCGTCAGGGATGAAGGCGACTGAGGCCGCGAGGGCGACGAGGCCCAGGAAGTAACCGAGTCGCCACCCATCGGGTCGGAGAGTGAGTTCGCTCGGGATTCCAGCAAGCCCCTCGCTGGAAACCCACAACGAAAGCCACTCTCGATTGTGTTGGTACGTGTTGCCGATCAGGACCGTGCAGACGGCGACGACCCCTGCGAGTCCAAGCGGCGCTACGAATATCCGGGGAGCCCAGCGTCCCAGAGCAACGCCGAACCCGCCTGCAAAGGCAACCAGGGCCGGCCCGGTCAGGATGATCGCGGGTCGGGGTGTCGCGACCCCTCCGATCACTTTCATATATGAGAGTTGGACGAGTACCAGTGCCAGCGCGAAGAATGCGAGAAGTAGTGCTGAGAGGAGATGAGCGGCGGTCATGGTCGCATCGGATGTCACGAGGCTGTCCCAGAGTTCGGTCGTCTTGTACCGCCGAGGTCGGATCGTGGCCAGATGCGCCGCTACCAGGACTGCAGCAGCCAAAGGAACTAGAGCATCGACGGTCAGGGAGTCATGCCGGTTGAGGACTGGGATGTCCCTCCATGTCACACCGATGGTGATGACGAACGACAAGATGGTTCCGAGGATCACCATCGGGTTCCGTAGAAGCTTCCGTGCCTCCACGCGGGCAAGGGACAGGGCTACCGGTAACGACCGGTGAACCATGGACGTCCGGCGCACTGCCGGGAGCGTCGCCACGCCGCTTCTATGAACGCTTCGTCGCCGAGGAGCAAGAGATAGCCGTCTTCGACGCTCGGATCCACGAGGTTCGCGCCGGGAGGAGCGGTGCCGATGTTCCGGTGGACGCCCTCGCCGGTGCGCCATGACAACCTTGCTTCCGGGGCTCGGGCCTCGCTGAACCACACCGAACCGCGGGCAACCTCTCTGAGGTCCTTGGGCGTGCCTTCAAACAGCATTTTTCCGTGGTTCATCACGATCACCCGGGGGCACAGGGCGGCAACGTCCTCGGTCTGGTGGGTGGACAGGAGGATCGAACGCTCCTCGCCGAGTCGGGACATGACCTCTCGAAAGCGAAGCCGCTGCTCGGGATCGAGGCCCGCGGTGGGTTCATCGAGTATCAAGAGGCGAGGATCGCCGAGGAGGGCTTGCGAAAGGGCGACGCGTCTCCGCATGCCGCCGGATAGGGCCTTGATCTTCTTGTGCGCGACCTTCTCGAGTCCGGTAAGGGCGATTACGCGATCCACTTCGGCGTGCCTCGCCTTCCGGTCGGTCATCTCCTTGAGGATCGCGACGTAGTCGATGAACTCGAAGGCAGTGAAGCTCCGGTGGAAGCCGGGCTCTTGGGGCATGTAGCCGAGGCGCCTGCGGATATCGAGCCGGTGCCGATGGCGTGAGGGGTCGCGCCCGAAGATCTCGATGGAGCCCGAATCGAGGCTCATCACCGTCGCCAGGACCTTCAGCAGTGTTGTTTTACCGGCACCGTTGGGACCGAGCAGACCGGTGATCCCTTCGCTCGCTTCGAGCGAGACGCCATCCAATGCTCGGGTCGACCCGAATCGTTTGACAGCATCCTCAATCCTGACCGAATTCAATGTCGGACTCCTCTCTCGAAAGAGCCGCGTCTGCCAAATAGGAGCGCGACGGAAGCGACGGTCACCAGCACCATCACCAACTGAACGATCCCGCCGAAGAGATCCTCCGCGGTGGCCGCGGTGTTGGCTGCGTAGTAGAGCGCAAGCGCTGATCCAGAGACCCACACGAACGCGAGACCGGTGGCGGCTCGGAGAGGTGAAATCACACTGGTGAGTGCAAGGCTTGCGAGTGTGAGCCCCAGCGATGGGATCAACCATGTGACCATCGCCCAATCCTTCTGGGGCAGCGCGAGCGAAGCCACGAATGCCAGTCCACCACTGGTTGTGAGCACCGCACTGGCTCGGACCAGTAGGAGATGGAAGGAACTCAGCGGTGCTGCGAGCCCTATCTCGTAGGTGGGATCGACGCGTGGACCGTAGGCGACCGCGACTCCCGCGAGGGGAAGCAGGGGGGCGAGGACCACGAACATGAGGAATCCCCGCGAGCTCAGGTGGGCGGCCGTGACCGCGAAACCGAGGGCGAGGATCAGGCCCCCGAGCCAGGAGACGCTTAGCGACGGCGTTGCCGCGAGCAGGCGCGCGACGTGATCTTTCACGCCCAAGCGCAGAAGCCCCCTCTCGATGATGCCGGGCGTGGGAACGGTGATCGCCCCGTTGATCTCGGTCCATAGGGTCTCGAGTTCCTTCTGATCTCCCAGGGTCGCGATCTGGGCGCGGCACTCGCCGCAGGACACGAGGTGTGCCTCGATCGAGTAGGCGTGGGCGTCGTCGATAGCGGTGTGTGCGTACGCTTCGAGCATCTCGGGCTCGACGTGCCAGCTCATGCGAGTTCCTCCCTCAATCGAGCGCGGGCGCGCATCATCCGTGTCTTGACCGTTCCGGTCGGGATACCGAGTAGTTGCGAGGCTTCCTTCATAGTCAGACCGTCGACCAGGGTGGCTTGGACAACGGCGCGTAGCTCCGGTGAGAGCCGATCGATAGCTCCGGCAAGGTCTCCGAACTCGACCCCCACTAGCACTTGATCCTCGGCAGAGACCACCGTCGCGGAGCGGTCCTCGCGAAGGGGTTCGAGATTCCTCGTCCGGCGGAGGTGATCTACAAGGCGGCGGATGGCGATGCCCCACATCCACGCTCCGACCTCGCCGGCACCGGTGTACGTGTCGGCCTTCCGCCACACGGCGATGAACGTGTCCTGCACTACCTCCTCGACCATCCCGGTGTCGGAGCACCGGCGGCGGAGCCGGAACATAAGCCAAGGTGCATGTCGGTTATAGAGCTCGTGGAGGGCAGAGCGGTCCCCTTCACCAACGGCGAGCAGAAGCGAGCGGTCGGTCCGCGTCTCGGTCATCATCTGTACTGTCGCACTTCGACCCTCATTTGGTTCTATTGGATCGGCGGGATGTGGAGATAGGACAAAGGCTGAGTGAAAGGATCCACCGGTGAGCAAGCTCTTTCCGACCTCGATCGTCGGCAGCTATCCGCAGCCCGACTGGCTGATCGATCGGGCCAAGCTCGCCGGGCGCTTCCCACCTCGGGTTAGGGCCCTGGAGCTGTGGAAGGTTCCACCCGAGCACCTCGCTGAGGCCCAGACCGATGCAACGGTCCTCGCGATCAAGGCTCAGGTGGACGCCGGACTCGACATCATCACCGACGGTGAGATCCGCAGGGAGAGCTATTCGAACCATTTCGCCACCGCGCTCGACGGTGTCGATATCGACAACCCGGGGACCGCCCTCGACAGGAGTGGGCATCCCAACCCGGTACCGAGGGTCGTCGGACCGGTCACTCGTAATCACCCCGTGTCGGTTGAGGACGTCAAGCTGCTGCGCTCGTGCACCGACCGCACCATCAAGATGACGGTTCCCGGCCCGTTCACGATGTCGCAGCAGGCGCAGAACGATCACTACCCCGACGACGAGGCGGTTGCGATGGCCTATGCGGACGCGTGCAACGCGGAGATCAGGGATCTGTTCGCCGCAGGGGCCGACATCGTGCAGATCGACGAGCCCTACATGCAGGCTCGACCCAAACCCGCGCGTGCCTACGGTCTGACGGCGTTGAACCGCGCGCTCGACGGGATCACCGGAACCACCGCGGTTCACATCTGTTTCGGCTACGCGGCGATCATCCACGAGCGTCCGTCCGGGTACTCGTTCCTTCCCGAACTCGCGGACTGTACGTGCGAACAGATCTCGATCGAGACGGCGCAGTCGAATCTAGATCCGGGAGTCCTCGCCGAGCTGACCGACAAGACGATCATCCTTGGCGTGATCGATCTATCGGATGAGACGGTGGAGACCGACGAGACCGTGGCCGATCGGGTGCGACGGGCGCTGCCGTTCGTCGATGCCGAGCGCATCGTCGTGTCCACCGACTGTGGGATGAAGTACCTCCGCGCTCGTCGGCCGACGGCAAGCTGCGGGCGATGGTGGGGGCCGCAGAGATCCTGCGCAAGGAGCTCGGCTAAGCCAACCTGGTTCTATGGATGTCGCGGGGCGTACGATGGATGAACGCTATCGGAACAGTGCAGGGGGTGGAAGGTGAGCGACATCTATTGTCCGGCATGCCGTCTCGAGCAACCCGAGACACACGAATACTGCCTCAGGTGTGGGATGGAGCTTCCGGTCCAGATCCTCGCCGCCGCGCGGGCGAAGTCCACTCGATTCTTCCCCGGGCTGAAGCTGGGGGACGCCGACCTCGAGTCGGGGTTCCTCAGGGTCAGTTGTTACCGAGAGGATCAGACCTTCGAATCGGATGAGGGCTCGGTAACCATCCCCGGTCATCACGTGCGGTTCAGCATCTGGGATGGCGCCCAGGCGAGATGCGCACTCTCGGTTCCCGAATCGGAAGCCCGGGATCTCGCCACCTTCATCACCTCGGAACTGGACCGCGTTCTTCAATAGTCCCTTGCTTAGCTCCATTCCTCTGTCAGGATGAGGACGCGATGAAACTCGTGTTGTTTGGCCTCGCCATCCTGCTGGTGCTCTACCTCGTCGATCGGCTCATGGTGTGGATGGAAACGCGCGGGTGGGTCTACTGGCGGACGCGCGAGCGGAGCGTGGGGAGCGCGATCGTCGGGGCGATCGGTTCCATCTACGACCCCTCCCGGGTTCACACCGAGGATGAGATCAGGCGACTTCAGGACGACATCGAGGATGAGGACGAAGGTGCTCCGCCCAAGATGCGGTTCGCCGACGGGAAGGTGTACGTCTACAAGCCGAAGGACTGATCGACCGGTGGGCGAGTGACTCACTAACGCGGTCGTTGGCCAGAACTTCTAGGAAGTCCTCCATGTACCCGCTGCGAGGGCGATTACGCTTCCCAGGCCAAGACGCCCATCGAGGAGAGAGGTCCAACTGCATGAACGCTCTCGAGCGGCTGAATCGGGCGACGACCGATCTCGATCCGCCGTTCGCCTTGGTCGATCTCGGTGCGCTGAACGCCAATGCGCTGGACATGGAACGGCGGGCCGCTCCCAAGCCGATCCGGCTCGCGTCGAAATCGGTGCGATGCCGCGCGGTCCAGACTGAGGTGCTGTCCCGGAGTGGATTCGAGGGCACGCTGGCGTTTACCTTGCGGGAGGCATTGTGGCTCCATTCCCACGGATTCGATGACATCGTCGTTGCGTATCCGACCGCCGATCGTGGTGCGCTGCGCGATCTCGCCTGGAAGATGGGCGAGGATCCCGGCGCTCGTATCGCGATCATGGTCGATTCGGTCGAGCACCTCGACTTCATCGACCGGGCGACGGGGACGAGAGGTACTTCGCTGAGATTGTGCCTCGACATCGATGCCGGATGGTGGCTCGCCGGAGGCCGCGTTCGGATCGGAGCCAAGCGTTCTCCGCTCCACGATGCCTCCCAAGCGCGCGCCCTAGCACGAGTGATCGAGGGGCGCCCCGGCTTCGAGCTGGTCGGCATCATGGCCTACGAGGCGCAGATCGCGGGAGTGGGGAACCGGGTGAAACGCAAGCCGCTCCGCTCGTTCGCGGTTCGAACGATGCAGGCTCGCTCTGCACGCGAGCTCGCCGAACGCCGTGCAGAGATCGCCGCCGCGGTCCGCGAGGTCAGTACGCTCGAGTTCGTCAACGGCGGAGGCACCGGAAGTCTCGAAGGGACCGCGGTCGAAGCTGCGGTCACGGAGGTCGCCGGAGGATCGGGCCTCTACGGACCGGGATTGTTCGACTCCTACCGAGCCTTCACCCCGCAGCCAGCCGCGATATTCGCGCTGCCGGTGGTGCGCCGGCCGAGCGATCGGGTGGCCACGGTGTTGGGCGGCGGCTACCTCGCCTCGGGCCCGGCGGACAGGGCACGGCTCCCGATCCCGCATCTCCCCGAAGGGTTGAAGCTCGACGCGCAGGAGGGGGCGGGGGAGGTCCAGACCCCGTTGCACGGAACCGCCGCTGCGTCCCTCGGGATCGGGGACCGCGTCTACTTCCGTCACGCCAAGGCGGGCGAACTGTGCGAGCGGTTCGATCGTCTCTACCTCGTCGACGGCGAGCGTGTCGTGGGCGAGGTACCCACTTATCGGGGCGAAGGACAGTGCTTCCTGTGACCCAAGTGTTCACCAACTGGGCCGGGGTCGAATCCTGCACCCCGTCCGAGTATCTCCGCCCGCACACCACCGAGGAGGTCCAGGCGGCGGTTACCGCCGCGGGCAAGGCCGGACGCGCCGTGCGCGCGGTGGGGGCCGGTCACTCGTTCACCTCCACAGCGATGACCGATGGGACACTGCTGTCGCTCGAGAACATGAACCGGGTGCTCGATGTCGATACGTCGTCGGGGCTCACCCGGGTCGAGGCCGGCATCACCCTGCACGATCTCAACCATCGCCTCGCCGAGCATGGCCTCGCGCTCGAGAACCTCGGGGATGTCGACGTGCAGTCGATCGCCGGGGCAACTCAGACGGGGACGCACGGAACGGGGGCCGGGTTGCGCAACCTGTCGGCCTCGATCGAGAGTCTCGAGATAGTCAGTGGTGACGGATCGGTGGTCGAGGTTTCTGCCGAGAGTGATCCTAACGACTGGCGGGCCGCTCGCGTGGGACTCGGGGCTCTGGGGATCGTGACCGCGGCAACGTTGAGGTTGGCGCCGTCGTTCGTCCTTCATGGCGTGGACCGACCGTCGACGATGGCTGAAGTGCTCGACGGGATGGATCGGCTCGCGGCCGGCAACGATCACTTCGAGTTCTACCTGTTCCCGCACAGCGATCGGGTGCAGACCCGGGTCAACAATCGCACCGAGCGACCCGCGAAGCCACGCACGCGCGTCGCCGAATGGTTGAACGACATCGTGCTCCTCAACCGCGCGTTCGGACTCACGCAGGGGGTCGCGAAGCGGTTCCCCTCACGCATCCCCGCCGTGAATCGCTTCGTCGCACGGGCTTGGGGCACGAGCGAACGATTCGATGTCTCCTACCGGATCTTCGCTTCCCCGCGGCTCGTGCGGTTCGTCGAGATGGAGTACGCGATCCCGCGCCCTCACGCTAGAGAGGCCATCACCGCGGTGCACGCGCTGGCCAGCTCCGGGCGCTTCGACGTGTCGTTCCCGATCGAGGTCCGCTTCGTGGCTCCGGACGACGCTCTCCTGAGTCCCGCTTGGGGGCGGGAGACCTGCTACATCGCGGTCCACATCTACCGGGGCATGGAGTGGGAGCCGTACTTCCGGGCGGTCGAGGAGATCATGGACTCGTTCGACGGCCGGCCCCACTGGGGCAAGCGGCACTTCCAGACCGCCGCCACCCTGGCCCCGCGGTACGAGGGCTTCGAACGGTTCCTCGCCGTCAGGGACCGCTTCGACCCCGGCCGTCGCTTCGCCAACCCCTACCTCGAAGCGGTCCTGGGCCCCTGACCCGGCAACCCGAACCCCCTAGCCGTTTTGATCGTGTGACGGGCCCGGGAAGCAAGCTCAGAACTGAACAGAACGGGAAAACGGCACATAGCGCGCGCCCCGAGAACGGGGCGTCTCCTAGTTAATGGAATGAGGGGCCCACGCCGATACAAGGGGCGTGAGACCTACTGTTTTCCAGCCTCGCGACTCGAAGAGGCCCCCCTGGCACCGCCCGAGCTCCGTGCTCCTGGGCGCCGCCCTGGTGGGGGCCCTGCTCACCGTGCCCGCAGGGGCGGCTGAGCCGGACGACCGTCCCGACCCCGTGGTGCGAGAGTTCTCCACCCATGTCGAGGAGACGGACCCCCCGTGGAGCAGGCGGGTAAGCCGGTCCCGCCTGACCGGGGGCCATTCGTCCGCGAGCGTGGACGCGGTCGTGGGGCAGGCCGAGGTGCCCGTCCTCCTGACTGAGTTCTCGGACAACCCCGCCAACACCGAGGCCCACCCGCCGCCGGCCTTCGATCAACTCCTCTTCGGTAAGGACTCGACCCTCGGGGCGGGCTCACTGCGCGACTACTACCGCGACATGTCGGGGGGTCTCTTCGACTTCACCGGGCAGGTGAGCTCGTGGTTGACCATGCCACGTGCCTACGGCGAGTACGTCGGGAGCCGTGGCGGACGGCAGGCAGAAGAGACTAACGCCCGAACCCTCCTCAGGGACGCGGTCGCGGCCGCCGACCCCCAGATGGACTACTGCGATTTCGACCGAGACTCCGATGGGCTTGTCGATGCTGTCGTGCTGGTACACGCCGGCGCGGGGGCCGAGGAGTCCCCGCCGACGAGTGCGCTGTGGTCGCACCAGTCGCGTCTGCCGGCACCGTTCCAGACCGATGATGTCTGCAACGGCTCTCCGGTGAGCGTGAGCTACTACCTGCTCCAGCCGGAGATCCACTGGCGTGACACCTTGGTTGCCCCCGAAGCTCCCGACAAGCTCATCTCGATCGGTGTCTTCGCTCACGAGCTCGGACACGTGCTCGGACTCCCAGACCTGTACGACCGCGACTACGACACCAACGGCGGCGTCGGTACGTGGGAGCTGATGGCTCAGGGCGCGTGGGGTTTCAACGGCAAGCCGTGGAGACCCGCACCGATGAGCGCCTGGACGAGGGCGGAACTCGGATGGGTTACGCCCCAGAAAGTGCTGGTCGATGCCGAGGAAGTGGTCCTTCCTGCGATCGACCGCGTTGCCGAGGGGTCATCCGGTGGCGTGTTCAACCTGTATCCCGGAGGAGATCCCGCGTCCCCTGAGTACCTGATGATCGAGTTCCGTTCCGAGTCGTGGGTGTGGTCGACCGGGTTCCCCAAGGGGATCGCGATCTGGCATGTCGACGAGGCGAATCGGCATCATGGGAACGACGATCAGAACGCTCGGCTACTCGAACTGGTCCAGGCAGACGGGCTCGATGAGCTCGGCGCGCTGATCGAAGAGGCGTCGTCGTGGGGAGATGCCGGCGACCTGTTCCCGGGAACCGCCGACCGACTGTTCCTCGATGGTCACGGAGAGCCCGCCACTCCTTTCGGCGGTGAGGGATCGACGCTTGCGGTACGCAATATCGAGATCCGGAAGGCGTCGGCCGTTGCCGACCTCATCATCTTCGACCGGAAGGACCCGCCTGCGCCGCCGAGTGATCTCGCGGTTGAACCCAAGGCCGGTCGCTTCTTCCTTACCTGGAAGGGTTCGCCCTCGGCGGGGGTCACCGAGCAGTACGTCTACCGCGTCCTCACCTCGGGCGTGGAACAACAGATGGCGAGCATGAAGCCCGGAGCGACGACCTTCGGACTGCCCGAGACCGAGACCCCCGACGGATCGAGCTACGTCGTGAAGGCGTCCAACGGAAAGATCTCTGCTCCCTCGAACAGCGTCGAACTACCGAGGCCGCGCACGTTCATCACGCCGGGAGATGTGGTGAGCCGGTCGTGGGCAACGCCCGACGGCAGCGCCGCGGCTCTGGGAGCCCGTGGTGGAGGCGTGGTTCGGATGGCCCCGACCAGGTTGCCCGGTGGTGGCATCGGGGTGGCCTACGACCTCGCCTTCTCGATCGCGGAGACGGAGAGAACCGACGAGACCTTCGAGCTGTTCGCGGCGACGCGGATGTCGGGGACGCTCTCGGTCTACGACCTGGCCACCGACACTTACGTCCTCGTCGACGATTTCATCGCTCCGAGGAAGCAGCGCATCCTGGTACCGCTTCCCGATCTGTCGCCCTACATCACGCCCGAAGGCCGGCTGATACTAGGAATCACCCATAGCTCGAGCACCTATTTCGAGCACCTGCTCGACCGTGTCTCGATGTCGTTCCAGTAGGTCGGGTCGATCAACCGAACAACGTTGGGAGCGTTTCGTCAGACCCGATCAGGATCAATGTCCCGAGGACGATGCTGAAGACGGCCGCGACGACTCCCAGGGATGCGTACAGCGCGAAGTTCTTTCCGGCTCGTAGGTATCCGAGACTGGCGACCGCGGCTATCAGGGTGTTGGTCACGAGCAATCCCGCGATGAAAGCAAGGAGAACGGCCGTGCCGGTAACCCGGCTGCCGATCCCCGCGGCGGTAAGCAGCAGCACCACCTGGGTCGGTGTCTCGGCCCCGATCCCGTGGAACATCCCGATCACGAACGTGACCCGCGAGCCGTAGTCCTCCGCCGGCAGGGCTCCGCGATGGACGTGCGGGTGGCTGTGTTGGACCGCCGTCGCCACCGGCCGGCTCAACTCGTCGACCGGTACCGCTTCGGGATGCTCGTGCGCGTGCCCGGCAGCATGATCGTGAGGATGCTCGTGTTCGAGGTCAACAGTCTGCATGCGTCGGAACCGAAGCCTCATCCGCATCAGTCCCTGATAGACCATCGCCACCCGACTGCGGTACCGGAAGTTTCGTCCCTCGCGCACCAGTGAGTAGAGGAGATAGATCCCCAGCGCCAGAAGGGTCCCTCCGACGATCGGCGTCATGACCGTGGCCACAGAGTCGGGGATCAACTCCCCGAAATTCACCGCCAGGAGCCCGAGGATCAGGATCACGAACGCGTGCCCCAGCGCGTAGACAAGTGCCAGCACCATCGATCGCTTCCGGTCCTTGAGGGTCCCGGTGATGTCCGAGATCGCCGCGATGTGATCCCAATCAGCGCCGTGCCGCAAGCCGAACGTGAAGGCGGTAGCGATCACTCCCCACGCCCAGCCCCCCGCGGCCCCCAAGACCATCTTCACTCACTGAGTCTAGGCGACGCGATCGACCGAATCGGAGTTCCTATGTTCTTCGATGAGATCCACCACTGCTTCCTCGATCCGACCTTGGATCAGGAGGTCGCCCTCGGGGTCGTCGGTTCCCAGGTCGTCGAGCACCGGACGGATCGTCCAGCCCGAGTTGTAGCGGTCGATCACGCGTGGATCGATGTAGGACTTCCGGGCGACCGTGGGGGTGTTCCCGAGATAGTGCGCGACCTCCTTTACCGCTCTGGTCACGGCTCGCTTCTTCGAGGTCACCGAGGTGGTCGCGTGACCCGAGACCGCGAGAGCCACCGACGCCAGTACGGTTCCGCTCCAGGTACGGAAGTCCTTGGCGGTGAACTCCTCGCCGGCTACCGATTTCAGATACTCGTTGATCTCCGACGAGCGGACGTCGATCCACACCCGACCGCGCTTGTAGGCAAGAAGATCGTCGCCCCCACCTCGCCTCCTCTTCAACATCCGGAGGACCTCGGCGACATCGGGATCGATCAACGACCACCGCCGGTGAAGTCCACCCTTGGCGTTGTAGTCGAACAGGACCGATTCGTCGGTGATGGTGACGTGTTCCTTCTTGATGGTGGCGAGCCCATAGGACTCGTGGGTCTCGGCGTAGTCCTCGCCCCCGATCCGGAAGAATCCTCGGTCGAGGAGGCGGATCGAACAGGCGAGGATCTTCTCCCGCGCGGCCCCCGCGGCGTGAAGCTGCTGTCCGACCTCGACCCTGACCGAGGGGAGCACGCGGGCGAGCCGCAGCATCCGGTCGAACTTCTCCTGGTCGCGTCGTTCTCGCCATCGTTGGTGGTAGAGGTACTGCCTCCGGCCCGCGGCGTCGATGCCGATCGCCTGGAGGTGTCCCATCTCGTCGGGGCAGATCCAGACTTCCTTCCACGCGGGCGGGACCGCGAGCGCGGAGATGCGCTCGAGCACGAAGTCTTCATCGACCTTGTCGCCCGTCTCCTGATCGAAGTACTCGAAGCCGCGCCCGCGCCGACGTCGCTCGATCCCGGGCGCCGAGGGGTCCGCCTTCCTCAGTCGTGCCATCGTTTCCCTTTCATCGGGTAGACGGTCGGTACCCTCCGAGGAGCGAGCCCTAACGGGAGAGGGGGCCCCGTGACAGGACCGCCCACCCCGGCGTCGAAATCAGGAGGATGGACATCGAGAGGCGGAAGTTCCTCAGGGCGACCGGGGCCGTTGGCGCGGCGTCGATGCTGCCGTGGAGTTCGTCGAGCCTGGCTCGCACGGGTTTCTCGAGGGCGACGCTCGAGGAGATCGTCGAGCTCACGACGCTCGGACGAACCATGGTGAAGGGCAAGAAGGTGTCCGAGGGGACCTCAGGTGCCTACCACCGCCTCCGCTGGGGTCACGGTGAGGGCCACATCCGCCGGACCGATCTCGCGCCCGCCCATCTGAAGAAGATCGAGATCCGTCGCCCGTCACTCCTGAACCTAGTTCACTTCACCGACATCCACATCATCGATGCACAATCGCCCGCGCGCGTTGAGTTCCTCGATCGCTTCGCCGATCCCGGCATGGGATGCGAGAGCGTTCCGTTCTCGTCCGCCCATCGGCCCCAGGAAACCCTCACCCTTCAGATACTCGAGGCGATGATCCGCCAGATCAGGAAGATCCGGCGCAGCCCGATCACCGGCAAGCCGCTGCAGCTGGTCGTGTGCACGGGGGACAACATCGACAACGAGCAGTTCAACGAGTTGCGGTGGTTCGTCGACGCGATGGATGGGGGCCGGAAGATCTCGTCCAACTCGGGAGCCGACACCTACGAGGGCGTCCAGTCGTCCGAGTGGAACGACCCCGAGTACTGGCACCCCGACCCGGGGGTAGACGACAAGTACAAGCAGCGCTACGGGTTCCCCGACTACGAGGGGTTGCTCGACGATGCCCTGCGGCCGTTCCGGGCGCGCGGCGTCGATCTGCCCTGGTACCAGACCTTCGGGAACCACGACGGGCTCCTCCAGGGCAATGTTGGTAGCAATCCGATCTTCGATGCAGTGGCCGTCGGAAGCCTGAAGCCGGCGGAACTTCTCCCAGGGGTCAATCCGTGCGACGCGTTCGAGACCTTCCGCAACAATCCGATGGCCCTTGCGGGTGCTCCGGCACGGATGGTCACCGCGGATCCCGACCGGCGACCGGTCAACCGCCTCGCCTACATCGCGGAGATGTTCAACACGACCGGCAGGCCGAAGGGGCACGGGTTCAAGCAGGCGAACCTCACCTCCGGGCTCGCCTACTGGCATAGCGACGCGCGGCCCGGTTTCCGCATGATCGGTCTCGACACCGTCAACCCCGGTGGTTACTCCGAGGGGAGCATCGGGGCGACGCAGCTTGCATGGCTCGAGTCTCGTCTCCAGGAGGTGTCCTCGAGGTATCTCGACGCCGCGGGCAACGAGATCACGGGGGACGTCGACGACCGTCTGATCCTCCTGTTCTCCCACCACGGCATCCGATCCCTCAACAACCCGGCGTCGGCCCCCGACCCCGTGGATCCGGGCGAGAACGACCTTCCCCGCGTTATGGGCGACGAGGTCGAGGCACTCGTCCAGCGGTTCCCCAACGTGATCGCGTGGGTGAGCGGCCACGCGCACGAGAACTTCATCGTCCCGCGGTCCGCACCGTCCGGAACCGGAGGTTTCTGGGATATTGGAACCGCCGCGCACATCGATTGGTCGTGTCAGTCGCGTCTGATCGAGGTCCTCGACAACCGCGACGGAACCCTGTCGATCTTCTGCACGATGGTCGACCACGCCGGTGATCCGACCCCCGGACCGGGTCGGGGACCGGTCAACCTCGCGTCGATCGCTCGTGAACTTTCCGCCAACGACTACCAGTTCGGCTTCGGATCGAAGGGTCGCGGACGCCCCGAAGACCGCAACGTGGAACTCCTCATCAACGCCCCGTTCGACGTCAGCTAGCCGGCCGCCGATTTCCGGGTCTGGCCAAATCCCCTCCGGGAGGCTAGGTTTCACTAGTTCGCGCTTGGCGCGCCAGGTTTGCTACGAACGCTGGATGGGGGAGGGGCGCTGCGAGGGGGTCGGTACGCCGGCCCCCTTCGCTTTTGGAACCCGCTAGACGACGTTCAGTTCCGGGTTGAGATCGCCCCTCAAGAAACGCTCGTAGGCGAACTCGCCAACGTCGACGGTCTCGGGTGCCCCCTTCAGGATCTCCTCGGCCATGAGCAACCCGCAGATCGGTCCGTGCATGAAACCGTGGCCCGAGAAACCGGCCATGACGTGTACGCCCTTCACCTGCGGGACCTCTCCGAAGATCGGATGTGCGTCCGGGGTGATCTCGTAGAGACCGGCCCAATGGGACAGCACGCCCACTTCCTCCAGGAGGGGCAGACGTTCCATCGCCTCGGCCAGGTGGACCATCTCCCATTCGGGGTCGACGTCGAGGAGATATCCCCGCCGCTCGTTGGGATTCGACTTCCCGCTCAGCACCCCCGGCCCCTCGGGATGGAAGTACAGCGCCTCCTTGAGGAACAGGACGAATGGGAAACCGCTCTGGAGCCCCGGTGTCGGTGTGGTTACGACGATCTGGCGGCGGACCGGCTCGATGGGGATATCTACTCCCAGCATGCGCCCCAGATCGGGGGTCCATGCGCCGGTCGCCAGCACGACCACCTCGGTGGAGATGTCTCCCACGCTGGTGTGGACGACCGCGACCTTGTCGCCGGTCGTTTCGAATCCGGTGACCTCGACATCGGAGAGGATCGTTACGCCCGCGGCCCGTGCTCCCTTCGCGTATCCCTGCACCACGCTGTTCGGATCGCAGATCCCGTCGTGTTCGTTGAAGCTCCCCGCGATCACTCCCTCGATGTTGACCTGGGGGATCAGTCCGGCCAGGTCTTCGGGCGCCAGCCATTCCGTGTCGACTCCGAGTTCGTGCTGCAGAGCGACGGCGTCGCGTTGTGAGGGGATGTCGGCGGGATCGGTCATCAGGAACAGGTAGCCGGTGAAGCGAAGACCGATGTCCTGACCCGTTTCCTCGGGGAACGCTTCGAGCATCTTGATGCTCTCGATCGAGAGCTTGATGTTGGTCGCCGATGAGAACTGGTGCCGGATGCCTCCGGCACACTGTCCGGTGGACATCGCGCCCAGGTTGGCTTCCTTCTCGAGGAGAACGACATCGGTCATCCCCATCTTGGCGAGATGGAACGCCGTGCTCGCACCCATGACGCCGCCCCCGACGACGACGGCAGCGGCGGTCTTAGTGCCGGAGTCGATCACTCCGCGGTCTGCAGGGTCACGGTGCAAGATGCGAGGCCTCGCTTCTCGAGATACCTCTGGTGGTAGTCCTCGGCCGGATAGAAGTCCGACGCCTCGGTGACCTCGGTGACGATCGGCCGGCTGGAGCGATCCTGCGCCCGCTCCTTGGAGGCTCGCGCGAGCCGCTCCTGCTCGGGCGAGTGGAAGAAGATCGCCGAGCGGTACTGGGTCCCGACGTCGGGGCCCTGCCGGTTGAGTTGGGTGGGATCGTGGATCTTCCAGAAGAGGTCGAGAAGCTCGTCGTAGGCGACCACTGCCGGGTCGAACTCGATCTGAACCACCTCAGCGTGCCCGGTGGTGTCGGTGCAGACCTGCTCGTAGGTCGGGTTCTGGAGGGTGCCTCCGAGGTATCCGACGGTGGACCTCGTCACGCCGTCGATCTTCCGGAAGTCCGCCTCGACCCCCCAGAAGCACCCCGCCCCAAAGGTTGCCTTGTCCATCGGTTGCCCTCCTTGGTGTTTCCTTTAGAGGCTAGCCGTTCCGGCCCGTTATCTTTCCCCCACGTCCACAAAACATGAGAAGAGAGAGTATGCCCCACGTCCTGTTCGATACGAAGAAACTCGAAGGCCGCGAGGGATATTTCCTCATCACCTCGCTGGTCATACCCCGACCGATCGCCTGGGTATCGAGTCTGTCCCCCGACGGGATCTTGAATCTCGCCCCTCACAGCTACTTCAACATCATCTCCAGTGATCCCCTGATCGTTCATTTCACCTCGACCGGGGTGAAGGACAGCCTCACCAATGTGAGGGCCACCGGCGAGTTCGTCATCAACATCGTCACCGAGGATCTCCTCGAACAGATGAACGACAGCTCGACGAGGTTCCCGCCCGAGGAGAACGAGTTCGAATGGGCGGGACTCGAGACCGCTCCGTCGGTACACGTGGCCCCTCCGCGCGTGGCTGCGGCTCCGGCGGCTCTCGAGTGCAAGCTCAACCAGATCGTCTCGCTCGGCAACGGGAACATGGTCTTCGGTGACGTCACCGCGATCCACGTCGACGAGGCGGTGATGGAAGACGGCCGCGTGATGCCGGACCTGCTCAGGCCGCTCGCTCGTCTGGGCGGCTCGAACTACGCGACGGTCGCCGGGCACACGCTTAAGCTCCCACGCCCGACCTGGGAAGAGATGCAACAGCGCGGAAAGCCGTGATCCACTAACTGGTGGAGGGGGCGCTCATCCCTGCGGTCACGAATGCGATCGTCATCTCGAGATTCCTCTCGTCCGGGGCGGACCCCAGGATGGAGAGGGCCGGAAGCGATCTCGACTGATGGAAGATCGCCACGCCGATACAACTCTTGAATCGCCACCACAACTCCTCTTCGTCCAGGTGGGGGAGGAGGACGGCGAGATGTTCGATGAACCGCTGCCCGACATCTCCGAACGCGGCGGCGAGCATGTTCTGGATCCGCGGGTCGGGGTCGCTTATCACCCGGGATAGCAGAAGAAAGACCGTCGGGCCCCTGGCTGCCGAGTCCTGGAGATGCTGGAAGACGGGCTCGAGGAAGGCTCGGAGCACGGCCTCCACGCTCGGCGCATCAGAGGACGCTTCGAGGGCCTCCAGTCTCTCCAGGCGACTCCGGCTGACCGGCTCTGCGACCCGACGTATCACCGCGTCGAGGAGATCCTTCTTGGATCCGAAGTGGTAGTTGACCGCCGCGAGATTTACGCCGGCCGCCTGGGTCACCGCCCGCAGAGAGGTGGCTTCGTAACCGTTCTCCGCCAGCAGGACTTCGGCGGCGTCGAGGATCCTCTCCTTGGTGTCGGCTGAGGGAACAGTTTCCGGCGGCCTCATGTTGTTGACAGTATCTCATACGTATGTATGATTCAAACGTTCGTATGAAACACTCGTTTGAGCGGCCTGTTGGAAGGAGTAACGTGTGAACCAGGAGCAGATCTACGCCCGCAGATGGTGGATCCTCGCCATCCTATGTCTCAGCCTCGTCGTCATCGGGCTCGACAACACGATTCTCAACGTCGCGCTCCCGACCCTGGTGCGCGACCTCGATGCGAGCGGAAGCCAGCTCCAATGGATCGTCGATTCCTACGTCCTCGTGTTCGCCGGCCTGCTCCTGACCATGGGGGCGCTCGGGGACCGCTTCGGGCGCAAGCTTGCCCTCAATCTCGGCATGGTCGTGTTCCTCGGCGCCTCGATCGCCTCGGCGTTCGCCTCGTCGGCGGACGTCCTCATCGCCACCCGCGCGGCGATGGGCATCGGTGGTGCGTTGATCATGCCCTCGACCCTCTCGATCCTTACCAACGTCTTCCCCCCGAAGGAGCGTGGCCAGGCGATCGGGATCTGGGCCGGCGTCGCCGGACTCGGCATCGTGATCGGTCCGGTGATCGGCGGATATCTCCTCGAGCATTTCTGGTGGGGTTCGGTGTTCCTCATCAACGTCCCCGTGATCTCGGTCGCGTTGATCGCCGGCTACGTCTTCATCCCCGAATCGAAGGATCCGGTGTTGGCTCGACTCGATCCCGTGGGTGCGCTGCTGTCGATCGGCGGACTCGGAGCGCTCGTCTACGGGATCATCGAAGCACCGAACCACGGCTGGACCGACGGGGCCACGCTTTCGGCCTTCGCGATCGCAGCGGTGGTCCTCACCCTCTTCGTGGCCTGGGAGCTCCGATTCGATCACCCGATGCTGCGCATGGAGTTCTTCGAGAATCCGCGCTTCACGGCTGCCAGTGTCTCCATCACGTTCGTGTTCTTCGCGATGTTCGGGTCGATCTTCTTGCTCACGCAGTACCTGCAGTTCGTGCTCGATTACTCTCCCCTTGAGGCGGGGATCAGGGTCATGCCGGTTGCTTCGTTGGTGATCGCGGCTCCCCTGAGCGCCAAAGTAGTGAACAAGGTCGGAAGCAAGTTCACGGTGGCCTCGGGTCTCGCCGTGGTGGCCCTTTCGCTGTTCATCCTGTCCACGATCTCGGACGCCAGTGGATACGGGACGGTGGCGATCATGCTGATCGGCCTGGGTCTCGGCATGGGCATGACGATGGCGCCGGCGACCGACTCGATCATGGGATCGCTGCCCCTGTCCAAGTCCGGCGTCGGCTCTGCGATGAACGACACGACCCGGATGGTCGGAGGAGCTCTCGGTGTGGCCGTGATCGGCAGCGTCCTGTCGTCTGCCTACTCGTCGTCGATGGCGGGCGCGACCGTCGGTCTCCCTCCCGCGGCGGCATCGGCAGCGTCCGATTCGGTTGGTACCGCTCTGGCGGTCGCCGGCAGGCTTCCGGCAGACGCCGGCTCGGCCCTCGCCGCGACCGCGCGCTCGGCCTTCGTCGATGGAATGGGCAGTGCGGTGCTTGTGGGGGCAGGGGTTGCCCTCGCCGGTGCGCTGGTGGCGTTGCGCTTCCTGCCGTCCACCGGCCGAGAGGAAGCGGCTCTTCCCCACGACCGACCTGAGCCGGTCGAAGCGGCCGAGGTCGGCGTCTAGGGTTTGGGCTGGTCCTGGGAGTACTCGGGCGGCGCAAAGAAAACGAGGAGTTCCAGTTCTTCTTCGATGTCGATGAAGCGATGGTCCGCGTTCGCCGGCACGAAGAGAGCGTCACCTGTGCCGGCGTCGAGGGCCTCGCCTTCGACCCACAGCTTCGCCTTGCCGGCGATGACGTAGTAGATCTCGTCCTCGGTATGCGGGGTCTGTTCATCGGCTGCTCCGACCTCGAGGCGATAGACCCCCGCGCTCAACAGCTCGGTGCGCACGAACTCATCCCAGTCGTCATCCCGGGCGCGCTGTGCCGCGACGATGTCGGGGATCGAGAAACGTCGTCCTTCAGAGCTCATAGGCTATGAAGTCCTCCAGTCCCCGGAGATTCCGGATCTCGACCATCTTGTCAACGTGAACGGCGTACTCGGAGGCGGCCGAATCCCCCGTATCCCAATCGGCGACCGGCTCGGGATTCAACCAGTACACGTGCCGAGCCCGGCGGGCGATCTCCTGCAATGCGTGATCCTTGGTCGCCCGGTAGTTGTTGCGCGCATCGCCGAGGATCAGGACCGTGGAACGGGGGCCGAGGTCCTTGCCGTGGTTCTTGAGGAACTTCTCGATCGAGGTTCCGTAGTCCGAGTGCCCGTCGAGCCACGTAACGTTCGCCTCTGAGTTCATCCGATCGACCGCGGTGACGAAGTCCTCGTGCTCGAACAAGCGGGTGACCTCATCGAGCGTGTCGATGAATGCGAACGAGCGGACCTTAGTGAACTGAGCCGACAGGGCGTGGACGAGCATCAGAGCGAAGCGTGCGAAGCGAGAGACCGATCCCGAGATGTCGCACAGCACGAAAAGTTCCGGCCGGTGGGGGGCCCGGTGGCGGAAAGCGGTATCGAATGGCACCCCTCCGGTCGACAGCGAGCGACGCACGGTCCGGCGCATGTCGAGGCCACCACGATTGGAGCGGCGTCGCTTCATCGCCACCCGGGACGCGAGCTTGCGCGCCAGCGGTCGGATCGCACGCCTCAGTTCTTTGATCTCGTTACTCGTGGCCGAGAGGAAGTCGAGGTCTTCGGGTCGGGGGCGCACCGCGTAGCGGGCCACCGCCTCCGCTCCGCGGGTTTCAGCAACGCGGCGGCGCGTCTCCATGAGCACCATCTCCCGGAACCGTTCGAGGCGTGCCTCGAACTCCTCGCGACGCAGCCGGTCCTCGAGCGGGGCATCCCCTTCCACCCCAGTCCTCCGCAGCGCGCGGCCGAGAGCGATGTTCAGCTCCATGCCCTGGAGCACCTGGTACTGCGAGAACCAATCTCCGGTTGGTGACGAACGGACCCGACCGAGCGCGCTGACGGCCCGGCGGGCAAGCGCCGCCAGAGCCGCGTCGTCACCGGTCGCGAGGGTATCCACGAGTTCGTCCATCAGGTCTTGGCCCGCGGCCTCGGGGTCCTCGACCTCGTCGGTGATCGACGTAACCGATCCTCGACCGGCCCCCAGATAGAGGTCGAAGAGTAGGTCGAAGGTGGGCCGGTGCGACTGGCTCTTGACCATCGTGGTGGCGAGCGCGGAGCGCACCGAGTCCTTGCTCTCCAACGGGATGTGCTCGAGCGCCTTCAACGCGTCGATGCTCTCGCTGACCGAGACCGGGATTCCGGCGGACCGCATCGCTCGTTCGAACTCGAGCAACCTCGGTAACAAGCTAGTTGTCCTTGGCGTTGAGCCTCAGGTGTCCGGCGGCTCGCTCGAGATCGGTCTGGAACTTGAGCAGTACCGGGAGTGTCTGACGAACGGTGTCGTCGTCCAGCGTGTCGATGTTCAAGGCGAGCAGCGTGCGTGACCAGTCGAGCGTCTCGGAGATCGACGGCGACTTCTTGAGATCGAGCTCGCGGATGCTGCGGACCAACCGGACCACCTGTTCGGCCAGTGTCTCGGTGATCTCGGGAACCCGTTTGAGCACGATCGCCTTCTCACGCTCCGCGTCCGGGTAATCCATGTAGAGGTACAGGCAGCGACGCTTGAGTGCCTCGGAGAGCTCGCGGTCGTTGTTGGAGGTGAGGACCACGAACGGGGGCTGCTTGGCGACGACGGTTCCCATCTCGGGGATCGAGACCTGCCAGTCGGACAGCACTTCGAGTAGGAGTGCCTCGGCCTCGATATCTAGCTTGTCAACCTCGTCGATCAGAAGTACGACGGGCTCGGTTGATCGCAGCGCCTTCAGAACCGGTCGTTCGAGGAGGAACGGCTCCGAGAAGATGTCTTCCTCGATCGCGTCCCAACTCTCGTCCCCTTGGGCTTGGATGCGCAACAACTGCTTCTTGTAGTTCCACTCGTAAAGTGTCTTGGTCTCATCGACGCCCTCGTAGCACTGGAGTCTGATGAGCTCGATCCCCAGAGTCGATGCGATCGCTTTGGCCAGTTCGGTCTTACCGACGCCCGCGGGCCCTTCGACGAGCAACGGCTTCTGGAGGCGGTCGGCGATGTGGACGACGGTCGCGATCCCGATACCGGCGAGGTAGCCGGTCTCGGCGAGCCTGCGGGTGACCTCTTCTGCTCCGGAGAACCGGTGGGAGGGTTTCATGGCGCGCCATCCTATGCGGGCCGGCCACGCGAGGCGGTGTGGTTCCCCGGCCCCTCTGTGGTTGACTTTGGATATGGGAGTCGAACCCGGAATCTCGCCGACCCACGAGGTCCTCAATCAGGCCCCGCCGCTCGAGGACTACAACGTCTTTCTCGAGAATCGTCCCCTTCTCGAAGCCATGAGCCGAGAGGGCGGGGAGTGGGGGACGGAGCGTCTGACGGCCTTCGGTGCTCTGTGCGGCGGAGAGGCACTCGAGTGGGGTCGGCTGGCGAACGAGAACCCCCCGATCCTCCGGACGCACGATCGCACCGGCCACCGGATCGATGAGGTCGAGTTCCACCCGGCATGGCACAGCCTTCTGGGGATGGCGGTCGCTCATGGGGTCCATTCGCTTCCGTGGACCGATCCCGGTCCGGGCGCCCACGTCGTGAGGGCAGCCCTGATGATTACCCTTAGCCAGGCCGAGGGCGGCGTCGGCTGCCCGATTTCGATGACCTACGCGGGGGTACCGGTCATCGAACGCCGGCCCGAGCTGGCCGCCGAGTGGAAGCCCAAGCTCACCTCGACCGAGTACGAGCCGGGGATCGCATCGGTCGCCGACAAGGCCGGCGCGCTCTGCGGTATGGCGATGACCGAGAAGCAGGGTGGCTCGGACGTCCGCGCCAACACGACAACCGCGACTCCGATCGGCAGCGGGGGCGAGCATCTGATCACCGGGCACAAGTGGTTCTGTTCGGCTCCGATGTGCGATGCGTTCCTCGTCCTGGCGCAGACCGAGAGCGGACTGTCATGTTTCTTCATGCCGCGCGTTACGCCCGATGGGAAGCGGAACGCGTTCCATATCCAGCGACTCAAGAACAAACTGGGGAACCGGTCGAACGCTTCTAGCGAGGTCGAGTTCCTGGGGGCCTGGGCTCGCATGATCGGCGATGAGGGTCGGGGTGTCGCGACGATCATCGAGATGGTCAATCACACGCGGCTCGATTGCGTCCTCGGCTCGACCGCACTCCTGCGTCATGGGGTTGCTCACGCGACGCATCACGCGGCCCACCGCAGCGCCTTCGGCAAACTCCTGATCGATCAACCTCTGATGCAGAACGTCCTTGCGGATCTGGCGATCGAGTCCGAGGCCGCAACGCTGGTCTCGATGAGGCTCGCTCGGACCTTCGATGCGGGACCGATCGATGAGCGGGAAGCGCTCTTCAAACGTCTCGCGGTCGCGGTGTCCAAGTACTGGATCTGCAAGACCGGTGTTGCTCACGCGGGGGAGGCGCTCGAGGTCTTCGGCGGCAACGGTTATGTCGAGGATCTCCCGATGGCGCGTGCCTACCGCGAGGCACCGCTGAACTCGATCTGGGAAGGGTCGGGGAACGTCAACTGCCTCGATGTCCTCCGCGCCCTGGCCCGGTCGCCGCAGAGCCTCGAGGTGTTCTTCGACGAGATCGCCCCGGCGGCCGACGGCGACGAGCGCCTGGGTAGCTACGTCGGCGCGCTGAAGGATGAGTTCTCCGATACGACGGACATCGAGGTGCGCGCTCGCTCCGTGGTCGAGAAACTCGCCCTGGCTCTGCAGGCTGCTCTCCTCCTCGAGCATGGGGACCCGAACTCCGCCGACGCGTTCTGCACGACCCGTCTGACCGGTGCCGGGGGCCGGTCCTACGGGACGCTTCCTCCGGGAACCGATTTCAAGGCGATCATCGAGCGCCACCGCCCGCAGATCTAAGGCACTAACCACCGGAGGGTGGGGCGTCGACCTCCCGGATCGACCGGCGGCGCAGGGCCATCGTGGCCAGCCCGGAGAGGATGAATGCCACCCCTAAGAACTGGCTGAGCGAGGGGTCCTCGTCGAACATGAGGATGCCGAGGGCGACCGAGCCCACCGGTTGAAGGGTGAGAACGATCGAGGTGATCGCGGCCGGGAGCCGGGGGAGCGACATCGAGATCAGCACC
>WHTI01000108.1 GCA_009377815.1 Actinomycetota bacterium
CCCTGGTAGGTCTGGACCTTGGCCCCCTTGGGGACCGCCCCCGCCGGTGCGGGAAGGATCATGAGAACGCCCAGGAAGAGCGCCGCCGCCGCTCGCAGTCGCATTCGAACCCCTCGCTTAAGGTCGGTAGTCATGCCCGATAGCCACCCGAAGAGAGTACCCACCAGACGTCGGCTACTCGCAGCGATTCTCGTGGGCCTCGTGGCCTCGCTCGCGCTCGTCTGGCTCATCCCCGACGCCCACCACGGGATGGGCCCCGCAACGGTCGGATCGGGCGCACGCATCGGTCTGGGAACGACTCGCATCGTCATCCCCCCGCTCGGAACGATCTCTGCCGACACGCACGCTCCGTTCTTCGATCTCGACCTCGTGATCGGAGAGGTCGACCCGGAGCCCCTCGCCGAGGCGGTCTCGTCGCCGGGTTCGCGGGCGCAACTGGTCGGTCAGATCGAAGACGACCTCCGGGCCGTGGCCATCGGCACTGCTCTCCGCCTCTTGCTGGGCGGGGTCATCATCGGAGCGATCGCCGCCGAGCTGATCACCGGGAGGGGGATCAGGATCCTGGCGGCCGGGGCTGCGGGAGGTGCCGTTGCGATGGCAGTCACGGTTGGTGTGACCGCAGCGACCTTCAACGTCACCGCGTTCGAGGAGCCGAAGTTCTCCGGCGCGCTGGAGCGTGCTCCGCAGGTGATCGCCGCGGTCGATGAGAGCCTCAGCGCGCTCGACGGCCTGAGATCCCGGTTCGAGAGCCTCGCCGCCCGCCTGTCGCAACTCATCTCCCTGGTTGCGGAACCGGTGCTGGCACCTCAAGAGGACTCGGTAGCGATCCTTCACGTTAGCGACATCCACTCCAACCCGATCGGGATCGAGATCACCAGGACCCTCGCAGAGCGGTTCGATGTCAGCGCGGTACTCGACACCGGAGACCTAACGTCGTTCGGCGCCCCGATCGAAGCCCGGATCGGCACCCTCATCGATCGGATCGGCGTTCCCTATCTCTACGTCCCGGGCAACCACGATTCCCTGGCCAACCGGGCCGAGATCGCACGCGTCGACAACGTTCAACTCCTCGATGGATCGCTAGCAACGATCGATGGCGTCCGCATCCTTGGCATCGCGGATCCGACCTTCACCGCAACCAACGAGGTCTCGACCGGGGAAGCGAACGAGGAGAAGCTCGCCGCAGCCCCGGAGGTCGCCGAACTCGTTGCTCGCATCGACCCGGGAGTGCTCGCGGTCCACGACGCCCGCCAGGCGTCCGAGACCCTGGGGCTCGTCCCTCTGATCCTGGCGGGCCACACCCACGAGCGATCCTTCCTGCAGGAGGCCGGGAGCACGATAATGGTCTTGGGTTCGACGGGGGCAACCGGTCTCGGGTCGTTCCTGGTCGAGTCAAACCTGGATTACGAGGCCGAGATCATCTATTTCCAGAACGGGGACGTGATCTCGTACGACTACATCTCGTTCGACGGTCTCGGGGGAGATTTCACGATCGAGCGGCACCGGATCGACCCGCCTCCCGCCGCCGAACCACGTCCCACTAACTCGAGCGGAGGCGAAGGGATTTGAACCCTTGAAGGAGGTAACCCCCCTTAACGCATTAGCAGTGCGCTCCCTTCGGCCACTCGGGCACGCCTCCGTGCGGAATCATATAAGGGGTCTGAGAGCGTTCGGCGAGGAAGGTCCGGCGACCGCCCTGCGTTAGTCTCTCCTCGTTACTTGCGCCCGTAGCTCAGTGGATTAGAGCGTCCGGCTACGGACCGGAAGGTCGGGGGTTCGAATCCCTCCGGGCGTACTTTTCCGCCAGAACCGACGAGCATCAGAGATCTGGGTGGATTGTCGGCCTCCCGACCCACAATCAGAACTGTATTCACGTACCCTTTGGCCTCAGGGAAGACGGGTCGAGCAGGGGTTCACTTGGGTTTGTTCCAGCGCATCTCAGACATCCGCCAGCACCACATCCTGGATCACGCGCGTCCGCACACCGATGAATCGGACAAAGTGCTTGGATGGGTGCGAGTCCGGCGCGCTTGGGGGCCCCGCGGGGCGGGCTTCCTCTACCTAACGGAGCAGTGCCTCATCCTCCATTGGATCCTCGGGAAGAACGCAACCGAGATCGTGCGGCTCGACGACATCAAGACATGGGGCATCAACAGTCACGCCAGCATCGGCCCCATCCTAGGGATCGAGACCTCGAGCGACTCCTACTTCCTCCAGGTTCCGACCATGACCCACCTCACCGCGGAGCACGCGTCGGGCTTCCTCGAGGTCTTCGCCACCAAGATCCCGGCCAACGACCTCGAACTCAGTGAGGTTCACGACCTCGGCGACTTCGACAACCCCGCCGAGTTCAACGTTGCCAAGCGGCGCAAGTCGGTGGTCGGGATGACGAGACGGATCCTCGTGACGGTCGCCGGGGTCCTGATGATCGTCTTCGCGATCCTGATCATCCCGGTGCCCGGTCCGTGGTCGCTCCTTCTCAACCTCGCCGGCCTGGCTCTATTGGGCTCGGAGTACGACTGGGCCCAGGACATCCTCGGATGGGTCAAGAAGAAGTACGCCGGCATCAAGAAGAAGGTCGCGAGTCGCAAGGACGCCTGAGATGAGCGACGAGGAACTGATGCGTGCGGCGTTGGATGAGGCCCGCCTCTCACTCGATCACGGCGACGTGCCGATCGGTGCCGTGGTCGTCCAGGGGACCGAGATCGTCGCCCGGGCTCACAACCAGCGCGAGCAGCTGAACGACCCAACGGCTCATGCCGAAGTGCTGGCACTCCGGGCCGCCGCCGAGGTGCTCGGCTCCTGGAGGCTCGGCGGGACCACCATGTTCGTCACCCTCGAGCCGTGCGCGATGTGCTCCGGCGCCCTGGTCCTCGCTCGGGTCGATCGACTGGTCTATGGCCCGGCCGACCCTCGAGCGGGTGCGGCCCTGTCGCTCTACAACATCACCCAGGACCCGCGCTTGAACCACAGCGTGGCGATCACGACCGGCGTCCTCGAGGAGGAATGCGCGGGACTCCTCCGCGGATTCTTCGAGGACCGCCGCTCCTGACGAGACACAAGTTCACGTCTGATTAGCAGCATCGACACGCGCGGTCGGTACCGTCGACGGCATGAGGATCGCACTCGTCGCTCACGACAACAAGAAGCAGGACATGCTCGACTGGGCCCGATTCAACCGTGGCTCGTTGGGCAACCACGAACTCTTCGCGACCGGTACTACGGGCGCGCTACTGGAGAAAGAGTTGGAGTTCGACATCGTGAAGCTGATCAGCGGCCCCCTGGGTGGGGACCAGCAGATCGGCGCCATGATCTCTCAGGGACAACTCGACCTTCTCGTCTTCTTCTGGGATGCGCTGGAAACACAGTCTCACGACCCCGATGTGAAGGCGTTGTTGAGGATGACCGTCGTCTGGAACCTTCCGGTTGCGTGTAACCGGAGCACGGCGGACTTCCTGATCGCATCGCCATTGATGTCGGGTGGGTATCTGAGGGACGTTCCCCAACACCCCGGGCCCGGCAGCTCGAAGGGCGTCGGGGCGTAGTTACTCAGAGGTCTACGTACCGAGACCTGATTGGCGGTGGGGGTGGGATTTGAACCCACGGTGGGCTTGCACCCACAATCGCTTTCGAGGCGATCCCGTTATGGCCGCTTCGGTACCCCACCTCGGCCCGTGAGTATAAGTCGAGCGCTCGCGACCCCTGGGTAGCGGGGACGGGCGCTCGGCTGGGTACACTCCCGCACGGAGGCGTGCGAGAGCGGCCGAATCGGCACGACTGGAAATCGTGTGATCCGAAAGGATCCAAGGGTTCAAATCCCTTCGCCTCCGCCACGAGCGAAAGGTCCTCAGCTTTCCCGGTTCGGACCAACCTCGCGTGAGAGGGATTGGATGTCACCGGTGAGCATGTACCGGATCCGCTCGCCGACCATCACCGAATGGTCCGCGATCCGCTCGAGGGCTCGGCCGGCAAGCAGTGTCTTTACGGCGATCGGGACGGCCATGGGTCCTTCCAGGGCAAGGATGGCTTCCATCAGCCGTTTGTTGTGCTCGTCCATCGAGGAGTCGCGTGCGTCAAGCGTCAGGGCCAGGGAGAGATCGAGCGACGCCCATGCCTTGATCGCCAGGCGGTAGAGGTCGAGAGCCTCGCGGGACATGTCCTTGAGGAGGTCAAAGGTCGATGGATTTCCCGCCAGTAGGGGTTGATCCGGACACAGCTTCACGATCCGCAAACAGAGATCGCCGGTGCGCTCAAGGTCGCCCAATATGCGGATCACGGAAACCACCAGCCTCAGGTCGACGGCCACCGGGTTCTGCCGCGCGAGGAGGTCGTAGCAACGTTCGGTGAGAGAGACCAGCATGTCGTCGATCTCGTCGTCCGAGTCGACGACCGTGCGCGCCACGTCCTCGTCTCCCGTAAGGAGCACGGAAACGGCGCGGCGGATCTGCTCATCGACCTTGAGGGCCATGACTTCTACCTGGAGTCGGAGCTGATCGAGTTCCGACTGGAACGCCGTCCGAGCGGGCTCTTGTCCCTCGTCGGCCGAGTCTGAGAACTGGATCCCTATCCCCTTCCGCGAGCTTCCTCGTTTAGGAAGTAGGCACCAAGGACTTGAATCCAAGGCGCCGGATTCGTGAACGTCAAGCGAACAAACGTCGCCCACCATTTCCCGTGCGTTCACTTTGATTCAACATCTCGTGGATACCGTGCGCCGCACGGCAATGGAATCTCAAGCTCCGGACTTCGACCGATTCATCAACAGGGAGCTTTCCTGGTTGGACTTCAACGCCCGGGTTCTGACCTTGGCAGAAGACTCGGGCATCCCGCTTCTCGAGCGGGCGAAGTTCCTCGCGATCTTCGCATCGAACCTGGACGAGTTCTACATGGTCCGCGTCGCCGGATTGATGCGTCAGGTCGAAGCCGGTGTTTCGCGGGTGTCACCCGATGGTCTCGGTCCGACGGAACAACTGAAGTGGATCTCTGACAAGTCCCTGTCATTGGTCGAGCGGCACACACAGATCTTTCTCGAGGACGTCCTGCCCGCTCTCAACGACAAGGACATCCACGTCAAACGTTGGGGGGAGCTCGACGATCTTCAGCGCAAGGAACTCGATGAGCTCTTCCGTCATCGGATCTTCCCTGTCGTGACTCCGCTGGCCGTCGATCCGTCACATCCGTTCCCCTACATTTCGAACCGCTCCCTGAACCTGGCAGTGCTGGTGAGAGAACCTGGGACTTCCGACACCCGTTTCGCCAGGGTCAAGGTTCCCGCTCTACTCCCGCGTTTCGTCGAGTTGTCCTCTGAAGCACTGTTCGTCCCGCTCGAGGATGTGATCGCAGCCAACCTCGGCAAACTCTTCCCGGGGATGGACGTCCTCGAGCACCATGCGTTCAGGGTGACTCGCAACGCCGATCTGGATCTGGACGACGATGGCGCCGAGGACCTCCTCCAGGCCCTGGAGGAAGAGCTTCGCAAGTCACTCAGATTCAGCCCTGCGGTGCGGCTCGAGTGCGAGAGGGGGATGCCGGATCGGATCCTCGAATTGTTGATGAGGGAGCTTCAGATCTCGCGCGACGATGTGCATACCTTGATGGGTCCCCTCGATCTCTCGGGACTCTGGGATCTGTACGCACTGGATCGTCCGGACCTCAAGGACGAGCCGTTCAAGCCGGTGACCCCCGCGGCCCTCGTGACCGCCGATGATTCTCCGGCCGACGTTCTGACGGTGATGCGACGCGAGGACCTGTTACTCCATCACCCCTATCAGAGCTTCACAACCAGCGTGCAACGCTTCGTCGAGCAGGCTGCACATGATCCGGCGGTGCTCGCCATAAAGCAGACCCTCTACCGAACCGAGGGGCAGAGTGCGATCGTCGACGCTCTCGCAGAGGCGGCACAAGCGGGAAAGCAGGTCTTGGTTCTGGTCGAGGTCAAGGCTCGGTTCGATGAACAGGCGAACATCCAGTGGGCAAGGATGCTCGAACATGCCGGTTGTCATGTGGTCTACGGGGTGGTTGGTCTTAAGACCCACTGCAAGCTATGCCTCGTGGTTCGCCAGGAGTCGGACGGCCTCAGGCGCTATGTGCATCTCGGAACGGGGAACTACAACGCCGGGACCGCTCGCTTGTATGAGGACATCGGACTGTTGACCGCCAACGATTCGATGGGTGCCGATGTCAGCGATCTCTTTAACTTCCTGACCGGCTATTCACGCCAGACGCGCTATCGGCGACTGGTCGTGGCCCCACACGGTCTGCGAGGACACTTCAAGAGCCTCATCCAACGCGAGATCGAGCACGCGACCACCGGCTCCGCCGGTCGCATCATCATCAAGTGCAACAGCGTTGTGGATCCAGAGTTGATCGACGACTTTTACGCCGCATCACAAGCAGGAGTTGAGATCGATCTCATCGTGCGAGGTATCAGCGCGCTGCGTCCGGGAGTAGCTGGCATGAGCGACAACATCCGGGTTCGTAGCATCCTTGGACGCTTCCTCGAACACTCTCGCGTCTTCTATTTCGGGAACGGCGGAGACGATGATTACTACATCGGAAGTGCTGATCTGATGCAGAGAAACCTCGATCGGCGTGTTGAGGCGCTTATAAGCATCGACGCCCATCCGGCGAAGGAGGCCCTCGGCGCGTTCCTCGATCTCCAGCTGGATGCTCGGATCGAACGTTGGGAGCTGCTCCCCGACGGAACTTGGAACCGCGCCAGGGGTGACGAATTTAGGGACGTACAGAAAGTACTCATGGGTCGGGTCGCGGGCGACCATGCTTGAAACCGAGTTCAAGCTCTCGGTCCACGCGTCATTCATGGTGCCCGACCTAACGGAGCTCGACATCCCCTTCGAGATGGTGGAAGGACCGGTCTTGCATCTCAGGGCCGTGTACCACGACACTGAGGATCTCCGACTGGCTCGGAGCGGCGTGACCCTCCGATACCGCTCGGGCGAGAACGAGGCCGGGTGGACCCTGAAGCTCCCCGTCGAGGACGGTGAGGTCTCGGTCCGAGATGAGCACTGGTTCCAAGGCGCTCAAGCCACGGTGCCCGAGGGCGCGAGAGATCTCACCATCGCCTGGGTGCGGACGGCCGGTCTAGTCCCGGTTGCGCGCCTCACCACCCGGCGCAAGGTGTGGTTCGTGCGGGACGAGGAAGGCGTCGTCGTGGCCGAGATCGACGACGACGAGGTTTCGATCCTTGAAGGCCGTCGGGTCGTCGCCCGCTTTCGGGAGGTGGAGCTCGAGAGCAAGGGGCTCGGTATTCAACCCTTGACGGAGATCCGGGACCTGCTGGTCGACGCCGGTGCCGTTCGTGCAGAACCTATCCCCAAGGCGGTCCGGGCTCTCGGCCCCCGAGCAACGGCGGACGCCGACATCCCCAGAGCCCCGTCGCCGGACCCTAAAGCGCCCGCGGCGCAGGCGATCAAGGCCGCATTGATCCACGGTGTAGAACGCGTGATCGTGCACGATGCACCCACCCGACTGGGAGACATGGAAGGCGTTCACCAGATGCGCGTGGGTACGCGCCGGTTGCGGAGCGACCTCCGGACGTTCTCGAGCATGGTCGAGCCGAAGTGGGCGGAAAGCCTGGGGGATGAGCTCGCGTGGTTAACGGATCTTCTCGGTAGTGTGCGCGATCTCGACGTGCTTCAGGAACGCTTGCGGGATACGGCCGGAGGGCTGGAGGCCTCGTTCTCCGAGATGTTCGAGTCCCTCGCTGCCCGACATGCTGGGGCGCGCGCGAGGCTCGACGATGGATTGCGAAGCGACCGCTACAAGCAACTGCTTGAACTGGTGATCCAAGCGGCCCGTGATCCCGTCTTAACCGAAGTTGCGGCGACTCCGGCACAGGATGTTCTGCCCTCGCTCGTGCGCGGCGCGTGGCAGAAGCTCGCGAAGAAAGGTCGAGCCCTCGATCGCGACGATGCGGACGACGCTTTCCACGCTGCCCGGATCCAGGCTAAGAGGGTCCGGTATGCCGCTGAGGCTGTTGCCGCGGCTCTGGGGAAAGACGGGAAAGAGGCGACAAACTTCGCGAGACTTGTGGCCGATGTACAAGACACGCTCGGCACCCATCAAGACACTTCGGTGGCTCGTCAGGTGTTCGCAGACTTTGCCGCGTCGCACTCGACCGACGGATCACTCAGTTTCGATATCGGCCGACTGTACGAACGCCAAGCCTTCGAGGCAGAGGTTATGAAGGAACGGTTCTTCAAGACCTGGGATCGACTCGATCGGAAGAAGAACCTCCGATGGATGGGGACGTGAGCACTTCACTCATCCGCGCTGCGGGAGGTGTGGTCTGGCGCGAGAAGGATGACGTAGGCGGCGAGTCGAGGATCGAGATCGCCGTGATCCACCGACCGCGGTACGACGACTGGAGCATCCCGAAGGGGAAACTGGCCCCCGGTGAGACCGATATCGAGGGTGGGATCCGGGAGGTCTTCGAGGAGACGGGCTTCCGCGTCAAGCTCGGTCGACCACTTGGCAAGGTGCGCTACATGAAACACCGAGGCCAGGTCGTCAGGCCCAAGATCGTTCGCTACTGGGCGATGCAGGCGGAAAGCGGTTCCTTCTCCCCTTCGCGAGAGGTCGACGAACTGAGATGGCTCACCCCCGGGGAGGCCGAGAAGATCCTCACGCACGATCACGATCGCGATGTCCTCCAACGTTTCGTCCGGGGGCCGGTGCTGACCGGATCCGTTCTGCTCGTCAGACATGCCCTGGCGGGAAGCCGCTCCGACTGGACCGGTAGCGATAGGGATCGACCGCTTACCGAAGCGGGGTGGGCTCAAGCCGAGGAACTCGTCCGGCTCCTGTCGAGGTTCGAGGTGCAGAACATCATCTCCGCCGATTTCCTCCGCTGCGCACAGACGGTTCAACCTCTCGCCGATGCCATCGGCCTCCCGATCAAGGAGGAGGAGCTCTTCTCGGAGCTTGGGTATCCGGGCCAGGAGCACGAAACGCTCAGCCGGTTGCGGGATCTGGGAGCCGCCCTCGAGACAACGGTGATCTGCAGCCAGGGTGGCGTGATCCCCGATCTCGTCGAGCTGCTCTCGCTCGAAGATCACGTCGATCTGATGGAAGCATCGAACAAGAAAGGCAGCGTGTGGGCCCTGAGCTTCGAGGGTCGCCGCCTGTTCAGCGCCGAATACCTGCCACCTCCGGCCGTCGACTGAGTCTCGTCCCACTTCCCGTATCCTGGGTGACGGCCGTGCTAGGCGGGGGACTAGGGGTCCCCTGTACCGGAAACCCTCTTGATGCCGGGCTGAGTGCTTGCTTGCGGCCTTTGCGTGACCGGGCAGCCCCCGGAAAGCAGCGTTGATGGTCGGGTCCTACGCGACTCGGAA
>WHTI01000126.1 GCA_009377815.1 Actinomycetota bacterium
CATCCCGGTGTAGTGCGCCACCGCGACGTCCCCGACCTCGACCTCGACTCCATCGCCACACACGACGTCGGTGATCCTCAGGCCCGAGTCGGTCGTCCTCTCCTCGCCTTCGACGCAGCCGTCTTCAGCTGCGGCCGAAGACCCGCCGCCGTCACCGGAGTCGTCACCGCACGCGACGAGGCCTAGGAGGCCGACCAGCAGGATCAGGATGCTCGTTCGGATCTTCATGGCTTCAACCCTATCCGGACGCGACACGACCCGGGCGGGTTGGGCCCGGGTCGTGAGCGTTGCTCGGTCCGTTACGGGATGTTGAAGGTCGTCTCGCAGTTCACCTGCGTGTCGGTACCACCGTCTCCGTCACAGGTGTCGGTGTCGGCACCTCCGTCGAAGGCGTCGTTGCCGGCGCCGCTCGAGAGGTTGTCGTTACCCGCACCACCGTTGAGGGTGTTGGTTCCGAAGCCCGCGGTCACGACATCATCCCCATCGCCGGCATTGACGACGTTGTCGCCATCGCCCGCGTGGATCGTGTCGTTGCCCAGGCCGCCGTCGATGAAGTCCGCAAGCGACCCGCCAAAGATGGTGTCGTTGTCGTCGCCACCATTGATGGTGTTCTGACCGTCGCCACCTCGCAGATGATCGTCCCCGGCGCCACCGTTGATGGTGTCGTCACCCTCGCCTGCAAAGACGACGTCGTTGCCGCCTCCGGAGTTGATGGTGTCGTTGCCGCCCTTGGTATGGATCTGGTCGTTGCCCGAGCCGGTCGTAACGGTGTCGAAGCCGGAGTCCGTCCGGACCTCGTTGTCGCCGTCGCCGGCATCGATCACGTGATCGCCCCAAGCCGCGATGATCACGTCGTTGCCGTTGCCGGTCGTGATGTCGTCGGCGGCACCCCCGACCTCGATCTTGTTGTTCCCATCACCGGCGGTGATCGTCGACTCACCGACCCCCGTCAAGAGGTAGTTGTCGCCCTCGCCGAGGTCGATCGTGTCGTTGCCGTCGTGCGAGAAGACCCTGTCGTCCCCGTCGCCGGAGTCGATGTCGTCGGCGCCGAAGTTGTCGGTCTCGACGTAGTCGTTCCCGGACCCGGTGCGGATGAAGTTGTCACCGTCGCCACCGAGTACGCGGTTGTCACCGTCACCGGCAACGATCACGTCCGGACCGTGGCCACCACGTAGGCGGTCGTTGCCGCCGGCCGCAGTGATGGTGTCGAGGCCGAGGCCGCTGAAGACCTCGTTGTCACCCGAACCGGTGTACGTGGTGTTGTTCCCATCACCGGCATAGATGGTGTCGTTGCCTCCATCACCCTCGATGTAGTCGGGGCCGAAGTGCGCGAGCAACCGGTCGTTCGCCTGGTCTCCGTAGATCGAGTCGGCTCCGGCACCGCCGTAGAATTCATCGTTGCCGCGACCGCCGCGGATGACGTCGGGGCCACCGTTACCGAAGATCGCGTCGCTGCCGAGGCCGCCGTATACATGGTCGCCTCCGCCCCGTCCGTGGATCACGTCGTTGCCGCCGAATCCGCAGATCCGCTCGGCCGCGCCGGTTCCGTTAAGGACGTCGTCCCCGTTCGTGCCCTCGATGTCGCAAGCAACCTCGAAGTCGTAACGGGTCCAGTCATCGCCGAAGCCGATCTCGGCGTCATCGATGTGCGAGTGCACGCGACCCAGCGAGTTGTCCAGGTTGAAGAGCAAACCGCCATCCGGCTGGTCGCTGATCGTCGCGCCTGCGTGCGAGGCTACGTATCCGTCGTAGGGAAGCACACCGGCGTCACTGGCTGCCCCATACCCACCGGTCGAGTACCAGCCACCGTTACGTGCGTCCCACTTCAGCCACACGTTGGCGACCAGCTCGCCCTGGGCGGAAACGCCGCCGCCGTTACCTGCCTGGTACTCGGGATCGAAGATGAGGACATCATCCGCCGTCGATCCACCGTCGTTGAAGTCAACGACGATCTGAAGGGTCTGGACATCGAGCTCCTGAGCTTCGGTCGTACGAGCCCTGGTCCAGAACGCGAGATCGGTCAACGCGTCCAGGAGGTTGCCGTCGTAGAGATCGTTGATCGCATCTCCTGAGGTCGGCGGCAGCGACGAGCCGTCCAGGTCCCAGCTGAGGCTGCCGGTTCCGAGCGGAGGAGTACCGGGACCGGCGTGCGTGTAGATCGAGCCCAACGTGTTGGTGCCGGGCAAGCCGCTGGTCGGGGCACCGTTGACGAGGAAGGTCCAACCTTCCTGTCCGTCGCGCAGCACGATGTCCTGGCTTGCGGTTGGGTCGGCTTCCTTCCCGACGGTGAAGGTCACGTTGGTGACGCCGTAGGAGGTAGCTCCCGGCATGCTCAGGAGTTCGAAAGCGAGGTTGTAGGTGCCCGGACCGATCGCGGCACGGAACGGAGTGCTCGCTCCCGATGGACCCTCGGCATCGGCCTTGATCGCGCCGTACGGGAAACCGCCTGGGGGACCGAAGGTGACCTGTCCGGCGCCATCGGTTGTGACCGTCGACCAGGTTGTCGGGTCGTTAGGGTCGTCACCGACATCCGGGTAGGTCGCGTCCTGGCCCACGACGGGGTTGCCGTTCTGGGTCAGGGTCGTGCGATGAAGCACGAGGTCAGCCGGGGCCGGATCGTTGTCCGGGTTGACGGCGTGCACGGAGACCGTGAACGGGCTGACCTCGTTCGCCTGGAGTGCGTCGAGCCCAACGGTCGTGTACGTGATGGTCGCGGGAGCTGCTTGTGCGGGAACGATCGCGACGACCTGAAGCAGCACCATCGCGAACGACGCCAACAGTGCCAGCTTCCGTCCTCGGGTTGAAACGCGGCCCATGACAGAACCGCCGGTCACGCTATGCATCAGAGAACCTCCGCCTTGTCGACCCCACCCTGATCGGGCCGCGATCGGATTGCTTGCGACCCAATTCCTCCCAGATGTTGCCAGTCGCGCGTCTAGGACACAAGACCAAGCAGTGGCCATCTCCGCGTAGGCCGAAAGGACTAGTCCCGACGATCCGCTGGTCCTAAATCGGGAGCTCGCGCCTTCCGGGCGGGGCCTTTGGCCGCCCAATCGAGGGCCGCGCGCGCCGTCGGCTAAAATGCGTTTCTTCGGGCCTGTAGCTCAGTTGGTAGAGCGCACCCCTCGCACGGGTGAGGCCAGCGGTTCGAATCCGCTCAGGTCCACTCGAAGACAGGTCGCTAGATCAAGGAGAACGATGGGGCGGCGGCGTCGAGGCGCGCCATGGCCCCCATCGGAAGGGTCAACATCGGATCGGTATGGCCGATATCGACATCGGCCAGTACCGGGATCCCTGAGGTCTCGGTGCGACGCTCGATGACCTCGAACAAGACGTCTTTGTCATCCTCCGTGTACCCGTAGGGGCGACCAACGATCAGGCCGGCGGCCGCATCAAAGAGTCCGTCTCGCTCGAAGGTCGTGAGATAGGCATCCACGTACTCGGGGGCGGGAGCTTCTTCGGAAGACTCCAAGAAGAAGACGGCACCGGTGGGCTCGGTTCAGATCTCGCTCTTGCGTAGATGCCACGCGAGCGACTCGAGACATCCGCCCAAGAGCGGCCCCTCCGCAACTCCCGGGCGGATGCAACGCCAGCCGGTGGCAGCTTCCTTGCGGCGCGGGCGCTCGAGGTCGCGCTTCTCGGCCCAGTCGAGGAACTCGTCGGTCCATTCCGTGGCGGGTTCGAATGTCTTCCACTCGCACGACCACGCTCTCATCATCCACTCCCCGGTGTACGGAAGGACCTCGGGGTACTCGGCCAGCTCCGACAAGAACATCGGTCCGTGGAAGGTCTGCAGTCGCGCTCGCGCCAGGAAAGCCCAATGAAGCATTGTGTTGTCCGAGAACCCTTGGAACACCTTCGGGTTGGCGGCGATCAGTTCGAAGTCCAGATAGGGCAATAGCTGCGCGGAGTGGGTGCCTCCGATCGCGGCCATCACGACGCTCACGTCCGGATCGTCGAACGCGGCGTTGATATCAGCGGCTCGCTCTTGCCCGCTGCCCGCAGTCCAGCCAGTGCTCAGACCGGCGTTCGGCATGATCCTCACCTCGTACCCCAGACCCTCTAGATAAGCGGTCCCCCGCTCGACCCGGTGAGGGAACGCGGCTACCAGGGGAGCCGAGGGGCTCACGATCGCGATGGTGCTGCCCGGCTCGGGGGCCGAGGGTAACACGAGTTCGGACGGTTGGTTCACTCCCCCAGTTTGCTCTCGTGTTCGGTCAATGCCTTCTGCAACGACGACTGGATCACCGATGTGGTGTAGTCCCCTCGGGTTCGCTCGATCAGCGACCGAGCCACGTCGGTCAAACGCCTCAGGCCGAACGTGATCCCGTCGGGGTAGTCGAGGGAGGTGAGCACGTAGTACATGTCGTCCATCGCGCCTAGGAGGTGCTCGCAACGTTCGAGTTCGCCGTGGCGCATGAGGTCAAGGATGTGCCGTCTGATCTCACCGATCGCCTCGGCCATACCTTTGGCGAAGGCTGCCGGCGGAACACCCAGCGACAGGTGCGTTGGGAAGTCGCCATCGGTGATCAGGGCGAACGTGATGCGCGCTTCCGCCAGTTCCTTCTCGGCATCGTGGATGAAGCCCGTATGACGGATGTCCTCGTGTCCCTCGAGGGCCGAACGCGCCGAGTCGATCTCGGTCTGCGCCTCGTCGAGTCGCGCGGTGGCCGCAGTGATCTCGTGTCGATGGAGGGAGCGGATCGCGTTGCCGCTCGCCCGGATCGCGCTGCGTGCCGCGGCCAGCGCATGTTCACGCGCCTCGGTCTTCGCGTCGAACTCGTGCCGCAGACTCTGCGATAGCTCGGAGAGGTCGTCCGAGAAACCCACGACTTACTTGGAGATCGCCGGCTCGAAGAACTCGAACTCTGCTTCGCGACGGGCTCTCTTCTGGTCGATCGGACGAACCTTGCGACTGCGTTCGATGCGGCGCCGCTTCGTCTCGATGAGAAAACCCGCGTAGCCCAGCAACACAACATCGATCCCGATGTGAGGCAGCCACCCACCCGGAGCGCCGAAGAACGAAGCGACCAGGCTCACGCCGGCCATCCACACCAGTAGCAGCAGCAGCTTGCGCCGCCGCTTCAGGATGCGCTGCTGCCTCAGGGCCCGCCGCTGGGACGATGGTCTTACTCGCTCGCCACCGGGGACCACGACCCAGCGACCTTCTTCGCTGAGGCGCGGGGACAGAAGATGCATGCTGTGACGGAATCTCTCGGCGGTTGAGAGCGGGGTCCCCCGCCGTGCCCTGGCTAGCGCGGGAGCCAGGACGGCTACCCATGCGACCGCGAGGACGATCAAGAAAACAAGTGTCAGAGCTCTTCCCCAAGCTAGACGGAACTACCCCAGCGCGCTGAAGGTACCTCCGAAAGGCCCGATACGGCCGGATTTTGAGGCCTGCTGGACTACTCGCGCGCCCGCACGCGATACAAATAGCCGGTGCCCCAGATCATCACGTCCGAGGAGGATCCGCTCGAGCTGTCGTGCGATGCGCTCGTCGTGGGTGCCTTCGAGGGATCCGACGGTCCGCAGCTGTCGACGGTTGGAGTCGCCCTGGACGAGCGCCTCGGGGGGGCCCTCTCGGAAGCACTGCTCGCCGAAGGGTTCAAGGCGAAGCGCGGAACGAGCTCGTTGATAGCCACCCTCGGGCGCGTCCCGGCGGGAACGATCGCGGTCGCCGGCCTCGGCGCAAAGGACGCCGTCGACCCGAGCAGTGTCCGCCGGGCCGCCGGAGCCGTCGCCAAGAGGTTGTCGGAACGCACCGAGGTCGTCGCCGTGCTCGACGAGGGTTACGGGGACGCCGGGTCGGCCGCGCAGGTCGAGGGCTACCTTCTCGGCTCCTATCGTTACGAGAAGATCAGCTCGCGCGACGACACCCCGGAACGGACCACTCGCGTTCTGGTCCACGGTTCGGCCGCCTCCGTCGAGCGCGGCATCGCTTACGCCGAAGCCACCAACCGGGCGCGGGACCTAGTCAACGATCCACCCGATCGGTTGACCCCAAAGGCCTTCGCGGCACGGGCCAAGAACGTGGCCGACATCGGGGGCTTAGCCTGCAAGATCCTCGACGAAGTGGAGCTCGCCAACGGTGGTTTCGGCGGCATCCTCGCCGTCGCCGCGGGCTCGGCAGAACCGCCGCGCCTGGTGGAACTCAACTACGACCCTCCGGGGGCAACCGGGCGCGTGACCATCATCGGAAAGGGCGTCACCTACGACTCGGGCGGCCTCTCGATCAAGTCCGCGGCCGGGATGCAGAACATGAAGACCGACATGGGTGGCGGCGCCGCCGTGATCGGAGCCATGAGCGTGCTTGCGAAACTCGGAACACTGGTTGCGGTCAGGGCATTGATCCCGATGACTGAGAACATGATCGGTCCCGCGGCCATGAGGGTGGACGACGTCATCGTTCACTACGGGGGCCGAACCACCGAAATGAACAACGCCGACGCCGAGGGTCGGCTGATCCTCGCCGACACCATCGCGCTGGCTTCGGAAGAACCGTCCGACGCGATGGTCGACATCGCCACCCTCACCGGCCACATGGTGGTCGGTCTCGGCGACAAGATCGGGGGGCTGTTCGCCAACGACTCGGACCTGATGGACGAGCTCAAGGCCGCCGGGGATCTCGCCGGAGAAGACCTCTGGCCGATGCCCCTGTACGAGGGATACGAGAAGCATCTCGATTCGCAGGTGGCCGATCAGAAGAGCGCCGGCAAACGGGAGGGCGGAGGCATCTCGGCAGCGCTCTTCATCCAGAGGTTCGTCGGTACCGGGATCCCCTGGGCGCACCTCGATATCGCAGGCCCGGGCCGAGCGGACGCCCCCCACGATCTAGGTCCGAAGGGAGGCACCGGCTTCGGGACGCGCACGCTACTCGAATGGATCGAGGCCCGAGGGCGATGACCGACGAGGGGGACAACATCGTGGAATTGCCGCCAGAGGTTTCCGGCGCGTACATAGACCCGCCGCCTCCACCCTCCCGACACCGCGGTTCGCATAGGTGGCTGATGGGAGCCGCACTGGCCAGCTTCATCGTCGCCGTGCTCTCGATGGTGGCCTTCGTCACCGTCCGGTGGCCCGGAGACTCCGGACGCATCCTGGTCGGCATCTTCCTGTTCTCGATCCTCGGCTTCCTGGCATGCGCCTCCGCCGCGGTGTTCACCGCAGCCCGCGCCACGCACGCACGCCCTCGGTCCACGCGCACGCCATAGACTCGGACGATGGAGATTGAGGGTCATCCGACCCAGGATCTGATCGAGGAGCTGGAACGGCGCGGCGCCCGGCGCGTGCCGGGGGGATCGGCGGGACCCGACGCCGAAGCGCTCGCTTTCATCGCCCCGGATGGGGAGCCACACGCCGGTGGGTTCTGGCTGTTCCTTCCGGAGCAAACCTTCATGACCGGCATGGACGAGTTGCCGGGAGTATGAGCGTCTCACCGGACGAGTACCGAGAGGGCCTCAGCCATTTCGCGAGCGGGATCACGGTGATCGCGGTCGCGTCCGGGAGCGAGAAGCATGGCATGACCGCGACCTCGTTCGCGTCGGTGTCACTGATCCCGCCGTTGATCTCGGTCGCTCTCGAGAAGGACTCGCAGACCCTCCAGATCCTCAGAGAAACGCATGCATTCACAGTGAACCTCCTGGCCCGCGACCAGGAGGACGTCGCTCGAACCTTCGCTATCAAGGGACCCAAACCGTTCGAGCGCATCCCACATTCGGCGGGTAAGAACGGGGCACCCCTTCTCGAAGGGTGTCTCGCGTGGTTCGAGTGTTCGGTCCAGAGCATCACCGATGGCGGCGGCCACGAGATCGTGGTCGCCGAGACCACTCGCATCGAGCTGGGTGCCGGCGAGCCACTCGTCTATTACCGGCGCGCCTACCGTTCGCTCAAGGGCTGATCGCTCAAGGGTTGATCGACCACCAACCGGTCTCCCACTCTTACCGCTGAGGCACGGCCCCCCGTCAATTCGACGGCGTAGCGCGCCGCCGACGGGCGCGAGATCCTACCCGGCGGCATGTTCCTCACGACGCGCTTGACGATCCATGCACGGGAGCAGAAGACGACATCGATCGGATAGGTCATGCCGAACGTGTGGACCTGGAACGCGCCCGGGATCACGAGACCCTCATCGCCCTCCAGCGGAGGCCCATCCAGAAGGCCACGGCGCCGCTCGCGTGACGAGCCCGCCCAGCGAACGCGGACGGCAAGCACCTTCCCGGTCCGCTCGACGACGATGGCGTCCTTCACGCGTTTAGTTTAGGAGCGACCACAACACCACTAACGAGAGGACACCCGATATGACGAAGTGGGAGTACAC
>WHTI01000153.1 GCA_009377815.1 Actinomycetota bacterium
AGAACAAGAAGACCCGAGTGACTCTTGGGGCCGCTCGTTAGCCGGCCGAAACCGGTTATTAGAGCGTTGTCCTCCAGCCACTCGGGTCTTCCCGAGATCAAGTGTCCCAAGCAACCTAGCGGTGCTCTTCGCCTTCCGATGGCCTGGGCGATCCGGTGGTCCGGCGAACCGGCTTACACCTTGTGCCCCCCAGTGGTCCTTCCAACGGATCCGGCGAACCGGTTCCATCTTCCGTTCCAGCGGGTCGAAATGGTCCGCTTCCCCACCCCGGGGGGTGGTTCACCGTCTTCATCCGCCGAGGCGGATTCCATACCGGTGGGCCCAGGGCCGAGACCCTCGTCACCACCGATTCCACTCCGTCGACCTCCGGCCCAGTTCCTGCGACCTCGACTCCGAAGAGCCGTGGTCCGGTTTCCCGGATCACCGGTTCCGAGGCCTCCACATCTGAGACCGAAGTCTCCGGTGTGTCGGTGCCGCCCGCTCGAAGCGCTGCGACTCTCCGGTTCCGGCGGGCCCTCTTGCGAGGACCCCGGCGTTGCGGCCGTTGAGCTGCTTGGGACAAGACGAAACATAGAGGGACCGCAAGGTGGAGTCAATGCGAATTCCGCAAGAAGTCCCCGGAGCGCGAAACATTGTGCGATGCGCGCAGGTAGTCCACAGGTTGCCCGCAGTTTCGACCGATCCATCAACATCCCGAAGCGGTCACGGGCGCAATAGACTCCATCGCCATGCGAACGCATCACGAGGAATGCCCGGCGGCCACCAAGCGAAACCTGGATTTCGTGGACATCACCGCGGACGTCGAGGCCATCCTCGGTTCCTCCGGCATCCGGGATGGGCACGTGACCGTCTTCTCTCGGGAGCACGGGTGCTCGCTGATCATCAACGAGCACGAGCACGGGCTGTGGACGGACCTCCGGTCGACGCTGGAGCGCCTCGAGAAGGAGCACCCGGATGAGCTCCGGGCCAGCATCGGATCCGCGTCGGTCGTGTTGCCGGCGGTCGAGGGCCGGCTCCACCTCGGGATGTGGCAGCGCCTCCTCCTCGTGGAGTTGGAGGATGGAGACAAGAACGCCAAGGACCGTTCGGTCCACGTACAGATCGTGGGTGATTGAGCAGTGGCCAAAGATGGACTGCCGAAGCAGGCGGAGGATTTCCCGGCCTGGTACCAGGAGGTCGTGAAGCGCTCGGGCATGGCCGAGAACGGCCTCGCCAAGGGCACGATGGTCATGAAGCCGCACGGCTACGCGGTGTGGGAGCACATCCAGCGAGCGCTCGACGACCGCTTCAAGGCGACCGGTCACGAGAACCTCCTGTTCCCCACGTTGATCCCGAAGAGCCTGATCGACAAGGAGCAGGAGCATCTCGACGGTTTCAGTCCCGAGCTGACGATCGTGACGATCGGGGGCGGCGAGGTCCTCGAGGAGCCGCTCGTCATGCGCCCGACCTCGGAGACCGTGATCTGGCCGACCTACGGGAAGTGGATGCAGAGCTACCGCGACCTGCCGTTCCTCTACAACCAGTGGTGCAACGTGTTCCGGTGGGAGAAGCGGACGAGGATCTTCCTGAGGACTTCGGAGTTCATCTGGCAGGAGGGCCATACCGCCCATGCGACCGCCGACGAGGCGAAGGAAGAGGTCGCTCGGATGCTCGAGGTCTACCGGGAGGTCGCCGAGGACGTGCTCGCGATCCCGGTGCTGACCGGTAAGAAGACCCCGGCGGAGACGTTCCCCGGCGCGGTCTACAGCCTGGCGATCGAGGGACTGATGAGGGACGGCAAGGCGCTCCAGTCGGGAACCTCGCACTTCCTCGGGCAGAACTTCTCCAGGGCCTACGACTGCCAGTTCCTCAACCAGGACGGCGAGCAGGAGTATGCGTGGGGCACCTCCTGGGGCTTCTCCACGCGCATGGTCGGCGGAACGATCATGGCCCACGGAGACGACCGCGGGCTCCGGCTCCCGCCGGCCGTCGCTCCCGTGCAGGTTGTCGTCGTTCCGATCTACAAGAACGATGAGGAGCGCTCGGGGGTCCTCGAGGTCGCCGAGAAGATCAAGACGACCCTGGCCGGCAATCTCATCCGGGTGAAGGTGGACGATCGCGACCAGTATCGGCCCGGGTTCAAGTTCTCGGAGTGGGAACTCAAGGGCGTGCCGCTCCGGATCGAGGTCGGACCCAAGGACGTCGCCGCGGACCAGGTCGTCATCGCACACCGTGTCTCCGGAGAGAAGCAAACCCGGTCGACGGCCGACGCGATCGGTCAGGTCGCAGGACTGCTGGCCGATGCCCAGAAGGCGATCTACCAGGATGCGCTCGCCTACCGGGAGGCGAACACGCACGAGATCGAGAGCTACGAGTCCTTCGCCGAGGGTGTCGAGGCCGAGTCCGGCTACTGGGTGGGTCCGTGGTGCGGCGACGAGGTCTGCGAGGCCAAGGTTTCCTCGGAGACCAAGGCCACGATCAGGGTCGTGCCGTTGGAGCCGACCGATCCGGGTGGGGCCTGCATCGTGTGCGGGAAGCCCGGGACCCAGCGAGCCACCTGGGCGAAGGCCTACTAGCGCTCTTCTGGATACTTGGGGAGTCTTACCGCGAAGGTGGCGCCCTCCCCCACCCTGACGTGCGCGGTGGCGGCTCCGCCCATGGCTTCGGTCATCTCCTTGACGATCGCCATGCCGAGCCCGGAGCCGTCCCTCGTGCCGGCTCCGGAGCGTTCGTAGAGGTAGAACCGATCGAAGGCGCGCTCGAGGTCGTCCTCGGTTAGTCCCGGTCCCTCGTCGAGTACGCGGAATACCCCCGGCTCGGTGGCGATCGTGATCTTCGAGCCCTCACCCGAGGCCCTCAGCGCGTTCTCTACGAGGTTCCCTGCGACCTGAGCGAGACGGTCGTGATCAGCGAGCACCCAGTTGTGCCCGGCTGCCTCGATGTCGATCTCGATCTCTCGCGCAGCCGCGTCGGCTCGGTGGCGGGTCGCGGCGGTTTGGGCGATCTCGACCAGGTCGACCGGTTTGCGCTGCAGCTCGAAGCGGTCGGTGCCCAGCTGCGCGAGATCCATGAGGTCGCGGACGAGTCGATCGAGGTGCGCCGCCTCCTCGTCGATCCCCTTGGCCGCGTCGTACTTGTCCGCGGTCCCATCTTCGATGCTGTCGACGTGCCGTCGGATGACATCGAGTGGGGCTTTCAGCTCTTTGCTCGCCGAGGTGAGGAACGCCTGCTCGGCGGCTCGGGCGTCTCTCAGGCGGGCCGCCATCCGGTTGAACGACACGCGTAGATCCTCGAGCTCGTACTGGTTCGTCGACCGCCGTCTCGGTGTCCGTTCCGAGGCGAGGGCCGCGGCAGCGTCTGAGACCTCCCTAACGGGCTTTCCGATGCCCCTGGCGACGATGGCGGCGACGATCAGGGCCAGTGCCCCGCCCCCGGCCCCTGCGGCCACCAGGCCGAGAACGAAGCTGCTCAGTTGGTCGGAGCCGAACGAGGTGGGCCTCGAGAGCAAGAATGGTCCATCGTCGGTTTCCCGGCGGACGAACAGAACCTCCCGGCCCTCGATCCGGGCCCGCCCGGATCGCTCAGTGACCTCCTCGGTAGCGGACTCGCCGGGACTGGTGAGGAAGATCTCTCGGGCCGCGAGCCTCGTTTCCAGGGCTTCCAGCGCCTTCTTACGGGATGTCTCGAGCACGACCTCGACGATGTCGGCCTGGTGCTCGAGATCCTCGAGGGTTCGTTGCTCGACGTTGTTCCTGGTCAGCAGGATGCCGGTGGCGACCGTCACCACGATGCCGGCCACGATCGCGATGGCGAGGTAGGCGAACGCCCTCCCGCGGAGGGTCTTCATCTCAGGATCCTGCTGGACATCCGGCGATGCTACTGCGGGCGTCTAGCGAGTCATCTATGCGATGCCAGTGACCTCGAGAACCTGCTCCAGGCGATCGATGACGATCTCTGCTTCTTTGGCCTCGGTCTTGTCGTTGTGGACGCCCCGGAATCGGGCTGCGTGCATCCCGATGTCGTGGGCGCCGGCGATGTCGGTTCGTTTGAGGTCTCCGACATGGAGGGCCTCGGGCGGCCTCACGCCGAGTTCGGCGAGGCACTTGGCGAAGATCTCGTTGCCGGGCTTGGGTACGCCACACTCATCCGAGAAGCACTGGCATTCGAGGAAGGAAAGGAGTCCCTCCCGGTCGAGGAGCTCGCGAACGACGCGGCCGGGAGTGAAGCCGGTGTCGCACACGAGACCGATGCGGATGTTGGCCTTGGTCAGGGCCTCGAGGGTGGACTTGGCGCCTTCCACGGCCATGACTCCGGTGTTGAGGCTCGCTTCTTCGAACTCCTGGGTCAGCTGATTGATCGATTCGTCGTCGGAGATGTCTTTGGCTTCGAGGCAGAAGGCGGCCATGCGACCGGGACCGAAGGTTTCGACCTGCTTCCAGGCGTCGTCGTGGTGGGCCCACGCTTCCATGAGGAGATCGGTTGCTTCACCCTCGCTGAGGTCAGGTAGGAAACGACTAAGGGCGCCTATCCTGATTCGATTGGCGCCCTCCCAGTCCCTGTCCTGCAGCAACGTTCCCCAGCAGTCGAACGTAACTGCGCGGATCCCCTCCACCCTCTTAGCCAAGAGAACCACTCCCTTCCTCGAAGACTGCATCCAGCGTAACCCAAGGGTGTGACGAGATGGCGGGAGACTTGCTCGATTTTCTTCGCGTTCACTCGCTTTCGGCGGCCCCCGGGGGCCAGACCTGGGTCCCCGCCGCCCAGGTCCCGAGGACCTCGGTAGCGGTCAGGTCTTCGACCTCCGTCTCGGCGAGATCGCGGTCGAGGGCGACGAGATCGGCCACCGCTCCCGCCTCGAGGGTTCCGTCGAGCCCCGGGCCGAAGGCCAGGGCGCGGGCACCCATCGTGTGCATCTTGATCGCCAGGGTGCGGCCCAAGCGCTCGCCCTCCAGGTGATGAGCCCGCATCGCCTGCATCTGCACGAAGGGATCGAGCGGAGTCACGGTCGAATCGGACCCGGCTCCCACAACCAGGGCGTTCTCGATCATCGAGCCGAACCGATTCATCTCCCGAGCGCGCTCCCAGCCCATCCTCTCGGCGTAGAGCCCATGCGGTCCTCCCCAGTAGAGGTCGAACGCCGGTTGCACCGAGGCCCGGAGTCCGAGAGCCCGGGCGCGCTCGAGGTGGTCGTCGCTCGAGCACTCGAAATGCTCGATGCGGTGGCCCTTCCGGCGAACCTCATCGCGCCCCACGGTCCCGGCGACCCGCTCCCAGGTCGCGATCGCCTGTTCGATGGCGGCGTCTCCGATCGCGTGGACGCCGACCTGTAGATCCGCTCGCTGGGCCTCGAGGAAGAAGTCATAGAGCCCCTCGTCCTCCCGGTACGAGATCCCGGTGGGAGACGAACCGCTCGGAGGCGACGACTGGTAGGGCTCGCTCAACCACGCGGTGTGAGACCCGAAGGAGCCGTCGAGGAAGTAGTCGCCGCCGATCCGGTGGAACCCCATGGCTCTGATGCGCTCCACCTCGGTGGTGGCGATGTAAGGGACGACGACGAGCGCCATGTCGTCGATCGCCTCTGCCAGCGTGTCCCAGGCCGCCCACCCCCGCCACTCGACGACGTGCATCTCGTGGACCGACGTGATGCCCTTCGAATAGGCGAGCTTCACGGCACCGCGGATCGCATCGGCCGCCTGCTGCTTCGGGAGATTGCGGTCGAACCAGGTCCACGCCGCAGCCGCAGCCTGCTCCCGGAGGAACCCCGTTGACGCTCCCGACTCGTCCCGGTCTACTCCCTCGATGCCCTCGAGATCGAGCTCCGCCAGCAAGGCGCCGGATACCACTGCGGAGTGCATGTCGGCCCTCGCCAGCAGCGCTGGTCGCTCCCCCACTGCGCCGTCGAGATCGGCTCCCAAGATCGGTTGATCTAGATCCTCGAAGTTGCCGCCGAACAACAACGCGGCGGAGTCCTTCGCTCGGTCCTTGAATGCCTCGATGATCGCCGCGCGCGAGCGTTGGCCCCGGAAGTCCATCCCGGCGGCATAGAGGCCGGTGGCCGGAAGGTGGACGTGGGCGTCGACGAACGACGGGTAGACGTGAGCGCCGCCCAGATCGACCGTCCGGTCCGCCTCGGGCGGCTCACCGTCGCCGATCGCCGCGAAACTGCCATCGGCGGCGAGAACCCATGAGGCCCTTGCCGCCGACGGCAGCCGGTGTGCGATGCAGTTCACGAACAGGGTCCTCATATCGACCCCGACCGTATATCTCCTTGCGGAGGACCTGCCTTACCTAGCCCTTGATCCTGATCTGGACGTAGCGGTTGCCGGAGATGACCTTGTCGAACTCCTCGATCGACTCGGAGATGATCTTGCCCCGGGTACCCCGGAGTTGTGACACGAGGTCGTTGTTCTGAGGTGAACTCTCGAACTGATCGATCAGATCCTGGATCGAGTCGACGTCGGTATCGGAACCACCACAGTCCTCGGGGTAGATG
>WHTI01000124.1 GCA_009377815.1 Actinomycetota bacterium
ATGGAAGAGATCGCCCGCTCTACCCCTGCCCAGGGTCATCGCCCCCTTGGACGCTTCCGCGCCCCTTGCTGCCGCCACTTGCTCTCTGGTCCTGTTCACGATACTTAGACGAACGAGGACCCCGATAGACCGCGCTCCGATGGACTTCAGGTATTTTCGAGCTACGGCCAAGAAAGGGAGGCTCCAGTGACCAAGATTGCCGTGCGATACATCGTGAATGACGTCGACGAGGCCCTCGCGTTCTACCGGGACCAACTGAACTTCAAGGTCGACATGCACCCGGCTCCAGGTTTCGCTGCTCTGTCACGGGACGACCTCACCTTGCTGCTCAATGCACCGGGAGCGGGAGGGGCGGGAACGGCCGGCGGGAACCCGTCCCCGGGTGGGTGGAATCGATTCCAGATCCAGGTCGATGATCTCGAGGCGATTTCCAACGACCTACGGCAACTCGGAGCCACGTTCCGTAGTGACATCGTTCAAGGAAATGGCGGCAAACAACTACTGATCGAAGATCCCTCCGGAAATGCCGTTGAGCTGTTCGAACCGAACTGACACCCCTCAGACCGGCCAGGCCTCCCGGCGATAGCCCATATCCCAGAACATCCACTCGAAACGTGCGGTCGTTCGGAAGCGCTCGATAGCATTCGATCTCTCGTTCGCACTGAGTCCCTCGCCGATCTCGTCCGTCAGCGCAAGCACCTCCTTCACGATGCCGGCGAACTCCTCGCCCCCATAGGTTTCGATCCACTTGCGGTAAAGAGGATCGGGCGAGCCCCGCTCGAGAAGCGTCTTGCCCACCTCCCAATAGATCCAGTAGCAGGGCAAGACCGCGCCCAAAGCCTCCGCGAACGATCCGCTGTAGGCCACCGCCAGCAAGTAACTCGTGTAGGCGAGGTTCACCGGAGCCATCTCGGTTGCACGGACCTGCTCCTTGCTCAAACCAAACTCGGCGAAGAAACTCTCGTGCAGCTGCTGCTCCACGGCGATCGCGCCTGCGGCATGCTCGCAGAACATCCTCGTGGCTTCCTCGTGGGGCGCCCTGGCTGCACAGATCGACAGCGCCCGGGCGTACTCCCCCAGATACAGCGCATCCTGAACGACGTAGAACCTGAACGCATCACCGTCGAGTGACCCCGTGCTCAGTCCGTCGATGAACGGATGCTCGAGGATGCGCTCGTAGACGTCCTCGATCTCGTCCCACAGAACGCGGCTGAGCCTGTTCTTCATAGTTGCGAGAACCATACTTCTCCCACCAGGTGGGACATATGACCGCTTCACGGGATGAGAATCGAGTGAGGGCTGCGGGGGTAGCACGACCGATGAGTTTCATGGCTCGCCGAGGTCTCTACAGTGAAACCACAGGAGAATGAACCGACGGTCAACGATCGGAGTGACTCACCGTGGGACAACCAGTTGTGCATTTCGAGATCATCGGACGAGATCCAACGAAGCTCCGGAGTTACTTCGGCGACCTGTTCGGGTGGGAGTTCCAAACCGGCGACGCGACCACCGAAACGGTCTCCCAGCCCGGCAACTACGGATTCGTGGACGAGAACACCGCCGCCGGTGGGATCAACGGTGGCGTGGGCGGTGGTGAGGGTTACGAGGGGGGCGTACTTTTCTATGTGAGCGTTCCCAACGTCGAGGCTGCGCTAAAGAAGGCGGAGAGCCTCGGCGGGAAGCGCCAGATGGGCCCCGAGGGCACCCCCGGCACCTTTGTGGTCGGGCGGTTCACCGATCCCGAGGGACACCTGATCGGCGTAGCCGGCACGAAGTAGCCCAATCGACCCGTGACAGGTGAAGCCGCCAACCAACCTGACGGCGCGCGGGTGCGATCCCACTGAAGCGTGTTGAGCGACGTGGATCGACTCCCTCAGAAGTCGAACAGCGCGCCGGTGATGGCGTAGCGAAGCCCATCGCCCAGCGTCACGAACATACCGAAGAACACGAGGCACGCACCGATCCCAAACGCGTTGCGCCAGAAGAAGCCCGACTGCATCATCTTCTGCGACTCGTCGACTTCCCAGTAGCGGTGGAAGTAGATCAGCGCCGGCAGCAAGAAGGCGATGATCATCAATGAGCCGACATCGGGCCACACACCGAGGGCGATCGAAAGACTTCCTGCAATAAGCCACAGCCCCGTGGGCCATCCTGCGATCGCCGCGAGGGGGAACTTCATCTGCTTGGCATAGCCCTCCATATTCGAGCCCATCTTGACGTGAGCACTCCACCCGGCTACGAAACCGAAGAAGACGGCGAAGATGATCCGCCCGGCGAGAACGACCAATCCAGCTGCGTCACTCATGCGTGTACTCCCTCCCTAAAGCCTCTTTAGGCGTCAACAACCACGGCCGCTCGCCATTCCGAGTCGCAGCGCACGACCCGGACAGCAGATGATCCGCCGGGTGGCCCCGCTTCAAAGCCCGCGACTCGCCGCGCTCGCGCAGTGGCGATGGCAAGTCTTCGGAAGCGACAGGAACGTGCCCTGGCCTGCACGTTCGTTTCGTGGACCCAGTATCCCTTAATGCGAACCAGGCTCACGGGCTCCATCTTGGGATTCCGCCCCCGAAAATCACCTGGCGCGATGGTCGCGAGGCCCTTCCCACACGGGAGCTTCACCGCCGCGCCACCAAACGTAGTCATCTAGACGATCCGGGCTACCACGAGGCGGCTCTGAGCGGCCTGGACCGCGGTCGCGAGCGGCGCGCGTGGAGCACCGAAGAGATCCTCGCGGCGATTCGGCGTTTCCGACGAGACCACGGGCGCTGGCCCACACAGAAGGACTTCCGGTCGGCCCATGGCCTCCCCGGCTACGGGACGGTATGGCGCAGGTTCGATACCGTCGCGGCGGCGGTCGAACTTGCTCAGTCTGAAGGTACGCAGGTCCGGTGAACCCCGGACCGCCGGCGGACCAAACCCCGGACCAGAAGCGGACCGATGCCGGACCCCCGCCTTTACTGCCTGGCGCACGGGCGGCGATTGAAGCGCCTCATACCAGGAGGGATTCGTTTGGAGCGGCTCGTTTCCCCTCGCCAGCCTGGAACGTCACCATCGCGTAGACGTCGCGGAGGCGAAGGTGCAGGCATACGAACCCTGGAGTAGCAGGTCCTGTCTTGTGGGTAACGGCGAAATCCTGGGGGAACGGGGCTCGACGCCTTGCTGAGTTTAGCGGGTCAGGTCACGGCCCCACCCTTGTCAGGGTTGCTCGCTCAAGTGCAGCTTTCGTCCCCGGCGTGTAGACGGGCACCTCGAGCTCGGCTTTCTCGCACGCTGAACCCTGCTCGTGCCCAATGCGGCAGGTGGTGTTGATCCTCACCTCGGGACCTCTAAGAGGAGCACTCGGATCCATCAGGAAGAAGACGGCTTGCTGGTTGACGATTTCGACTCGGTCGGATTCAAACCACACCGACTCGATTTCCCGGCCCGATTGGGTCATGCGAAGCGATTGAGCAACCAGCCCAGCGTCCTCGATGGGCTGGCCGCTGGAAAAGTACATGTGCTCGCCCGGGCCCTCGACCCAGAGAGCGTAGGCAAAGGTGTCGTTCTCGTGTGATGGCGCCAAGTCCCAGTGCTCTGCGCGCCTACCATCAGCCAGCTTGAACTCCTCGAGAAGCTCCGGAGGATCGAACCCGGGGAAGTCGGGCCGACTGAAGTCGGGACGTTGACCAAAACGAGTGGCTCCGGCCACGATCTCGCCGTCCACTTCAAGTTCCCCGTAGGCTCCCGCTCCCTCGGCACCGATAACCTCTATCGGTTTCGCAAGTCCGATCTCCCATATCGATCCATCGAGCAGACGAGCCCGAAGCACATCGACCTTGGGGAGCCCCTCGTGACACCCCCACTCGTCGAGCAAGCCCGAGACGGGACGTGGGTTACCCGCGTCGATTGGCATTGCCTCCACATCCAGCAGCTCATGGGCGCCACCGATGGGGTCGCCAGCTGCGACGGTCTCTCCTTCGGCAGGGAGCCCTCCCCGGACCGAGTCGAGATAGAAGCGATAGGTCAGCGACATATCAGACGAACGCACCATCACGCGCGCCCAACCGGACTCCTCATCGCCGGCGACGTCGGTCACTACACCCCGGAGGGCACTGACCACTTGGGGGTTGTCTTCTACCACCAGTCGGGCCTTTGTCTGTTCCCGAGGCTCCGCGAGCGCGTAGCGGACCGCTATCGGACAGACGGACTCAGCATTCGTGTCAGCACTCTCTTGCGATGGCGACTCCACCGCGTTCGGCTGGGCCGGTTGGGGCCCGCACGATGAGATCGTCACAATGAGCGCGACCCCGGCTGCTCCAAGGCTCTTCACTCTCATCGCTAAATGGGACGTTCGCGAGGGCCCGAGAGTTCTTGCGACCACTACGGGCCTTGCGCCGGTGCGAATTAAGGGCGGGCGCCAAACGCGAGGTCGCGGAGCGAAAATCAACGCTCGCTAATGAGCCTCCATCCACACTCGCCACAGGCATCGGCGAACAACGACGACGGACTCTTCTCGACCTCCCGGTCGCGGCGCCGGCTCCAACCGATCTCTCGGATATCTCCTCGAAGGAGAGAAGCGATGACTGAACCGGTGGTTGGCGCCATCATCACGCTCGCTACGAGGAAGAGACGTCGATGAAGATCGAGATCCTCGTTGCGATCATCGCTGCGGGACCCCCGACCCTCGCCGCGGGCCTGGCGTTCCTTGCCGCCAGCCGCGAGGTGGACCGCAAGCTGGGGCCCCCAGATTCGCCTCCCCTAAGCGCACTGATCGCGGCGCTGGAGGAGCGCATCGAGCGACGCATGGACCGGCTCGAGTCCAAGGTCGACTCACTAATCGACGGCCAAGCAACCGTCAGAGAGCGACTCGCTCGGCTTGAGGGCGAAGCCACGGGCCGAAGCGGGAGCGCCGCGTGAGCCGAGAAGACCAAGAAGGAGACCGGGCCAGCAAAAGATGTCAGTCCCCGCCGCTACCCTGAACCTGAAGGCCCGAGCTCATCCCCGAAAAGCTCGCAGCTGAGGGTGCTTCCTCCGGTGGTGAAGGAGATGAGCCCAGAGGACTTCGAGGAGGTCACCGACCTGCTCGCGGAGCTGATCTTGGAGAGCTGGCAGGGCGACACATGACGGGGACGGCAACGACAGCCAGGAAGCGAAGACGCGCGACTAAGCGACCCAGCAAGGTCGAGCATCGACCTCTAAACGAAGCTGCCCGCATGCGCGTTGCGATCTACACGCGCATCTCCACCGACGAGGACAACCAGCCGTTCTCGCTGGAAGCCCAGCGGGACCGCCTGACTCCTACGTCCACTCACAAGAGAACTGGGAGATCGTCCGCCACTACGAGGATCTGATGACGGGAAGCATCATCGAGCGCCCGGGCCTCCAGCAGGCCCTTCAAGACGCCGCTCGGGGTCTCTTCGACCTCCTACTCGTGGTCCGCGTCGACCGATTGGCCCGGTCCGTGCGGGCATTGGCGTCGATCCTCGAGCAACTCGACGACCACGACATCGCCTTTCGTTCCGCCACCGAGCCCTTCGACACCGCCTCACCCGCGGGGCAGGATGATGGTGCAGATGCTCGGCGTATTCGCCGAGTTCGAGCGCGCCACGATCATCGAGCGCGTCATCGCCGGGATGCAGAAGAAGGCAGCGAAGGGCGGCTGGAACGGCGGTACTCGTCCGCTCGGATACGACTACGACCCCGACACCGGGGCGCTCAAGGTGAACGACGAAGAAGCATCTTTGATAAGGGAGATATTCGATCTCTATACCAAACAGCGGATGGGCTCGGTGGCCATCGCGCGGCTTCTGGACGAGCGCGGTGAGCGCACCAAGGGCGGAGCTCACTGGAGCGGAAATGCGATCCGAGTCGTTCTGTGCAACCCCGTCTACGTGGGCAAGGTCTACTTCCGCGGCGAAACCTACCCGGGACAACATCCGCCTTTGATCTCAATGGAGCAGTTCGAAAACGCAGAACAACTCCTAGACGAGCGAGGAGAAGAGCCCGCCAAGCGCCGTTCGAACATGTCGGATTTCCTGTTCTCCGGCCTCCTCATCTGCGCCAAGTGCGACAAGCACTTCGTGGGGGCCACTGCAACCGGAAACGGTGGGGTTTACCGCTATTACATGTGCTATTCGCGGCAGCGCTACGGATCGAAAGTGTGTGATCAGGACAGTCTCCCGGCCGAGCAACTCGAGAGCGCGCTAATCGAGCACATCACCAACTGTCTCAGGGATGATGCCATTATTGATGCCTCGATCGAGAAGGCGGTAGCCGCGAAACATGTGACCACGCCGCGTCACAAGCAAGAGCTGTCCCGCATCGAGCGAGACCTCAGAGACGTCAGCAGAAGAATCGACAGGTACTTGCAGGCGTTCGAGACGGGCGCCATCGATCCCACCTTTTGCGGTGATCGGCTCTCGGAACTCAAGGATCGCCAAGCGGACCTTGAATCTCGACGCGAAGAGCTGGCCGCCGCGGCCGAGTCCAAACAAGATCCACCTCAGTTGGCAGACGTACGCGACATCGCGACCGCGTTCGCCGACCGGTTGCAGGACAGAGAAATCCCGAGGGTCAAGAGGATCCTCCAGAAACTGGTTGAGAAGATCCTTGTGGAGTCCCGCTCAACGATTCGACCCTTCGTCACTTTGTCCTTGGTTCGTATTAAGGGAGGCTGGGTGGGGCTGGCTGGACTCGAACCAGCGACCAACGGATTATGAGTAGCCCAGCGCGCTTCAGGCTCTCAGCCACTGGCCGAATCCGCCCGCCCGAGCTGGGAGGGCCATACTTCTCCCACCAAGTGGGACATATGACCACTTCGCGGGATGAGAATCGCCCTCCGGCCGGACCTTGTGCTGATGGACCTCCAGATGCCGGAGCTCGACGGTGCGAGCGCGACCGAACAGATAAGGGCCGGTCACTCGGACCACCTGCCCTGGATGCACGAACCCACCTGCCAGGTCCTCCATCACCATCGTCCCATCAAGCTACGCGTTCAGGTTTCGTCGCCCGTCAGGAATCAGCTGAAGACGAGGGCGCCCAACGCGTAACCAGCCAGGCCGCCGAACAGCACATGCAGCAGTGAGCGCGTTGGGGTCACGAGCAGAGCGCCGAAAACCGCGCAGAGCATTACCGGAGCCGCGAGCTGATCGTCCGCTACGACCGAGATCGCCGCCAACGCTGCAAACAGAGGAGCCGGGATGCGGTCGAGAACGGCCTTGGCCCGAGGCGGCGGATCGGGCATCACCACGAGCGCGAGTGCACGGCTGGCGTAGGTCAGCAGCGCGATCGCCGCAATCAGCGACAGACTCATGTCTCGCCTCCAGGAAGCGCAACTGCGATAGCAGCGGCGACTGCGACCACGCCGCGGCCTCCGGGCCAGAGCAAGGCCGCGCCCGCGGCTAACCCCGCAGCGAGTGCGGCGCGCGCGGCCATCGAGCGCGAAGCGGATGACAGTGCAGCTAGACCGATGAATAACACCGGAAAGACCGCTGTGGCAGCCGATCGGACCCCCTCCACCGACGCGCCGAGGAGCCCCAACATGGTCCCGACCTGCCACGCGATGTAGAAGAGGGCGCCTGAAGCAAACAGAGTCCGCGTCACATCGGTCCCGGAGGCGAGCGCAAGGCCTGCGGACTCGTCGACCAGGAACCACGCGAGCCCGGCGCGTCTAGCCGGACCTCCCTGCACCCGAGGACGCAACACCGCGCCTAAGAGGAGGTTGCGGAAGTTGAGCGTCACCGATCCGGCCACGAGAGCGCCTGGCCCGGCTCCGGCTGAGAGCAAGCCCACGACGGTGAACTGCACGGCACCGGAGAAGATCAGAAGGGAGCTGAGCATCGCCGCACCAGCACCGATCACGTGCCGCGCGAGAGTTCCATAGGTCGCCCCGAACACGACGATCGCTGTCGCCGGCGCGACCGCTGCCGAGAGGATGGCTCGCCGCTTCATGGCGGAGCTTCGCGCCCGATCACCGGGTACTCCTGTGACGATGTCGGTACCGGCGGACCTTGAACAGATTGCCGCACAGATTGCTGTCGCACCATCGACGACTTCGATTCTTGGTTTCGTCGTAGAAGATCCATCGGCACCCTGAGTTGCCACACACCTTCAGCCGCCGCCGGTCACCCGACGCAAGGAATTGAGCGGCCGACAACGCGATCGCCCCTGCGAGCCCCATATCGCCCTCAACCAGCGGAACCGTCTCGAGCCTCAGGCCGTCCGGCGTCTTGTGCACTTTGTGACACACGTCTGCCCATTCGAGGAACGCATCGAGTTGCTTGATGTCGTGTGTGGCGACCTCCCGGTCGGCGGCAACTCTCTCCACCATCCGCCGCAGGAGCTCTCGCAACGCAAGTAGTTCCCCTGGCACACCCCGAGGGCGGCCGGATG
>WHTI01000372.1 GCA_009377815.1 Actinomycetota bacterium
CGCTTCATGACGTTCTAGGCCAAATGGCCTCCCGGCGGATGCGCTGGACGACGTATGAAATCTACGTCCCGCGTCGCATCCACAACGGAGACCCCTTTGCCATCGTTGCCGGTGGATACAACCCAGCTCCACAGAGAGGGGGTGAAGAGATGCAGGACACAATCTTGAAGCTGTACTGCTCGACTCGGAATCGTCTTTACGAGATGAGGAACGAGCGGGGTGCAACCGCGGTCGAGTACGGGATCATGGTCGCTCTGATCGCGGCGGTCATCGTCGCCGCCGTTCAGCTCACGGGTGAGAGGACCGATGCCGCGTTCGACACGGTCAACGCGGAACTTCCGCCGGCGCCAGTAGCTCCCTAGAGTGCATCAACCTGACGAGCCGGGGTGGAGATGACCCATCCCGGCTCCCGTCGGGATCGCCGGCCCGGCGTCCGCCGGCCGGTTTCGTTCGATTCACGAGGCAACGATGAGACAGATCAGGATCACGAGACGTAGAGGAAGTGGAGGGACTAGCCAGCGCGGCGCCGCCGCGGTCGAGATGGCCATCGTCCTTCCACTCCTTCTGCTGCTCGTTTTCGGCATCGTCGAGTTCGGTCTGATCTTCAATCGATGGATCACCGTCACCCATTCCGCCCGTGAAGGCGTGCGCCAGCTGGCGCTCGGCAAGCCGGACGCCGACGCGATAGCTCTGGCAGAGGCGGCCGCACCGGACCTGACCGGTGACGATGAGGTGACGTGTACGGCGAGCGCGCCGGCCCTCGGCCAGGTGCAGATGACCTGTAACACGAACTACGACCTCAGTCTCTTCATCCACACCACCGTCGTGCCACTCCACTCCTCTGCCCGGATGAGCCGAGAATGATGAGACGCTCCGAACTCCGGGACGAGAGTGGCGCAACCGCCGTCATCGTCGCCATCTGCGTCATCATGCTATTCGGGTTCACAGCGCTGGCCGTCGACGTCGGGCGCATGTACGAGGAGCGCCGCGAGCTACAGCGGACGGCGGATTCCGCGGCCCTATCGGGAGCCCAGCTCCTCCCGGCGAGCGAGGCGGCGGCCGAGGCCGAGGGTCAGTTCTACGTGGGAGAGAACCCCACCGTGCATCACCCGGGGACGTACAACCCGCTCGCGGGCGATCTGGTTGACGCGCGCTACATAGCTTCGGGCGGTTGCGTGATCGAGGGTGAGACGTACGACTGCGTCGAGGCGACGGTAGTGGCTCCGGAGTTCAAGTTCCTCTTCGCGCCGGTGTTCGGGATCAACGAACGATCGGTGGCGAACGGCGATCCGATCGGCGCTCATGCCACGGCCGTTCTCGGTGCGGGCGCGCCGGGCGGCGACAAGCTAGTGCCGTGGATCTTGCTCGACTGCCCCAACGGCGCGAAGTGGGCGGACGAAACGGCAGCGGTCGTCGCCGCCGCAGAGACCATCAACCCTCATTGTCCGTATGAATTCTCGGACGATTTCGAGAACGGGCCGAAGGTGGAG
>WHTI01000303.1 GCA_009377815.1 Actinomycetota bacterium
CCGCCAGCAGGCCTACGCGCTGTGCAGCGTCGCGGTCGACTTGAAGGTCAGTGAGGTCGTCGACGTCCCCAACTTCGTCATCTCCGCCTTCCTGCCACTGGACGTCTTCCAGTAAGCACACGCCAGCGGACCACGCGTCGGTATGGCGAGCCTCAGTCGCCCTCAAGGACCATCCGGGCGCCCTTGGCCTTCGCCGCCACCACGAATCCCGCAGCAACGAGCACCACATCCTTGAAGACATACGAGGGGGCCCCGAGGTTTCCAGACAGGGACCACTATGATCCTATCTGGACCTTGAGGAGTTCTGAATGTCATCGAGACGTAAGAAGTACTCGCCCGGGTATCGGGAAGAAGCAGTCAAGTTGGTGATCGACACGTCACGTCCGATCGCTGAGGTCGCTCGTGAGCTCGGCCTCAACGAAGGCACGTTAGGCAACTGGGTGAACACGTATCGGCGCGAGCACGCCGATGACGAGCCGGCGCTTGATGTGCACGAGCGTGCTCGGCTCCGCGAGGCCGAACGCCAGCTGCGTGAAGTCAAGATGGAGAATGACTTCCTGAAAAAAGCCGCGGCGTACTTCGCCCAGAATCACCAGTGAGCTCCAAGTACGAGTTCATTGACGGGTGCAAGTGCGCCTACCCCATCATGCACATGTGCCGGTGGCTGGAAGTATCACGCGCAGGGTTCTACGAGTGGCGCGACCGTCCCGCCTCGGCGACCGCCGAGCGCCGCGCCGCCCTCACGACGCTGATCGTTGAGATCTTCGACGACTCCGACATGACCTACGGTCATCGCCGCGTCCACGCCGAGCTGGGCCGCCAAGGTGTGGAGGCCGGCCTCGAGCTCGTTCGCGCGCTGATGCGCGCACAGGGCCTGGTGGCCTGCCAGCCGCGTCCGTGGCGCCACAGCCTGACCAAGGGCGGCGCGGCCGGTCTGATCCCCGACCTGCTCGCACGCGACTTCAGCGCCGACGCCCCGGGGGTCAAGCTCGTGGGCGACATCACCTACGTCCCGACCTGGGAAGGTTGGCTGTACCTGGCCACGGTCATCGACTGCCACACCAAGGCGGTCATCGGCTATGCGATGGACGACCACTACAAGACGTCGCTGATCAGCGCCGCGATCGGCGCGGCGGCACGCAACTACGACCTGTCCGTCGACGCGATCTTCCATTCTGATCGTGGCAGCAACTACACCTCTGACGAGTTCGCCGACACGCTCGCGAGGTTGGGGATCCGCCAGTCCGTCGGCCGCACCGGGATCTGCTATGACAATGCTATGGCGGAATCGTTCTTTGCTTCACTGAAGAACGAGCGTGTGCACCGCACCGTGTACCCCACCCGCGAACACGCGAGAAATGATATTGCGCGTTACATCGAGTTTCGATACAATACTCGACGCATCCACTCAGGGCTCGGCTATCGGACCCCTCAAGAGGTCTATGACGAGTACCTGGACCGGCAGCAAGCAGCGTAAAAGCACAAACACGGCTGCTGATCGACTGTCTGGAAACTGCAGGGCTTACCATACTGTGCCTCGAGCGTGGGGGCCAGCGGCTGCGGGAACAGTTCGGAGAACATCAGCACCATCGGCGACATGATGCCGATCATCGCCACACCCAGCAGGGCCAGTCCGAACCTCAGGAACCTCCCCGAGATCAGGGTCAGCCCGATGGTGGATTCCACCACTGCGGTCAGCACCAAGCCGACGTCCTCGGGGATGAGCCCGAACGTGAGCTCAGACACCGTCTGCTGGACGAGCGCCTCCGCCGGACTGGTGCCGGGGAAGAACTTCAGGAGCCCGAAGCCCAAGAAGACCAGCCCCAAGCTGACCCGCAGCAGGCTGATGCTGTAACGGGAGAGCCAGCGCGTAAAGCCTGCATCCGCGCGCTCGAATTCAGATGGGTGCGGCTCTCCTGAAGTGACGCCTTCGGCCGTGTCGACAACCCCGCGCTGACGCGTTCGACAGCACCTCCACCACTTCTGGCTGTGCTTGTGCTGTTCTTCTGTGACGAGATACCGTCACAGAAGGTGTGAGG
>WHTI01000295.1 GCA_009377815.1 Actinomycetota bacterium
CCCGAGTGCCTTCGCATAAGCCGGGTCGAGCGCGTGCTCGGCGTCGATGAATGCCACCAGGCCCCCGGCCTTCTGGGCCTCGGCAACCACGTGCAGCGACAGAGACGTGTTGTGCGACAGGATCCCGTTGGCGAGGAAACTATGGCTGCCGGGCAACATCAGGTCGAAGGTCGGCTGAAGTCCCGCGTTCTCGATCTCTTCCACCGTCTCATAGGTGCGTGAGGCCTCCACCAGCTTTCGGAAGTAGCCGAGGATCGCTTGGCCGGTCTCCGACAACTCCTTTTCCCTAGCACCGGCCCAGGTCACCACCTTCGCGAGCCTCGACCGCGAGCACTCACAGTTGATGTCGGTCCGCGTGATATCCCGGAACGCCCTATCGAACTCGCGGTCGCCGCCCAGGTCGTCCCGCAGGGCGATCATCAGATTCCCGAGGTGAGGGATGTTTTCGAGGCGGGGGTCTACCTTGGAGCGCTTGAACGCAGCCGCGCATTGCTTCCTGCGACGCTCAGATCGGAAGCCGATCTCCTCGAAGAAACGGTGGGCGGTCGAAGGATTGATCGTCACTGTCCAGTAATCCCGCTCGTACTTGGGGTTGAACTTGCTGGAAATCGTCGACGGAACACCGAGCCCCAGGAGCATCAACTGGACCTCGCTGGCAAGCTGCTGCGAGGCTGACGCGAACCCGATGGTCGAGGATTTGTCGATCCAACCGTCACCCTCGAACAGTGCCGAGAGGAACGCCCGTTGCATCTTGTGCCCGCCGGTCCGGACACAATGCGGAACCTTCTTGCCCGCGGCATTGACGTAGTCGAGTCCGTAGCGCTCCGCAACTTCCCCGCGCAGCGCCTTGGAGTAGACCTTGTACTCCTTATCGTTGTAGTTCCTGACCTCGACACCGAAAAGCGACTCGGTCAGATCCACGAACTCCCGGCCGACCTCTGTGTCCCAGTTCGTGAATGCGATCTGGGTGGTCTGGCCGAGTGACCCTTCGGCCACCATGTAGCCCAGCCAGACCGCTTCGTCCTCGCTGAGGCCGTCGCCACCGGCGGCCTCGACCGCACCGAAGGCACCGGAGACGACCGTGTCGCCCTTGGCGATCTTGCCGGCTTGACGCCACACGATGAGACCACTCTTGTCGACCACTCGGAGCGGGTGGTTGTGCGTCGCCGTGATCGTTCTGCCCGATCGAAGGCGGAGCTTGAGGACCGGCTTCCGGTTGTTGTGGGTCAGGGCGGCGATCTGCTCGAGTTCACCGCGTTCGTTGACCGCGCGCACGCCGAGTTCGGTGATGTCGGTGATGCGGGAAGTGCAGCTGGCCTTCTGCCCGCAGCGAGCGAACAATTCTTCAACCGTCTCGAGTCCGTGGTCCGTCCAGACGTAGGTGCCGGCAACCAGACACTTTCCGGAACCTTCAGGACCGTATATCTCCACGATGCGGCCGGTCGGGAGTCCGCCGACCCCCAGCGCGAGGTCGAGGGCGAGTGAACCGGTCGAGACGACCTCGACGTCTCCGATCAGGCCGCCGTCGCCGAGGCGCATGATCGCGCCCTTGCCGTGGGCCTTCTCGATCTGCACTAGGGCGCTCTCGATCGCCTGGTCGCGTCCCTTCTCGCTGCCCTTGGCATTCGAAACCGCGTCCCGGGTCTGCTTGATCGCCACTTGAATTCCTCCCGTTGCTCGTGCCAGCTATCTCATCGGTCGGCTTCGAACCTAATGAGGGGGTGTGACACGAAACCGGTGCACGCTCCCCCGGCCCCCTAAGCAGCCCCCCAAGAGGCCCACCCGGTACTCTATCGAACATACGTTCGATAGCAAGCATCTGCGGCCAAGTAACCCGTCTGTAACTACCAGGCTGTGATTCTACGCCCGGGAACGCCCCGGAGGGAAGGCATCGGCGGGATCTATTCGGCGACCTCGACCTCGTCGTCGCCGAGGACCTCGGGCAGAACCAGGAAGTGGATCAGGGAGCCGATCGCCCACCCGAGGGCCGCTCCCCCGATGACATCGAGCGGGAGATGAGCCCCCACGTAGATCCGGGCGAGGGCGACCGTCGCGGCGAGCACTGCGACCGTGATCGTCAGGGCCGGTCCGGTGTAGGCGGCGATGACCGTGGCCAGCGCGGTCGCTACCGCGGCATGGCCCGAAACGAACCCGAGCCCGCTCTCGGGGGC
>WHTI01000200.1 GCA_009377815.1 Actinomycetota bacterium
AAGGCGTTCGTGATCATCCTCGCCCTCATAATCCTGACCACAGCCATCTTCCTGTTGGCCGCCAACGGCGAAGAGTCCCCGAACGCAACCCCAACCGAGTCCAACTCGCCACCAGACTTCTCCTTGACAGACGAAGAAGCCCTAGCCCGCTTCGAAGAACTCAACGAGCTTGCAACCAGAGCGTTCGTCGAGCGTGATGAGACCCTCGTCCCACTTGTTGCGACTTCCGATAGTCCGCTCAGGCAGCAGGCTGTTGAGGACATCCGACAACTCGAACGTGACGGGGTTTTCTATAGACCCCGCTTGTTCACCATGGATGTTGAAGTCATCGAGAACCTGGCTGCCGAGATTGTCGTCAGGCAGGTTGTCCGCGAGACCCCTCGATTCTTTGATGAAGATGGTGCCCCTGTTCCCGGCGGAAGCAAAACGCTTCTTGAGACAATTGACTGGACTCTTCGCGACGAATCGGGGACGTGGAAGATCTTCGACTCCGAAGTTGTCAGTTCTCGCGTAGTCAGGCGAGATAGGTGAAGCGGATTCTTGGCGCAGCAATGCTGATCCTGATGGTGCCAACCGACGCGTTTGCTGGTGGCAGGGCCACGATCGGGTTCTGGCGCAATGAGGACAAGGGGGTCGTGGCATCGGCAAGAAGCTACGTGCCTCCCAACTCCACAGTTCAGGGCGAAACCAGCGCACCAAGTCTCGGTGTCGATGTGGTAGTCGTGCCGGTGGGGTTGGTTCCTCATACTTGTGCGCCTCGGTATGACACCGGTGGGGTGCCCCTGACCTACACGTTCTCGGACACTGTCGGGGACTGCGCGACGTTTGCGGCTCCGGAGCCGGTGGCGCAGAGACCAGGTCGCCGGGGGCCCCCGGCACGACCGTCGCCGGAGGAGATCGCTCGATCGCTGGCGGATCGGGCGGTGTCGCTGGCGCCCGAGCCGAGCCTCGAGGTGACCCCTGCGAGCATCGGACTCACCGGGCTCGAGTCCTTCTTCTGGCTCACCGACCGACCCGAGACGATCGAGGCGGTCGCCCAAGCGGGTCCAGTGGTGGTCACTGCCCAGGCACGCCCGGCTCAGTTCGTGTGGGACTTCGGGGATGGCTCCGATCTCGTCACGTACGGCTCCGGGCGGCGGTGGAGCGAATCTCGCGGCGGCACTATCGGTCACGTCTACGAAACCCGGGGGGAGTACGACCTCACCGTCGACGTCGTCTGGGAAGCACGCTGGCGGGTCGGGGACGAGCCGTGGGTCTCTCTGGGGTACTTCTCGAACTCGGACTCCCGGCCGTATCGGGTCCGGCAAGTCATCGCGGTGCTCACGAAGCCTCGCTGAAAAGTGTGGTCGGTGCGGTCGACGTGGTCGAGCCGACGACCACTGGAGTCTTGGTTTGTGGTCGAGCCGACGACCACTGGAGTCTTGGTTTGTGGTCGAGCCGACGACCGCACTGACCACGCCGACCACAGAAATCGCGAAGTGGCTATGAGCCTTAACGCTTCTCCAGGATCACGACAGGGATCTGCCGAGACGTTTTCTTCTCGTATTCGGCGAATCCGGGCATGTCTTTCTTCTGCTGCTCCCAGATCTGCTCGCGTTCGTCGCCTTCGGCGATCCGGGCCCTGACATCGACCGTTTCTGAGCCAACCTCGATCTGCACATCGGGATTGGCTTTGAGATTGTGGAGCCAGTCCGGGTTGGTGGGGGCCCCGCCCTTGGAGGCAAAGATCGCTCGGCCGCCATTGCCCAGATCTTGGTAGGCGACGGGATTCACTCGCTTCGTCTTGGTTCGGGCTCCGGAGTGATGGAGCAAAAGTACAGACCTCCCCTCGAAGGGGCCCCCGAGACGGCCCTCATTCGCTCTGAATTCCTCGATGATGTCGTGGTTGAAGTCGGCCATGTCGCTCCTTTCGTGGTTCGCATCCGGTCTGCCGTTGGTTGCCTCAACCCTCAGAGCAGCGACTGGCTTCCCTGACCGCCCAGGAACCCCATTAGTTGACAGAAGTAACAGGCGCCCGCATGCTTCGAATGGCAATGGGTACCCATTCTGGGATGGCCGCGATGCTCGAAGACACTTGCGACGCATTTCTGCGCGCCGCACGCGTGGAGCGTGACCTGTCGCCGCACACCCTCGATGCGTATCGCTCGGATCTGGCCCAGGCGACTGATTGGCTTGGTCGAAGCGGTGTCGCCGACCTCGACTCGATCGACCGGCGGCTACTGCGCCGATACGTCGCGTTCCTCGGGACGAGGGAGTACTCGCGGCGCTCGATCGCCCGCAAGGTGTCCTCGCTGCGATCGATGCTGGGGTGGGCGGTTGCGCAAGGCAAGCTCGAGACCAATCCGGCCGATGGGCTCGAGTCTCCGAAGCTAGACAAGCCGCTACCGAAGGTGATGAAGGAGGCGGAGGCATCGTTCCTGTGCGAACTCCCCCCGGACGACGATGCGGTCGGACAGCGGGATCGGGCGATCCTCGAACTGCTTTACGGATCCGGCCTCCGGGTGAGCGAGCTGTGCGGCCTCGACCTCGATGATGTCGATCTGCGCGCCGGCATGGTCCAGGTGATGGGTAAGGGACGCAAGGAGCGCAGGGTGCCGATGACGCCCACAGCGGCGGATTCCCTGCGTAAGTACCGGGACGATGGGCGCCGGTGGTTCCTCGAGCGAGCGAAGCCGGGGCAGGGGACCCACGCCGTGTTCCTCAATCATGTGGGACGAAGGCTCAACCCACGGACGGTGAGGGCTCGGATGACCGCCTATCTATCGGTCGAAGGTCGTAATGGTCTGGGACCACACGCCCTACGTCATTCTTTCGCTACACATCTGCTCGATAACGGTGCAGACTTGCGCGTAGTACAGGAGCTTCTTGGACACGAGAGTCTTGCAACGACGCAGATCTACACACATGTTTCGAACGAGCGGGCGAGGACGGTATATGAGCAGAGTCACCCCAGAGCCTAAATCAGACCTAGGTCCCACCATCCAGGTGGACCTAACGCCGGACCCAGTCCAGGAGGCGTGGGAGGGGTACAAGTCGAACGGGTCGGGCAGCGCACGTGACTCCCTGATCCTCCACTACTCGCCGCTCGTGAAGTACGTCGCGGGCCGAGTCGGAGTCGGACTTCCGGCCAATGTCGAGCAGGCCGATCTCATCTCTTACGGGATCTTCGGACTAATCGACGCGATCGAGAAGTACGAACTGACCCGAGGGATCAAGTTCGAGACCTACGCGATCAGCCGTATCCGTGGGGCGATCATCGACGAGCTCAGGGCCATCGACTGGGTTCCCCGCTCGGTTCGCTTCAAGGCGAGAGAGGTCGAGAAGGCCTACAACGCCCTGGAGAACAAGCTCAAGCGACCGCCCTCAGATGTTGAGATCGCCAAGGAGATGGACATCTCCGTCGACGAGCTCAACGCCATCTACACGAAACTGTCCACCGTTTCGCTGGTCGCACTCGACGAGCTGATGGCGGTGGAGGGCGGCTCCGGGGACAAGATCTCCCTGGTCGACACCCTCGAGGACACCAAGACTGTCAGCCCGGAGAGCGCTTTCGAGGTCGACGAGATGAAGGACATCCTCGCCGGGGCCATCAGCCGGCTCCCGGAGCGAGAGAAGATCGTCGTCACTCTCTACTACTACGAGGGCCTAACCCTGGCCCAGATCGGGGAGGTTCTCGGCGTCACCGAGTCCCGGATCTGTCAGATGCACACCAAGGCGGTCCTCGCCCTCAAGGGCAAGATGAACGAGGCCATCACCTCCTAGAACCGCCTGCTCCGCCCAACTGGTAACCTCTCCGAGTTCCACAATCACGCACGTCCGCTTCCTCCGGCGCGCCCACGGGCACTCCGGAGGCTTTCGGTCCCGGCTGGCTCTAACGAGCCCATAGCCGGGTTTCGGCGGGCGGAGGAGTCCGGGTCTGCAATTAAGGCCCGGCGTAACCGAAGGAGGTAGTACCACCATGCCCGTCGTCACGATGAGGCAGTTGCTCGAGGCCGGGGTTCACTTCGGCCATCAAACGCGCCG
>WHTI01000428.1 GCA_009377815.1 Actinomycetota bacterium
GGCCCTGATCACCCAACGGGCGATGGATCCGGAGAAGGGCCGCTTCGACATCCCCGGCGGGTTCCTCGAAGTGGGCGAGACCCCGGTGGAGGGGGTCAAGCGTGAACTGCGGGAGGAACTCGGCGTCGAAGTTGATGTAACCGACGCCGACTACATCCAGTCCTCGCCGCACCGCTACGGCAACGACGGCACCTGGACGCTGGCCCTCGGCTTCAGGGCACGGCTCGCCTCGGGGGATCCGACCCCGGCCGATGACGTCGAATCGTTCAGATGGGTAGAGGAGAACGAACTGGACGCGATCGACTTCGCCTGGGACCACGACCGAGACCTCATAAGAAGGGTGCTGACAGATGAGTGAGCTACTTGAGCGACTGAAGAAGGATCACGACCTCGATGCAGCGGATCTAGCCCGGATGCTCTCGTCCGCACGCATCGCGATCGGTATCGCCTTGCTGATCGCTCCCGGACGCGTCATGACCGCGTGGACCGGAGAGGACAACCCATCACCTGCCCTGAAGCACGCGGGCCGGAGCATGGGTGCTCGTGACGTCGCGCTCGGCCTTGGCTCGCTCGTCGCGCTCGACCGGTCGAAGTCGGTCAGCCGGTGGCTCGAGGCACAGGCGTTCTCCGACGCGGCCGATTGCATCGGAACCCTGATCGCCTTCAAACACATGCCGAGGTTCAAGCGGTGGGGCTACCTGATCCTCGAAGGTGGGGCCGCCTTCCTCGGCGTCCAACTGGCGGCGGCGCTGGAGGACTAGCGCCATGAGGCTGCCCAACTCCTCACACGAATCGCATCCCTGGGTGATCGCCCGGATCGCTCCCGATTTCAGATTGTTGGACGTCTGGGCGCTGCCGGCACAAGGCAGCCTCGAGGAATTCGATTCCTTCCTCGAGCTGTCGGCCTCCATCGATCCAACGGATGCGAAGTCCCGGACCAGTCGTTTGCTGTTTTCGGTCCGACTTCGCGTGGGCAGCTGGTTGGGGTGGGACGACGTCACCGAGGAACGTCCCATCCCGGGCTGCACCGAAACGACGCTGCGCGATCGGCTTCCCGAGGAGCTTTGGGGGAGTGCCGAGGAACCCGAGCTCGGTGACGCGTTGAAGGTCGCTGGTGGATTTGTCCCCCTGTATCGCACCGATCAAGAATGGGCCGCCGAGATCTCCA
>WHTI01000091.1 GCA_009377815.1 Actinomycetota bacterium
GGCGTCGGCGAAGTGGCGACCCGGTACCGGACGGGCGATCCGTTACAGCGAGTCGCGGGCGGGCAACGTGACCTTCGCGGTCAAGGCCCCGGGCGGGAAGCTCTATCCCTATCGAGCGCGAACCAAGGTCGCCGCCGCCTCGACGCTCAAGGTCATGTTCATGACCGCGTATCTGAGGCGCTTCGCTCGCCACCGGGCCCTCAACGACGACGATCGTGCGTTGCTGGCCCCCATGATCAAGCGCTCGGACAACTACTCAGCGGATCGCATCGCCGATCGGCTGGGACCGAACCCGATGTACCGGCTCGCGGAGCTCGCCGGGATGAAGGATTTCTCCTACACGCGGCCGTGGGGCAATAGCACCGTCAGTGCGCGCGATCAGGCGCGCTTCATGTTCAACCTCGAGGACTATCTGCCCAACCGGCACGAGCGCTACGCGCGCTACCTTCTGAGCCACATCGTCAAGTCCCAGCGCTGGGGGATCGGCAAGGTTCCGAAGCCGGAGTGGAAGAAGTTCTTCAAGGGCGGATGGGGCTCGGGAACGGGTTCGGTGTGCCACCAGATCGCCTTCATCACCCGTGATGGGATGCGGATCTCGGCCGCCGTCATGATCACCAGTAGCCCGAGTCACGAGTACGCCACCGAGACCCTGAGGGGCGTCTTCAAGCGCCTGCTCCGGAACCTCCCGAAGCCGTAGGGCGCTACCCTTGGATCCTTATTCTCCGAGACAGGAGGGCACCTCATGGGGTTCATGGACAAGGTGAAGCAGGCGGCCCAGGACGTCACCGCCGAGGCCAAGAAGGCCACCGCGCAGGGCAAGGAGAAGCTCGGCGAGGTTCAGACCAAGCGGAAGATGGACGACGCCGCCAAGCGCTTGGGCTACCTGAGCTACGCCAAATGGACCAAGGGCGAGAGCGACGCGGAGGCCACGGCCGCGGTCGTCGCCGAGATCGCCGGATACGAAGCCGAACTGGCGGCCGCGGCAGAGGCCGAGGAGCCGCCCGCCGAGGAGCCCCCTCCGTCCGCGCCGCCGCCGGAGGCGTAGTTCCCTGCGACGTCTACTGACCCCGGAGGAGATGGGTCGGGCCGATAAGGCCACGATCGAGTCGGGGGTTCCCGGCGAGATCCTGATGGATCGAGCCGGTCGCGCGGTTGCTCGCGCCGCCATCCGACTGGCCGGTGGCCGTTACGGGAAGCGCGCCCTGGTTCTCTGCGGCCCCGGCAACAACGGCGGTGACGGATTCGTGTGTGCACGTGTACTGGCGTCCGAGGGCCTCGGCGTCACGTGCATGGTCACCTTCGATCCGGCCGAGGCAAAGGGCGACGCCAAGGTCCACCTCGATCGCATGCAACATGCTGGGATCCACGCGCGCCCCTTCGATCCGGAAGTCCTGGAGGGCCGCGACGTCTATGTTGACGCGCTCCTCGGAACCGGGTTCTCGGGCTCACCCCGCGGCATCCCGGCGCAGGCGATCGCTGCTCTCTCACCTTACGGACCGGTCGTGTCGGTCGACATCCCTTCGGGGGTGGACGGAGCCACCGGTACTGTTGGCGGCGATGCGGTCGAGGCGACCCTGACCGTCGCGATCGCTGCCGAGAAGATCGGCACCGCGCTCCCACCGGGCTCGATACACGCAGGTACGGTCGAGGTGGTCGACATCGGCATCGAGATCGAGGGCGGGTGGTCCGACGGCCCGCGCGTCGAGATCGCCGAGGCCGACGATGTCGCGCTGGCGCTCGGTGAGCGCTCGCCGGAGACGCACAAGCGTACCGCCGGGTCGGTTGCGATCCTCGCCGGATCGGGCGAGATCCATGGTGCCGCGCTACTGAGCGCGCGTGGTGCGGTCCGGATGGGCGCCGGATACGTCACGCTCGGGACGACTAGTGCCGTCAAGGGTGCGGCATCGGTCTTTCCCGAACTACTCGTCCACGAGGTCTCCGAGAGCGCGGTGCTCGGCCCCGATGCACTCGATGCTTTCGCCGAGGTTATCGAACGCGCCGACGCGCTCGCTATCGGGCCCGGGATCGGTACGGGCGACGAGCAGCGCGCCTTGATCGAACGGGTCCTCGCCGAGATCGACATCCCGGTCGTGCTCGACGCCGACGCGCTGAATGTCCTCGCGGCCGACACGACCCCGCTCGAGAAACGCACCGCACCGGCGGTCATCACCCCGCACCCCGGCGAGCTCGGACGACTGCTGGGACGCTCTACCGATGAGGTCTCGACCGACCGGCTCGCCGCCGCTCTGGAGGCTTCGAGGCGATTCCCATCGGCGGTCGTCGTTGCCAAGGGGAACCGGACCGTGATCGCCTCGGGCGACGGGACCGAGGCCGTCGTGATTCCGACCGGAGGTCCGGAGTTGGCGACCGCGGGGACCGGCGATGTGCTCACGGGTGCGCTGGCGGCGTGCCTCGCCCGGTCCGGGGTTCCGGGTGCGGCGGCAATGGCAGCGGCCTACGTGCACGGCCTTGCGGGCACCATCGCGGGGAAGCGCATGGGGCCTTCCGGAGTAGCGGCGGGCGATGTTGCCGAGGCGCTCCCGGCCGCCGTCGAAGCGGTCCGCCGCCGTTAGTCTGAAGCCGTGACCCATATCAGCAGGGATGAGATGCGGACGCGCGGCCACGGCGTGTGGGTCGAGGTTGACACGGCGGCCATCTCCCACAACATCAAGGTCTTGGGCGGGCGGGCCCCCGGCGCCGAGGTCATGGGTGTGGTCAAGGGCTACGCCTACGGCCACGGCAACCCCGAGAGCGCGCAGGCGATGCTGGATGGTGGCGCCACGCGCATCGGCGTCGCGCGGGTGGCCGAGGCCCTTCACCTCCGGGACGCCGGCGTCTCGGCACCGGTTCACGTCTTCACGGAGCCTCCCTTCGATGCCGCCGGGACGATGGTCGAGAAGGACCTCACCCCGACCGTGTACACGCAGGAATTCGCAAGAGCTCTGTCCGATGCCGCTGTCGCACTCGACCGCGTCGTGCCGGTTCACGTGAAGCTCGACACCGGCATGCATCGCGTGGGGCTTCTCGCGGACGAGGCTCCCGGGGCGATCGATGTGCTCAAGGGATTGCCCGGCATTGAGATTGAGGGGGCTTGGAGCCATCTGGCGGTGGCCGACTCCATCGATCATCCGTTCACCCGCAAGCAACTCGATCTATTCGTCGACCTCGTTGGCAAGATCGAGTCTGCCGGCGTGTCTCTGCGCTACAAACACCTGGCCAATTCCGCAGCGACGATGAGTCTTCCAGAGTCACACTTCGATCTCGTTCGTTGCGGGATCGCCTCTTACGGATTGCTTCCCGGCCCCGACTTCGCGGGGATGGTCGATCTCCGACCGGCGCTCGTGATGAGGGCACGGGTGAACATGGTCAAGAACGTTCCCGCGGGGGAGAGGCTCTCCTACGGACTCCAGTACGAACTGAAGGACGCCGGCAAGGTTGTGACGGTTCCAGCCGGGTACGCCGACGGCTACGCACGCGGCTACTCGGGCAAGGCCGACGTCATCATCAACGGCAAACGGTATTGCGTGTCGGGAACGGTGTGCATGGATCAGTTCCTGGTCGATGTCGGGGCCGATGACGTCGAGGTCGGCGATGTTGCGACACTGATAGGTCGTGACGGCGACGAAGAGATCTCCGCGGAGGAACTCGCGGCGATCATCGATACGATCAACTACGAGGTCACCTCCCGCATCCCGTCGCGCGTTCCTCGCTTCTACGGGGGCGGGTGATGGCGAACAAGAAGGGTGTGCTCGCCCTTGCCGGCGCGGCGGTCGGACTCGGGGTCGGGATCGCGGCCGAGCGTTCGATGCTCAAGCGACGGCGCCTCAACGATCCTCAAGCCGGTGAGCGTTTCGGCACGCGCCGGGGAGAGCGATCGCAGAAGATCATCTTGAGGGACGGCGCCGAGGCCTTCATCGAGGAGGTCGGGCCCGAGTCGAGCCGGGGGGTGGTGTTCATCCACGGCTCCGCGCTGCGGACCGACCTGTGGCACTACCAGATGCCGGGCATCGGCGGCCAGCGACTGGTCTTCTACGACCTGCGTGGCCATGGACTGTCGGAGAGGGGCGAGGCGGAACTCTCCATCCTCACGCTGACGCAAGACCTCGAGGAGATCATCGACGCCTGCCGTCTCGATGAGGTCGTGATCGTCGGCCACTCGGTCGGGGGGATGATCGCCCTCGAGTTCGCCATCGCTCACCTGGATCTGCTCGGCTCGAAGGTCAAAGGTCTGGCCCTGCTAAACACCACCTACGGTCCCGCGGTGGAGACACTCGCGGGCGGCGCGGCGATCGCCCGTTTCGAGCGCGTAACACGGCGACCGTTCGACCTCCTCGGAACGCAGTCCGAGAAGCTCGAGCGTCTCCGACGGGTCATCCGCCCCTCGGATGCGATCTTCTGGAGCGTCGCCTACGCGGGGTTCGGAGCCGGGGCGTCCGCCAAGCAGATCGACTTCACCTACGACATGCTGTCCGAGACCCAGGCGGACGTGATCTTCGAACTCATCAAGGCGTACCGGGATTTCGACGTCCGGGACCGGCTCTCGGAGGTCAACGTTCCGGTGCTGGTGATCGGCGGGACCCAGGACAGACTTACGCAATCCCATGCATCCGAGTACATCGCCACAGCTCTGCCCAAATCGGATCTCCACGTCCTGGAAGGCAGCGGGCATATGACGATGCTCGAGCGGCACCGGGAGCTCAACGAACTCCTGGAGGCCTTCACCCTCGACGTCCTGGGCCCCCCTGGCGCCGCCTGAGAATTCGCCAACTCCGAGGTAGTTGCGGATACGCTTCTCGCCCGGGGGCCCCGCTGCGGGCCACACGATTAAGAAGGCAGGCCGATGAAGGATCAGAGGATCGAGAAGCTGGCGGACATCCTCGTCGACTACTCCGCCAGGGTTGGCAAAGGCGACACTGTTGAGATCAAGGGATCGTCCGAGGCAGAGCCTCTGATCCTTGCGATCTACGAACGTTGTCTGGCTCGCGGGGCACATCCCAAGATCAAGGTGTTCATGCCCCACGCCGATCCGATCTTCTATCGCAATGCGAACGACGAACAGCTCGCGTACGTGTGGGAGACCGACAAGTGGATGGCCGAGAACCTCGACGTGTCCTTCTACATCATCAGCGAAGTGAACACGCGCCAGCTGTCGAACATCGACCCGAGCCGCCCGGTGATCACCTCGCAGGCGCGCAAGCCGTTGATGGATCTGTCGATGCAGCGCGCCGCGCGCGGGGAGTTCCGTTGGATGGTCACGCTGTTCCCGACCGAAGCCCACGCGATGGACGCGGAGATGAGTCTCGACGAATACGAGGACTTCTTCTACGGAGCCTGTCTCGTCGAAGCCGACGATCCGGTCGCGGAATGGAAGAAGGTCGCCGAGCGGCACCAGCGGATGATCCAGTGGATGGAGGGACGCAACGTGGTCCACATCGAGGGCGAGGGCACCGACCTCTACCTCGAGGTCGGCGGTCGCATCTGGCTCCCGGCCGACGGGGGCGAGAACTTCCCCGATGGCGAGATCTTCACCGGTCCGATCGAGACCGCGACCCGCGGACACATCACCTACAGCTTCCCGGCGATCTACGGAGGGGTTGCGGTTGAGGGCATCAGGCTCGAGTTCGACGGAGGGAAGGTCGTCGACGCCACCGCTCGCAAGAACGAGGACTTCCTCATCAAGACACTCGACACCGACCCGGGGGCCAGGATCCTCGGCGAGATCGGCATCGGCACCAACTACGGGATCAAGGAGTTCTCCGGCGAGATCCTCCTCGACGAGAAGATCGGCGGAACCGTCCACCTGGCGGTCGGCGCGTCGTACCCGGAATCGGGCGGCGTCAACGAATCCGCCGTCCACTGGGACATGGTGTGCGACCTCCGCAAGGGCGGCCGCATCACGGTCGACGGTGACCCTCTGATGGAGGACGGCAAGCTCCTCGTCTAGCACTTCTCATCCAGCTCAGTGGGCCATAGTCGCCCTCAGCTGGATAGGAAGTGGCCTCCCAGTCCCCTCGGGTCGGTCCCACCTCTGAACTTGGGGGTTTCTGGCCCCAGGGGGCAACGTTCTATAGGCTCGCAGGCATGGCCGAGACCTTCCCTCCCAGCCCCTTCGCGGCCCCTATCGAGCAGGTCAAGGCCGAGGCGCTGACCTGTCCGAAGTGCCGGCTCGCCCAAACCCGGACAAACGTCGTCTGGGCCGATGGAAACCTCGATTCCGAGCTCCTGTTCATCGGGGAGGCCCCCGGGCACCACGAGGACAAGCAGGGGATCCCGTTCGTGGGAGCGGCCGGCCAGTTGCTGGACAAGCTCCTCGCCGAGATCGGGCTCGATCGCACCAAGGCCGCCATCGTCAACGTCATCAAGTGCCGCCCGCCGGGGAACAGAGATCCCCAGCAGGACGAGATCGATGCCTGTCGGCCCTACCTCGAGGCGCAGCTCGCCCACATGAAGCCGACGGTGATCGTGACCCTCGGCAACTTCGCCACCCGGTTCATCCTCGAGCAGCAGATCGGGATCACCCGGGCGAGGGGGCGTAAGTATCAGATCTGGGGTGCGACGGTCATCCCGACGTTCCATCCCGCGGCCGCGCTGAGGGGCGGGAGCTTCGGAGGGATCAGCACGATGGACGCCCTCCGGCAGGACATGGCGATGGTCAAGGAGGTTCTCGACGAGGCGGCCGCGGCCCCCATTCCGGAACCGGATCCGGCCGAGCCTGAATCGTTCGACCAGCTGGGACTTTTCTAGTGCGCCACCACGTGGGCCTCGTCCTAGTCCAGAGCGCCACTGCGCGGGGAGCGCAAGGCGCGAGGAGTGGGGCGTACCGGGGAGTACGTGCGCGACGAGCAACGCAGCGATCGCCGATGCAGGGGCGCTCTGGTGGCACGAGGATCTACGTGGTGGTGCACTAGTGGCGAAGTTCCTGAGCGTGACCAGCACCTCGCCCGAGGACACGCGCATCATCGGTGCCGCGCTCGGTCCGGTCCTCCTGCCGGGCGACGTCATCAGCCTCTCAGGCGATCTCGGGGCCGGTAAGACTGTGCTCGTCCAAGGACTTGCCGCGTCTCTCGGAGTCCGGGATCGGGTAACGAGCCCTTCGTTCACGATCGTCCACGAGTACAAGGGTCGCTATCCGATCCTCCACATCGATGTCTACCGGCTCAATTCGTTCCAAGAGGTCATCGACCTCGGTTTCGAGGAACTCCTCGACCCCGGCGCGGTGCTGGTAGTCGAGTGGGGTGAGGCCGTGGCCCCGATGCTTCCGATGCGCTACCTCGAGATCGACATGCGACAGGGCGAGGGTGACGACGAGCGCATCCTCTACTTCAAGCCTCACGGGATCGAGTGGGCGACCAAGCTCGAGTCGATGCGAGCGACCGCCGAGGCACTGCTCGACGCTGCATCGCCGGGTGAATCGACCGAGGCTCGCTTCGCGTACGCTCTTGCTCCCTCCCCGCGTACTTACGGGGGAGATCATCCGGCCGGCCGGGAGGACTGATGCTGGTTCTCGGTATCGAGACCTCGACGCCTCAAGCGAGCGTCGCCATAGGAAGTGAGCAGGGCGTCATCGCGAGCGCCATGGTCTCGCGCGGCGCCAGCTACAACGAGTTCCTGCTTCCGGCGATCCGTTTCTGTCTCGATGAGGCCGGGCTCGACTACCGGAACCTCGGGGGGGTGGCGGTAAGTCTCGGCCCGGGTCTGTTCACCGGCATGAGGGTCGGGGTCGCGACGGCCAAAGCTCTCGCTCAGGCTTTGTCGGTCCCGATCTGCGGGATGCCGAGCCTAGACCTCGTCGCCTACGAGGTCCGTTATTCGTCCAAGACGATCTGCGTTGCGCTCGATGCTCGCCGCGGAGAGGTCTTCACCGCGTTCTACCGGCCGTCGCCCGGAGGGATCCAGCGGATGAGCCCGTACGGGATCGAGAAGCCGGAGCAACTTGCGATCGGGCTCGGCTCGCGCATCGAGGATGTCTTGCTCGTTGGGAATGGTGCGCTCCTCTACAGGGAGGAGTTCGAGGACCTCGGTTCGGTCGTCGAGCTCGGGACCATGAGCCATGCGTTTCCCCATGCCGATGCATTGGTTGAGCTCACCGTCCCGCGGATGTTCCGAGAGGACTTCGACTCGCTCTACGACCTCAAGCCGATGTATCTCAGGCACTCCGCCAAGCGGATCGAGTGGGAGCGGATCCGCGGAAGCAGATCGGCATGACCGCTCTCGCCCGGACGCCCGAGCCCGGCTCCGTTCCCGAGATCGAGATCACGCGCTTCCGCCGCTGGCACGTTCGCAAAGTGCTGACGATCGAGCGGCGTGTTTACCCGCGCCCGTGGAGTGCGTCGCTGTTCTTCTCCGAGCTCGCTCAGAAGAACACCCGTTCGTACGTCGTGGCGCGCCTTGAGGGTGAGGTGGTCGGCTACGCCGGCATGATGCTTACTGGCCTCGAAGCTCACATCACCAACATCGCGGTCGACCCCGACTTCCACAGCCTCAGGATCGGAACCCGGCTCCTCCTGAGGATGGTGACCGAGGCGATCGCCCGTGGCTCCGAGCAAGTGTCGCTCGAGGTGCGGACGTCGAATCGCGTGGCTCAATCGCTGTACGAGAAGTTCGGTTTCGAGGTCGTCAACACGCGCAAGGGTTACTACGTCGAGACCAACGAAGATGCCTTCGTGATGATCGCCAACGGGGTCAACACGACCGAGTACCGCAAGCGACTCGACGGGATCCGTGCGGGTGTCCGGGGGCCGAGGGGTGCTGCCGGTGCCTAGAACGCTGTGGACCACTCCCGAAGCCGTCGTGCTCGAACGCCGCATCGGGGATTGGGACGAGGACGTCCTCGTCCTCGCGATCGAGACCTCGTGTGATGAGACATCGGCCGCCGTCGTGAAAGGGGGCCGGGAGATCCTCTCTAACGTGATCGTCTCCCAGGTCGACCTCCACGGTGAGTACGGCGGCATCGTTCCCGAGATCGCGTCGCGCGCACATGTTGAGGCCCTGACTCCCGCCATCGGAGAGGCGCTGCGAGGCTCTGACCTGACGTTCTGGGACATCGACGCGATCGCCGCGACGCTCGGACCCGGACTGATCGGTTCCCTGCTCGTCGGCGTTGCCGAGGCGAAATCGATCGCGGCCGTGTTGCAGGTCCCGTTCGTGGGCGTCAACCATCTCGAAGGACACCTCTATTCGAACCTCCTCGACGATCACAACGCCGAGTTCCCGGCGGTCGCCCTGATCATCTCGGGCGGCCACACGATGCTGGTGCACGTGAAGGGGCACGGCAACTACGAGGTCATGGGCGGAACGATCGACGATGCCGCCGGCGAGGCGTTCGACAAGGTGGCGCGCTTCCTCGGCCTCGACTACCCGGGCGGTCCCGAGATCGACCGGCTGTCGCTTCTCGGCGATCCAACGGCGATCGGGTTCCCGCGGGCCCTGATGTTCGAGGGCGACTTCGATGTCTCCTACTCGGGGCTCAAGACGGCGGTCATCAACTACGTCCGGCGAGCGGAGGCCCGCGGCGAGATCGTCTCGATCGAAGACATCGCCGCGTCGTTCCAGCAGGCGGTGGTCGACGTCCAGGTGGCCAAGACGATCGCCGCGACCAAGGCCGCCGGCGTCCATCGGGTCTTCCTGTGCGGCGGTGTGGCGGCGAACTCGGGGCTGCGACAGGGCCTCGCCGAGGCCTGCCAGAAGGACGGCTTCAGTCTCCACGTCCCGCCGATGGAACTCTGCACCGACAACGCCGCGATGATCGGGGCCTGCGGCACCGCGATGCTCCGCCGGGGCAAGACGAGCGGCCTGAATGCATCTCCGGACCCGAACCTCCCGCTCGTCTAGAGCGAAGTGACGGCCAGGGCGCCTGCGTCGCGTACGGCTTTCTCCGGTGCACCGGGCATATCGGCGAGCGTGCGGTAGAAGAGCTTCTCGGCGTCGAGTCCGAGGGATGCGGCGTCGTCGGGCTCGAGGCGTTCGATCAACTGCTTGGACGCTTGCGTCTCTCCGGGTGGCGCTGCCTCCTGGATGCGAGCACCCTCGTTGACGTCGTCGCCGAGAGCGGTGACGTCGAGGCGCCCACCGGGAACGAGTTGGCCGATGTAGAGCTGGGCGCCCCAATGGATACCGACGCGCATCGCGCCGGCCTCCTCGATCACGTCGCCGGTCACCTCTTCCGCGATCTCGTGGATCCGTCGAGCCGCGCGGATCGCAGCGGCAGCAGAGCGCGACGCATTGCCGAGGTTCTCCACGAGGAAGAATGCGGAAGCTCCATCACCGGCGTGCTTCCCGATGATGCCGAGCTCGTCGGCGACCGCACGGTCGATGCCGGTCCAAAGATCTCGAACGAGTCTGAAGTAGCGAGCGGTGGGGAGCTGCCGGGCCAGGGGAGCGGACTGAGAGAGATCGCAGAAGAGGATCGCTCCCTCGCGCTGAGCGGGCTCCTGCAGGTTCGCCATGCGTTCGTACATGGCTTCATCGCCCCGCACGAGCAGTTCCAGCAGGCTGGGACGCATCCCCATGAAGAAGAGGACCAGGTATCCGTAGA
>WHTI01000368.1 GCA_009377815.1 Actinomycetota bacterium
CCCCACCTCTACTCGCGGCTTGCCTCGATATGCCTCTGCCTTCATCGTCTTGTAGTGACGGCGGCAGACATTGATCCGGTCGCCGGTCTGCTTATGCCGAAGCCCACAGATGGCATCTTCGGCGCAGTTAATAAATGAACATTTCGGGGGCCAAAAGGCGATCTGTTTACTCATACCCCCACCCCGTATTTAAGATGCGTCCCGGCATAGGCCACCTCAGACGTGTCGCCTTGCCAGACCCGCCACTTAGTCCCGCCAAAGAAGCGATTCATCGCCTTGACGCGCTTGGCCCAGGAAGGCGGCACGAGGCGTCGCGTCCCCTTGCGGATGTTGCAAGCAAAGCAGCTCGGCACCACCGCCAACCACGCGCTAGGGATGCTCTCAGTGGCGTCAGAGGCGTTGTAGTGGCGTACCGTGGATCGAGGGATAACGTGGTCGCCGTTGACCGCTGGCTGGCCGCAATAGGCGCAGGGCTGGCCCCTGATTTCGACGCCGTAGACGACCTTGGCGCGAAGGCTCACAGCAAGCGCTCCTGACTGAGGCGCTTGGCTGCTATTTCCACGTAGCGCTCTTCGATCTCGATACCGATGGCCTTGCGGCCTAGGTCCTTCGCGGCCCGCAGCGTCGTGCCGGAGCCCATGAAGGGATCGAGGATTAAGTCGCTCTCATCCGCCTGTTCAATGCACCAGCGCATGAGGGCGATAGGTTTCTGAGTTGGGTGATAAGAAGTACCTGCCTCGGAATCCCGAAGCATCCCCATCCAAAGATGGCGATAGATGCGAGCAGGCCCACCAAGGTTCGACCACGCAATCTCACAATCGGCGGAGTCGTTTTGTGCAAGGCCGCACCGCTTGTCCCAAATGAGCCACGTCGGGGATGCAGGCAGTCGGTCTGCAAAGTGGTTGCCGCCCCAGACAATCAGCCGCTCATAGACAAGAAGAGGCGATGGATCAAAAGGCTCGTCGTCACCATAGACAGGCGGGTGATCGTGTGCGATAGCCAAAACTGACCGGCTGCTGCTCGTTTTGTAAGCGACGCCGTAAGGCGGGTCGGTCAGCACGAGGTCTACCGGCTCTAGCTGCGGCAGCACGTCGCGGCAGTCGCCGTGAATGATCGTGATGCCGTCATGGCAGACGCACGGCCACGCCTTGCAGCGGTAGCAGGTCACCCCTCAGCCCTCCCGTTCTCGTCACGCCAGTGCACCGACTCCACCATCCGGGCAATGCCACGGGACTCCTTCAAGTGGCCTAACTCGCGTAGGCGGATGTATGCACAGCCCCAGGGAACGTGGAATTGAGTAGCGACTATCTCAACGCGGAACATAATTTCCGGCATGAGCACGAGCCCGAATCGCTTAGTCCGCTCCGCGCCCATGAATCGGCCGTGGCGCTCAAGGTACAAAGCCTTACGCCAATCCGCGAAAGTTTCCTCATCCCATCGCTTAACCGCCCGGAAGGCATCCTCTGCCATGAGCCGATAATCAGAGAGCCCTTCC
>WHTI01000174.1 GCA_009377815.1 Actinomycetota bacterium
ATCGACGCTCGTCAGGATCCCAGAACCGACGATCTGCTCGCGCGCGGGGACGTCGAAGGTGACGTCGTAGTCCGCCACCGACGAGAAGAAGGGATCACCAACCGGACCGTACTCATCGAGACGCCACGACCCTCCCTCGCGCTGAGCGACCACCGGGATCCAGTTCCCCAGGAGTGTCTGGTTCTCCCAGATCCCGAACCGTTCCGGGTAGCGAGGGAGCTTGGCTCGAAGCCGAACCTCGATCTCGACCGTGCGTCCCGGGGTCAGAGGTGCATCAAGTTCGACGAGGAGTGCGGACTCGTCGCGAGTGTGGTCGGCGGTACTTCCGTCGACGGAGAGCGCGACGACCTCGAACTCGCCAGCTGTGGCGGTCCGAGTGAACGAACCGCTGATGTCGTTGGCGGCGAGATCGCGGGCCAGTGGCAGATCCTGCACCGCGCGCGCATAGGCCGCCGGATAGACATGGATGCCGATGTCGGGCAACGCTGCCTCCGTCTCATTGAGGTACAGGATGCGCGTCGTCCACGTGAGGTCGTCGTCGTTGAGGGTCGCGTTCACCGTGTACGAGATCGCCGATGTTCCAGGCTCCCCGCCGGTGGATCGAACCGCATCTTCAGGGGTTATCTCTCGCTCCTCGACGATCGCTCGACCGCGGTCGAGCGATCGCTTGTAGCGCGCATCGATCGCGGTCGGGATCCCGTTGCCGACCAGGACGAGGAGAACGAGCAGCGCGAGTGCCCTGATCGTCCAGGGATCGGCTCCCGACCTCCCGCGTGCCGGGGGGATCTCTCGGAGGGCGTCGCCGCCGAGATAGACGGCCGTCCAGACCCCGATCGAAAGTGCCAGGAGGAACGCCTCGATAGGCACCGCGTACATCAGCTGAACGAGTTCCCGCGCCGTGGTGTAGCCGCTGTCGTGCGGATACGCCAGGAGGGTCTCCTGCAGGACCGGCGTGATCAGACGCCCACCGATCCACAGAGCGGCACCGATGGCAACCAGCATCATCCACGCGGCGAGGGCCTCACTTCTCCGGATATGCACGATCTCGAAACCCCGCCGCCAGGACGACAGATGGTCCATGTCGTCGAACGTTGCAGCCCGGAGGGCCAGCGTCGAAGCGACCCTCACTACGGATCTGAAGAGAAGGACGATCGTGATGACGAGGAAGGCCCCGGTCCCGCCCCCTCCTCCGGTCGGACCGATGAAGAAGAGGAACGCGGTCGCGCACAGAACCGTTCCCACGGCTACCAGCGCTTCGAGATGGATGAGGAAGGCCGTCCCCCAACGACTCTTGGTATCTCTGAGTGCGGTGACGAATCCCGCATCGCGATCCTCGAGCGAGATCCACAGGGCGGCGATGTAGAGCCGGGTCCAGACGGCCAGCACCGCCATCGAAGCCACCCCGATGCCTCCCCACGCCAGTGCCCCGGGGGCTCCGCCGGAGACCAGGGGGCCCGGGAGGAGCCGGTAGGCGACCACGGGGTCCCCCGAGAGCAGAAGCGCGGTCAGCGAGGGGCTGAGGACCGTGGCGACCAGGACGCCGGGGACCGCGGCTACGAGGGCGCATGCCGCGGTGGGGCCCCACAATGACCGGTGGCGGGTGAGAACCCTCCAGGCGTAACCCAGCATCAGCGCATCCTCCCCTATGGAGTCTTGCTTACAGGTTGGAGCCCTGTCTGCCGACAAGGGAGAGACATCGTCTGTCGTCTTCAGGAGAAACTGAATGGCCAGTCCCACGGTGGACCGCAGCACTCGCGACCAGGAAGTTGCTCTCTTCCTGCTGGCCGAAGATGCTTCGGATCTCATCGCCCGGTACACGCCCGACGGCACCTGCGTTTACGTGTCGCCCTCGGCTCGCCTGATCCTCGGCTACGAGCCGGAGGAACTGATCGGGGGGTCGCTGCTCGACTTCATCCGACCCGAGGACCGGGCAGGAGTGAGCAAGACGCTTGCCAATTGTATGGAGACCTCCGAGGCGTGCTCCGCTTCCTATCGCGTCCGTTGCAAGGATGGGTCCTACATCTGGTTCGAGACCACTATCCACCTCAGCCGGGACGCGGACACCGCGGAGCTCGTCGAGTTGCACACGAACTCCCGGGACGTCACCGAGCGGAAGCACACCGAGAGCGCCCTGCGGGAGGCCGAAGAGCGGTTCCGGAGCGCCTTCGACTTCGCTGCCATCGGGATGGCCCTGCTATCCGAGGAGGGCCGGTTCATCCGCGTGAATCGTTCACTGTGTCGCTTCCTCGGGCTGACCGAGTACGAGCTTTTGGCGAAGACCTTCCAAGAGATCACGCACCCCGAGGACCTGGAGAAGGACGTTCGGTACGTCCAGCAGATCCTCTCCGGAGAGATCGACCACTATCAGATGGAGAAGCGCTACGTCCACGCCGAGGGGCACTACGTGTGGGGGATCCTCAGCGTTTCCCTTACGACGGACTCCGAGACCGGTCGACCGATGTTCATCTCCCAGATCCAGGACATCACGGATAGGAAGGCCGCGGAGGCCAAGCTTGCCGACTACGCGCTGCACGATGCCCTGACCGGTCTCCCCAACCGCCGGCTGTTGTGGGACCGCGTGCAGCACGCTCTCGACCGCAGCGGCCGGCGAGCCGAATCACTGGCGGTCCTGTTCATGGACCTCGACGATTTCAAGACCATCAATGATCGCTTCGGCCACTCCGTGGGCGATGACGTCCTGCGCCAAGTTGCCGATCGCCTGACCAGTGCTCTGCGCTCCGGCGACACCCTTGCTCGGTTGGGCGGTGACGAGTTCGTGATCGTGTGCGAAGACCTCCTCGACGTCAGCGTCCTTGATTCGATCCTCACCCGGATCGACGAGGTGATGGCAGCGCCGGTGGACGTGGGGCCCCTGCGCCTGCGGATCAGCCTGAGCACCGGAGTAGCGCTCCCCGAGCAGGGGGCCGGGGTCGACGACGTCCTCGCCCAGGCCGACCGCTCGATGTACCGCATGAAGCGCAGCCGTCCCGAGGTCTGAGGACCCGCGGCCCTCCCCGAGGGCCGCGGGCTGAACCCCGCTCTGGACTTGACTTTTCGATAGCCCAAAACTACTATCCCGCGTCGCCAAAACTACGTTTCTGGGGTCCGAATCCCCGGCCCGATGGCCTATCGGTGCATCGACGTTTTCCAGGAAAGGAGCGGCGCGCTCATGCACGATCTCATCCTCGCTTCGGAGGGGGGCTACCAGGAATTCACCCTCACAGGTACCGAATTCGCCTGGCTGTTCTTCTCCGCCGCAACTGCCCTCATCGCGATCGGAGTGGGTTTCCTCCTCATGCGGGGAGTGCTCGCCTCCGACCAGGGCACACCGAAGATGAAGGAGATCGCCGCCGCCATCCAGGAAGGCGCCCTTGCCTATCTGAGGCGCCAGTTCAAGACGATCGGGATCATCCTGATCCCGCTTGCAATCATCGTGTTCTTCACGTCGGTCGCGGTGAACAAGTCGGACGGATCCGAGGCGCTCAGCTTTGTTGAGTCGGGATTGTTCCGGACCCTCGCTTTCGTTGCTGGTTGTCTCATGTCCGGACTCACCGGATTCATCGGGATGAGCCTCGCGGTGCGCGGCAACGTTCGAACCGCTGCGGCGGCGCGTTCGGGCTCGCTGCCGGCCGCCCTGAAGGTCGCGTTCCGGACTGGAGGCGTTGCCGGCATGTTCACGGTCGGCCTCGGACTTCTCGGTGCCACGATCATCATCCTGATCTTCCAGAACACCTCTTCGGCGATCCTCGTCGGCTTTGGCTTCGGTGGTTCGTTGCTGGCCCTGTTCCTCCGGGTCGGCGGCGGCATCTTCACCAAGGCTGCGGACGTCGGCGCTGACCTCGTCGGTAAGGTCGAGGCCGGGATCCCGGAGGACGACCCTCGCAACCCCGCCACCATCGCGGACAACGTCGGGGACAACGTTGGTGACTGCGCCGGTATGGCGGCCGACCTCTTCGAGTCTTACGAGGTGACCCTCGTTGCCTCGATCATCCTTGGGGTGGCGGCGTTCAACTCGATCGATGCCAACCCGGCTCTCGGTCTCGTCTTCCCGGTGATCGCCCGCGCTATCGGGGTGCTCGCCTCCATCGTCGGTGTCTATGCCGTCAGGGCAACCGACAAGGACAAGACGGCGATGGCACCGATCAACCGTGGGTTCCTGACCGCCGGTGTACTGACCGTGATCGGAACCGGCCTCGTTGCCCTCCTCTACGTCGGCAACGAGAACCTCAACGGCGAGACGACCAACCAGGGCTGGAAAGTGTTCGCAGCGGTCGTCGTCGGTCTGGTGCTCGCCCAGGTCGTTTCTCGGCTGACCGAGTACTTCACCTCGACGGAGACCAAGCCCGTACAGGAGATCGCGGAGGCCACACGTACCGGCCCCGCCACGACGATCCTCTCGGGGGTCTCTTCGGGCCTCGAGTCCTCGGTGTGGGCGATCGTCGCTATCGCTGGTGCTCTCGGCGTCGCGATCGCACTCGGTGGCGGCAACCTTCAGTTCTCGCTGTACCTCGTCGCACTTACCGGTATGGGCATGCTCGCCACGACCGGGGTCGTCGTCTCGGAAGACACGTTCGGTCCGGTCGCCGACAACGCGGCCGGCATCGCAGAGATGTCGGGTGAGTTCGAAGGTGAGCCCCAGAAGATCATGGTGGGTCTCGACGCCGTCGGTAACACCACCAAGGCCGTCACGAAGGGATTCGCCATCGGGTCCGCCGTTATCGCGGCCGTGGCGTTGTTCGCCTCATACATCGAGACGGCCGCCAACGAGACTTTGTCTCGGGACGTCATCGATGCCGCGCTTCGTACCCAGCGCGGGATCTTCGACTTGATCCCCATCAATGTCGCCGACCCGAAGACGTTCATCGGTCTTCTCATCGGTGGGTCCGTTGCATTCCTCTTCTCATCCCTGGCGATCCGAGCGGTCGGCCGTACCGCCGGAACCGTGGTGCAGGAGGTTCGTCGTCAGTTCGCCGATGGCAAGATCATGGATGGGACCAAGCGGCCCGATTACGGCCCCGTCATCGACATCTGTACCAAGGCTTCGCTGCGTGAGCTCGCCACGCCGGCACTGCTGGCGGTCTTGACTCCGGTGATCATCGGATTCGGGATCAACTTCTACGCGCTGGGAGCGTTCCTCGCCGCCGTCATCCTCACCGGACAGCTGATGGCCAACTTCCTCAGCAACTCTGGTGGGGCGTGGGACAACGCCAAGAAGTACATCGAGGACGGTCACGAAGGTGGCAA
>WHTI01000248.1 GCA_009377815.1 Actinomycetota bacterium
TCCGCGGTGCTGCGGAAGCTGCAGCTATCGAGCCGGCACGAACTGACCCGCTGGGCGACCGAACGCCGCCTGATCTGAGGTCCCTCGCCCGCAAGTAAGGTTCCTCGACCTTGTCGATCCTTCTTCCGATCCCAGCCGACCGTCGCATCCGGCGCATGGCCCAGCTCTTTCCGGGTTTGGCGCTCTACGGCTTCAGCACCGCGCTGCTGGTTCGCGCGAACCTGGGTCTCGATCCGTGGGATGTGTTCCATCAAGGAGCAGCGGAGCGCACCGGGTTCTCGATCGGCGTGGTCACGATCGCGGTGTCGGCGCTGGTTCTGCTGCTGTGGATCCCGATCCGACAACGCCCGGGGTTCGGAACGATCAGCAACGGGATCTTGGTCGGGGTCTTCATGGACGCCTCGCTCCACATCGTGGACGCGCCCGAGACCCTCGCGGTGCGATATGGGTTCCTCGCCGCGGGCATCCTGCTGAACGGCCTCGCGACCGGGCTCTATATCGGGGCCGGGCTCGGCCCCGGCCCCCGCGACGGTCTCATGACGGGGCTCGCTCGGAGGGGACGATCGATCCGCGTGGTGCGAACCTCGATCGAGGTAAGCGTGCTAGCGCTCGGGTGGCTGCTCGGTGGTTCGGTCGGCGTAGGAACGGTCGCCTACGCGTTATCGATCGGACCCCTGGCTCACGTCCTGATCCCGGCACTGACCGTGGGGGAATCCACCCTGTCAGGACGCCCCGAGGACCACGAGGGCAATTAGGGTTCGGCGAAGAGAGTGAGTTGCAGCCCATCGATCGTCCGGTAGCGCCGATTGCGATCGCCCCATGGGGTGTCGACCGGATCGGCGATGGGGACGGCCTTGGCATCCTCCACCTCATCGCTAGCGGAGTCGAGGTCATCGACCCGCACCGCGATCCTCACCGTTTCTCCCAAGGGGCGTCCGACCTCGATCTCATCGACGTACCTCGTGTGAGCACGATCGAAGAGCTCGATGGTCGCCACGGGGGCCTTGAGGATGACGCCCTTGCCGCCCTGGTGGTCGAGATCCATCAGGGTCTCGAGGCCGAAGACGTCGCGGAACAGATGCAGTGCCGCGTCGTAGTCGTCGAAGGTGAAAGCGAAGCGCAGCTCCCGTGCCGCCGTCATGTGTCCTCCTAGGCTCGTTCTCATCCCCGCTCTTGTAACCATGCCCACGGGCCCAGATTTCTCTCCTCGATAGTTACCGCTCCGTAACCTACGGTATGGTAGGTTACGGAATCGTAAGTTAAGGCGGGCCATCGAGGAGGAGAACGAGCCGTGGCACAGGTACTTCAGGAGCGACCACAAGAAACGCAGATCCCGGGAGTCAGGTTGCTCGAGGGCAAGAGGGCGGTGCTCCAGAAGAGGATCGTGCTCGCGGTGACCGTGCTGCCGTTCCTCGGATTCGCCATCGCGATCTACTCACTATGGGGCAACGGCTTGAGTTGGGTCGACGCCGGTATCGCACTGTTCTTCTACGTGTTCACCGGGCTCGGCATCACGATCGGGTTCCACCGATACTTCACCCATCAGAGTTTCGAGACGACCCCCTTCATCCGCGGGCTGCTGGCGATCTCAGGTTCGATGGCGGTTGAAGGACCGGTGATCACCTGGGTTTCGGATCACCGACGTCACCACGCGTTCGCCGACAAGGAGGGCGATCCGCACTCGCCGCACCTCGATGAGGGACCGGGGATCCGTGGGGTGGTCAAGGGCCTGTGGCACGCGCACATGGGCTGGCTGTTCTCCGACGAGCAGACCTCGGCACGCCGTTGGGCCCCCGACATGTTGAAAGTGCCCGCGCTGGTGAAGATCGATCGGCTGTTTCCGCTGTGGATCCTGTTGACCTTTGGACTGCCACCACTCGTCGGGTTCGCGATCACCGGAACCTTGAGTGGGGCGCTCACCGCGTTCCTCTGGGGTTCGCTCGCGCGCATCTTCATCCTTCACCACATCACCTGGAGCATCAATTCGATCTGTCATTTCTACGGCAAGCGCCCGTTCGACGGCGACGAGTACTCGACCAACAACTGGGCGCTGGCGATCGTCTCCTTCGGAGAGTCGTGGCACAACAACCACCACGCGTTTCCGTCGGCCGCGGTCCAAGGGATCGGCAAGGCGCAGGTCGACATCAGTGGGGCTGTGATCAGCGGCATGGAGAAGGTCGGCCTCGCCCGCAATGTCAGGCGCGTAACCGAGAAGCAGATCGCCGCCAAGTCGAGCGAGTCGTGAAGGCCTAATCTGTGGCGATGGCGGACGGCGCGCTGCAGGGGGCCAAGGATGTCTTCGAGGAAGTTAAGCCTCGCCTGAGAGGCTGGCTCCATGCGGGGATCTTCCCGGTGGTCCTGGTCTCGGGCACCGTCCTCATCGCACTGGCCCCCGGGGCGGCGGCCCGCAGGCCTGCGACGGTATTCGTCGTCGCATCGGTCCTGCTGTTCGCTACCTCGGCGCTCTATCACCGGGGCAGGTGGGGACCGAAGGCGTTGTCGGTGTGGAAGCGGCTCGATCACGCCAACATCTACCTTGTGATCGCGGGGTCATACACGCCGTTCGCGGTCCTCGCCCTGGACCGTCCGGCGTCCACGATCATCCTGTCGGTGGTGTGGGCCGGAGCCCTGGGCGGCATCCTGTTCCGGTTGTTCTGGCTCGAGGCGCCTCGCTGGCTCTACACCGGGCTCTATCTGGCCACGGGATGGGCGGCGATCTTCGTGATCCCGCAATTGGTCGATGCCGCCGGCGCGGCCGCGGTCACCCTCGTGATCCTCGGAGGCATCCTGTACACGCTGGGCGGTGTGGTCTACGCAACGAAATGGCCGGATCCGGCCCCTAAGTGGTTCGGCTTCCA
>WHTI01000177.1 GCA_009377815.1 Actinomycetota bacterium
CGCCGCCGTCGTGCCGATCGTGATGAACGGCAAGGGCCAGCCCCTCGACGTCGGCCGCATCACCCGCACCATCCCCGACGGGCTGCGGCGCGCCGTCGCCGCACGCGACCGCGGCTGCGCCCACCCCGGCTGCGGCCGCCCTCCGTCATGGGCAAGTGTCGCATTTGTAACAACAGTGTCCCGTGCTGTCCCACCGGAGGATTTGCGGTCCGGCTGGAGGGGACACCGGTGTCGCCAGGACGACAGACGACAGTGCCAATTGTGGCCTACTTTGCGCTCCGCATCGCCACGTCAGGACGTCCAACTAAGTGTGCCGCACAGGAGGCCCTATCGTGTCCCACCCACCCCCGAGGGACCAAGGCGCGACGTCTGCAGCGCCGGGACTGGTCACCGACACCATCGGCCGCATGCGCGGCTACTTCCGCGCGAACGTCCAGCAAACTGAGGGCGGCATCTCCCAAGTTGTCGGGTTTGTTGCCGCCTGGATGGCCTTCGCGTTGATCCTGTTCGTGATGCCGCTGCCGGACGGCATGACTGCAGCAGGCAAGGCAACCCTCGCCGTTGTCGTGTGGGCGTGCCTGATGTGGATCACCGAGGCCGTGCCGGTCGCGGTCACCGGCCTGGCGATCCCCATGATGCTCATCATGGCAGGTGCGTTTACCATGCCAAAGCAGGCGCTGAGTGGCTTCACGCAGCACGAGGTATTCCTCGCGCTGGCGGCCTTCATCTTCGCTGCCGCCATGCACCTCACCGGACTCGACCGCAAGCTTGCCGGTGGCATTTTGAGCAAGCTGAGGGTCAAGACAGCCACCGGGGCGTCCACAGGGATGTTCCTCACCAACTGCGTCCTCGCATTCATCATCCCCGCTGCGGTCGCCCGCGCCGCAACGTTGCTCCCGGTGGTCACTGGAATGCGGGAGTTTCTCGGCAAGTCCGAGGACGGGGCCCGAGCCACCAAAGGCATCGTCATCATGAGCCTCGTCTACTGGCCGATGATCTCCGGTTTGTTCCTGCTCACCGCCCACTTCCCCAACCTCATCATCGTTAACGCAATCGCAAACGACGTCGGTGTCCAGATCGGCTACGGCCAGTGGTTCGCATTGAACTGGATCTACCTTCTCATGTTTCCACCGATACTGCTGTGGAGCTCGTGGCTGTTCAAAACCCGGCGGGCGCGCTTCGAGGTGGTGTCATCAGCCGCCCGGTCGGACGACTCCTTGGAGGAGTCGTCCACCCCCAATGCCGTCGATGACCGTCCGAAGGACCGGCCCGGCCTTACCGGGGAGCAGCGCGCCGTGCTCATCGTCTTCGTTATCGTCGCCGCCGGATGGGCCTTCCTCTCGGGCGTCAAGCCGGGAATCGTGGGGCTCTTCGGCGTACTACTGCTCTTCACCCCGGGCCTGCTGAGGCTCGACTGGAAGAAGGTCCAGGCCAACACCATGTGGGGCGCCTTCCTCCTGCTCGGGGGCGCTTTGTCGATGACCCTTGCGATGGGGGAAACTGGCCTCGGAGAGTACCTCGCGTCCCTGGCGGCGCCGCTCGCCCTCGGTCAAGGTTGGTTGGTGATCATCGTCATCTTCATGGTGCTCACGCAGGTCATTCGCCTCGGCATGCTCTCCAACGTGGCCGCCGTAGCCCTACTCGCACCTATACTCATCCCGCTCGCCGTCGAGCTCGGGCTCAACCCGATCGCATTCACCATGCTCATCGCCAACATTGACACGTTCGCCTTTGTCCTGCCCACCCAGATAACCGCAGCGGTCGTTGCCTACGGAACCGGGACGTTCACCATGCGGGACTACGCCAAGAGTGGCGTCGTCGCGATCGGAATCGCCATGGTATTCACCCTGCTCGTGGCCGTGCCATGGTACGCGATGATGGGCGTGCCAGTGTGGTCACCCAACAGTCTGGAAATCGGATTCTGAACGGCTGACGAGGCGCCGACGTAACGATGCTATCAGCTTACTGATTTGGAAGGACTCGCTGACATGACCCACACACACACTGGTGCCCACGGAGCCGTCCCGGCTCAGGACTCCACCGCAACGAGCTACTCCGTTGAATGTCAAGGTGAGCCGCGGACGAATGTGCTCCTCGACAAGGCGGTGCGTGATCAGATCACCACCGAAGTCCGCGCCCTGCCTTTCCTCGGCCGGCTCACGCATGACTGGCACGAAATCGTCGCAGGGGAGACCACGGAGCTCGTGCTCGACTACGAGGTCGGTGCCTCGGGCATCGCGGACAGCGGCTGGCTCAAGTTGTGCATGAAATTTTACTCCGACTGGGAGTGGCAGACCGATGACCCGACCGCGCGGGACTACTGCTCCGTCGAGTACATCACCGGATCACGGTTGGGCAAAGCGTTCCGCGACACGACGTCGACGCTACAGAGCGTGCTGTGTCGCTACGACGAGAAGGGCGGCGAGCGGCCCTTCCAGAAGGCACTCATCGTGGACCTCGTCGACGGCTACCTGCGGCCCGGAGACCACCTCGTCTTCCGGCTAGGCGACCGCAGGGCTGGCGGCCCGGGCACTCGGGTCCAGACGTTCGTCGAACGCGATTTCGCCTTCCGGCTCTGGGTCGACCTGCTTGGGACGTCGCGGTTCGCCCTCGCCGACGAGATCAAGTTCGATGTCGTGCCCGGCCCGGCTCAGCACCTGCTCCTCTCGACGTCCCGTCTCGTGCGACCGGGCGAGTCGTGCGCTGTGAACATCCACACGGAGGACCAGTGGGGTAATACCCCGATCCGAGAGGGCGCCACCGTGACACTGCGGACGAGCGGTGTTATGACTACCGAGACGAATTACGCGCTACCCGCCGACGACTGGGCAACCCGCACGGTCCAGCTCACCTCCGAGGAACCGGGCGAGGTGCGGGTCGACGCCGTCACGGCGGATGGCCGATTGGCGGCAGAGCCGGTTTACATCGAGGTCTCGACCGACAGCCCTGCCCCCCGAGCCCTCTTCGGCGACCTGCACGTGCACACCAACGACACGGTGGGAACTAATGATAACGCCTACAACTTCGCCTACGGTCGACGGATCGGTGCCCTGGACTTCCTCGGCTACACAGCCAACGACTTCCAGATCACTGACGAACGGTGGGAAGCTGTCGTAGACCTCGCTGATGAGGTCACCGTGGAGGGTGAATTCGTCTGCTTCCCCGGTGTCGAATGGTGCGGCACCCCCGGCGTCGGCGGCGACCACAACGTCGTCTACATCGGAGGAGACACGACCCTCGCCCGCTGCCTTGAGTGGCACGAAGGTCTGGCCTCGAAGAAGCCGGAGGTCCAGCACTGGCCGATCACCATGCTCTATGACGCCTACGAGGGCCATCCGGAACGCTATCTACTCATCCCGCACGTCGGAGGTCGCAGAGCCATCCTCGACTGGCACCATCCCGAGCTCGAGCGGCTCATCGAGGTGCACTCGACCTATGGGCCGGACGACTGGTTCTTCGAGGATGCGATGGAGCGGGGACTCCGCCTCGGGGCCACCGGAGCGAGCGACGAGCACCGTGGCCGTCCCGGCGGCGGCAAGCCGGGCGCCAACATATTTGGTGCGAGCGGCGGGATGTGCGGATTGGTGGCTCCTGCCTTGACCCGCGAAGCGGTCGGTACGGCTCTGCGGGCCCGGCACACGTGGGCGACAACCGGCGAGAAGCTAGCCGCTCTGTTGTGGTCAGGGGAGCACATGATGGGCGACGACGTGCCGGTCGCCGACGACCACCTCGTGCTCAACTACCAGCTTCTTGGTAACCGAGGCTGGGAGGAGATCACCTGCTACGACGGCAACGGTCTCATCTGGAGGCGTGATATGCATGCTGAGCAGGGCTACTCCGAGTCCCGGATCCGGATCCGCTGGGGGGGCGCTCGGGTGCGAGACCGCTACCGATGGGCGACCTGGCATGGCACTGCTCGGGTTCGGCATAGCCGTATCGATGACGTCCGTCCGTGGGCATTCGAGCATCCCGAAAAGCTCTTACGCCGGCTCGGGTCGGATGGCGTCGAGTGGCTGACGGAGACCTACGGAGCTTCGAACGGGGCTGTGATGAACGTGCGCGACCTCAGCAAGGCTGTCTTCGAAATCTCTGGTGAGATTCCGAACTTCCTCGACACCCCTGATTTCACGATGACGGTGACCGGTGACGAACTCATGGCCACCGGCTCGGTCTGCAAGGAGCTCGGTGGTATCGGATTGTTCGTCGCCCTGGAGAGACTCTGTGACGAACCGCTGCCGGTCAAGACCGAGGGCTCCTTCGAGGTACGCCCCCGAGAGCGGGGCGGCTCCTCGGTGGTCTACGTCCGCGGCCGCCAAGCCAACGGGCACGAGGTCTGGACCAGCCCGATGTTCATCGACTGGGAGCGCAGCACGACGTGAGCTCAGCCTGAATCCACCGCCGGGATTGTGATCGGGAGTGTGTCGTGACAGCAGAAGTGCCCCTTGAGCTGGGAATATGAGAGTTGCTGACGCTCTCAACGCCCGCGCTCGAAGAGCATTTCGTAGATGCGATTGTTGCACACCGCAGTCAAGACGCGCGCTACGTTCGATGACCCGAATCTCGTGTCGCATTCCGGGCTCGTTCCGGCGGTGCGGCTGCCGAGAACGTCGGTCTGGAAGACCTCGTGGGCGAGCATCTGCAGGTGGCCGCCAAGGTGGGCGCGAACCCGGATCTGAAGATCGGGTCGCTGATCGCGGGGATGGTGGCCGGTGCCGACAGCATCGAGGCGATGGACCTGCTGCGGCACGGCGCGATCCCGGCCACGTTCGGCGGGATCCGGGCTCCGTCGACGGTGGGCTCGTTTCTGCGCGCGTTCGACCACGGCAACGTGCGGCAGCTCGCGGCGGTGCACCGCCGGATACTGCCGCGGCTGGCTGCGCAGGCACCGCTGCTGCGGGGCGGACACGCTGGCGTTTCTCGATGTCGACTCGGTGCAGCGGCGGGTGTTCGGGGCCACCTAGTGGTGTGTCTGCGAAATAACAAGGTATACTTGTGGTATGGCAGTGATGACCGCGCCGGCGCTGCCGGTGACCGACGATCAACGGGCTGACCTGAAGCGGATCGCGGGGTCGCCGCGGTTGGCGCACCGCAAGGTC
>WHTI01000080.1 GCA_009377815.1 Actinomycetota bacterium
CTTCATGACCGGAGCGACGTTGGTCATCGACGGAGGCCAAAGCGCCTGAGATGAAGTACATCCGTCAGAGGACCTTCCCGCGCTTCCATCCCCTGGTCGGAGGGTTGCTACTGGCCGCGTTCCTCTTCGGCTTCCTCCTCGCCTTCGATCTCCTCGTGCTGAACGAGGCGCTGGCGGACGTCTGGGCAGGGGCGTTGACCACCGCGGTGGTGATCAGCGCGTTCCAGACCATGTTCGTGTCTTCGATCCGTCGCCGAGCGGCCGAGAAGGATCGAGACCCCGAGCCGCCGAGACGCTAGCCGGCGTTCGGCGCCACCGAACCTCGGCCTAGCACTTGAGGACCACGAACGTCGTTGCAGGGGCGTTCTTGGCGTCACCGTTGTAGGTCGCCCGGACGGCACATGCTTTGCCCTTGGGTCGGTCGAACGTAGCCGCATACGAGCTGTCCGGCTTGAGGGTGGCGGTCTTCTTCCCCACCTTCTTCAGCTTGTCACCGGACAGCTTGAAGAGCTCGACCTTCACCTTCTGTCCGCCGGCCGCGGGGACCACCGAGCCACCCGCTTTGATCTTCGCCTTCTGCTTCTTCACGATCAGGGTCAGATTGACGAAGTCGCAGGCGCCCTCGCAAGCGGGTCCCCAATCCGGATCGGACTGCGCACCGAGGCCGTCGTACACCTCTCGGATGCCGGACCCTCCCTCCTGAACGCCGGTCGTGGCGTTGATGGCGAAGAGGCCCTGGTCGGCGCCGCCCCAGTTGGACTCAATCACGATCTCCGTTCCGTCCGGTGACCACGCGGGGTCGGCGTAGTAGGCGGCGCGGTCGTGGGTCAACTGCTGCGCGTTGGTTCCGTCGGCGTTGATCGTCCAGATATCCAGGAGGTCGTCGTAGACGAAACGGGTCCCATCGGGAGACCAGTGGATGCCCGAGCTCGAGTCGTAGAAGTCGTCCATGATCTTCTGCGTCGCGCCGGTGTCGGGATCGATCGTCCAGACCACCTCGTAGTTCTGGAAGGCGATCTTGTCCTCCACCGGCGACCACTCGAGAGACGAGAACTGCACGCAGTTGCAGTTCGTGATCCGCTCGAGGTTGCCCCCGTTGACGTCCACGACGTACATCTCGTTCTTGAAGTCCCAGTTGTAGGCCTCGAAGGCCAGCCGCGAGCCATCGGGCGACCAAGTGGGGTGGCCGACCGCGATCAGGTCATCGTCGTAGCTGGTCAGATCGGACAAGCCCTCGCCGGCCATGTTCATCACGTAGATCCCCGCGTCGTCCAGGTCTCCATATCCGCTGCTCGAGAAAGCTATGTAGCGTCCGTCGGGCGAGATGCTGACGTGGTCCGCATCCGCCTGGTAACCGTTGGTCAGGTTGGTGAGCTCGGTACCGTCCGGCTGGACGGTGTAGATGTCTCCGCTCTGGATGAAGGCGATCGCGCCGTTCGCTCCGGGATAAGTGGACGCTTGGGCATCCGGAACCAGCGGAGAGAGGAGAGCGGCGAATAGCACCGCTGTCAAGAGTAGGGCGCGCTGACTTAGAGCAGAGACGAACAAGACGACCTCATGAGGTCTGTGGGTTCTTGGGCGACGGAGCGGCATCACCCTAGGGGCCGCGCCGCCTGAGGGATATACGTAGTTATTCCGGCAAACCAAGCAAAACCTAGGTTAGTGAGTACAGCGTCCGGCAGACACGGGAGCGGTCCGGCGCGTGCCCCGTGCGACCTTGTTCTCGATCTCGGCCCCCGTCAGCGCGTAGCCGATCCGGCCGTCGGTCGTAGACGCGGCGAACACCATCCCGGCCACACTCCCGTTCGGCAGTGCGAAGGGACCGCCCGAATCCCCCTGCCGGACCGGGGAACGGAGCTCGTAAACGCGCCTCGTCACCTCAGAGCGACCGTAGATATCGCGTCCGTTGGCGTTGTAGACCTCCTGTACCGCGGCGCGGTGAACCTTCAGCTCTCCGTTCGCGGCTCCCGGATATCCGAGGGTGGCACCGGGCTCGCCACGCTCGTATTCGGTGGTATCGAGATCGATAGCGGGAGCGCCGAGGCCGGGAGCGTGGACCACGGCGATGTCGATCTTGGGATCGAACAGGACGATCGTCCCGCCGGCCTCACCGGAGGGTGACTGGATCGTGACCGCGTCGCCCCCGGCGACCACGTGCGCATTGGTGATGACGTACTCGGGCGCCGCGACCCATCCGCTGCCCAGTTGGGTACCGCCGCACGCAGGGACCACGATCCTCACCGTCGATGGCTGCACCGCCTCGATCGCCTGGTTGGCCTCGGCGTTGCTGGGGAGATCGACCGGCGGACTGATCGGAGGCATGCCCGTGAACACCTGGGGGAAGCCGGAGTCGTCGAGGTACTTCTGGATGTAGGCGAGCACGTTCGGGGGATCGGGGAGGACCGCGTTCGTCGCCCGGAGGATGGCCGAGTCTCGCACCTCTTTGGCCAGCGTCCTCGAGGGCGACCCTCCGACCAGCAGTGACCCAACCAACCAGAAGGTCACGAGCAGGACCATCACACTGAAGGCGGCTCCGAGGCCCCGGTCGACGGGGCCGAGGCGGACATCGTGAGCGGCCTTCCCGAACCGGTGACCGACGTAATAGCCAACCGTCTGACCGATCGACAGCATCGCGAAGACGACAAAGAGAGAGATCATGAGCCCGTTTAGCCCGCGGTCCTGCGTGAAGGCATCGGCGATGCGGCCGCCGAGTGCGACCCCGGCGAGGAGACCGAGGAAACCGCCTCCGAGTTCAAAGACCTGCGCCAGAAGGCCGCGACTCCGGCCCCGGACCGCGGCCGCGACCCCGAGAAGGATCACGACGAGGTCGACGAGGTTCACTTGGCTACCTTCCGGTAGTGATCAATCGATCCCGAGGCCCGTCTGGAGCGCCCGGAAGGTAAGACCGAAGCAGACGAACGCGACGACCCCGAAGACCGCCCACGGGATGCTCTTGAATCGCTCGGTCCGCGCGTAGCGGTGGGCGAATACGAGGAGAGCACCCGGGAAGAGCCCGCCGTAGACGTAGTGAAGCCACGTCGGTCCGTTGGACGCAGGGCGGTGATCCATCAGGAAGAGGATCCCTCCGACGATCACCTGGATCGCGATCACCACCTGGACAAGGGCGAGCAGATTCCAGAACCAATCGGATGGGTTCTTGTTCCGGATGAACGAGACGAGCGCCCAAAGAGCAATGAGCAGGAACGCGGTGGGGACTGAGTACGCGAGATAGCGGTGGAAGTCGGTCATGTCTAGAAGCCTACGTCCCCGCCAGGGCGCTCAGCCGCGGCACGCATGACTCGAGGATCGTCTCGACCGTGCGCTGGATCGCGGCGCGATCGGGCCGGGACACCTCGTGATCCAACCGGTCGGCGAGCCAGTCCTCGGGGATGACCTCCGGATGGCCGATCATCTCGGCGAAGTAGATCGTCCACACCTTCGGGACCACGGTGTCGAACTGGTAGCCGCCCCCTCCGGTGGCCACCCACCTCCCCGAGCAATGGTCCCTGACGGCTCCATGGATGATCTCGGCGATCCGGGGGAACGCGCTCATCGTGAGTCCCAGGTTCGCGAGTGGATCACCATGGTGAGTGTCGGCCCCGAGCTGAGTCAGGATCAGATCCGGCTTGAACGCCCCGGCCATCGTCGAAACGACCTCCTCGAGGGCCCAGAGGTAGTCGTCATTCCCGGTCAGCGGAGCCAGGGGCACGTTGGCGGCAGTGCCCAACGCGTCGCCTTCCCCGATCTCATCCTCGAAGCCAGTGCCCGGATAGAGAGAATGGCCCGACTGGTGCAGCGACACGGTTAGGACCCGAGGTTCGTCGTAGAAGATCCACTGCACGCCGTCTCCGTGATGGACGTCGACATCGAGGTACATGACCCGCCAGTCGGGATGATCGGCCAACACCTTGGCGATCGCGATCGCGGGGTCGTTGTAGATACAGAATCCAGAGGCCTCGGCGCGCCGCGCGTGATGGAGCCCGCCGGCGGGATTGAACGCGTAGTTGTAGTCTTCGCCGGCAACCGCGTCGGCGGCCGTCAGCGTCGCCCCCGCGACCGCGCAGGACGCCTCGTGCATGTTGACGAAGATCGGATTATCCGGGGTGCCCAGGCCGTAGTGCAGCGCTTGGGACGGAGGCATCATCCCCCAGTCGAGCGCTTTGACGACCTCAACGTAATCGCGCGCGTGAGCCGCGAGCACCTCCGCTTCCGATGCCACCCGAGCCGAGACTTCCTTGACATTGGTCCGGAAGATCAGATCGAGCGCCCGGATGTTCTCGTAGGTGAGCAGCACCCTCTCGGGCCGCAACGGATGCTCGGGCCCGAAGTCGTACTTCCGCGCGATGTCGTCAACCGTCACCAAGGCCACGGACGGGTTGCTCGGCATCAGTCTTCTATCTGAGCCTTTTGCAGGCGCCCGGAGAAGTCGACCGCTACCGTCTTCCATTCGGTGAAGAAGTCGAGGGCGACGGGGCCTGCCTCGCGGTGGCCGTTGCCGGTGTTCTTCATCCCGCCGAACGGGACCTGGATCTCGGCTCCGATCGTCGGTGCGTTGAAGTAGATGAGCCCGAACTCGATCTCCTCGATGCCGCGGAAGACGTTAGTGATGTCGTGCGTGTAGATCGAGCACGACAGGCCATACTCAACCTTGTTGGCGACATCGATGGCTTCGTCGATCGTGTCGATACGCATGATGCCGGTCACCGGGCCGAAGATCTCCTCGGTGGCGATTCGCATATCGGCGGTCATGTCATCGAAGACCGTCGGCTCGATGTAGTAGCCGCCCTCATATCCCTCGCCGGTCAGTTCGTTCCCTCCGGTGATGAGCTTGGCACCCTCCTGCTGCCCCAGCTGGATGTACTCGAGGATCCGGTTCTTCTGCTTCTCGTTTATCACTGGGGCCAGTTCGACCTCGGGATCGAGACCGCTGCCGACCTTCATCCCCTTCACCCGTGTGAGGAGCTTCTCGGTGAACTCGTCGTGCACGTCGTTGTGAACCGCGAGCCGAGAGGTGGCCGTGCAACGCTGACCCGATGTCGCGAACGCACCCCATGCAGCGCCCTCGACCGCGATTTCCATGTCCGCGTCCGGCATCACGATCTGGATGTTCTTGCTACCGAGCTCGAGCGAGCAACGCTTCATCTGGCGACCGCAGCGTTCATTGATAGTGCGACCGACCTCGAGCGAACCTGTGAAAGAGATCCCCGCAACATCCGGGTGATCGACGAGGGCCGCTCCGGCTTCCTCGCCGTAACCGTTCACGACGTTGAAGACTCCGGCCGGGATCCCGACCTCGGTGAAGATGTCGGTCAGCAACGCGGCGCACAGCGGGACGTCCTCCCCTGGCTTGAAAACGACGGTGCAACCGGCGACCAGAGCCGGGAACGACTTCCACGTCGGGATCGCGATCGGGAAGTTCCACGGGGTGATCAGTCCGACGACCCCGATCGGGTGCCTGACAGTCATGTAGAACTTGTTGCGCAGCTCCGATGGCATCGTTTCGCCGAACATCCTGCGTCCCTCGCCGGCCATGTAGAAGGCGAAGTCGATCCCTTCCTGGATGTCGCCTCGGGCTTCCTTCAAGGTCTTGCCCATCTCGCGCGTCATCACGTGCGCGATCTCTTCCTTGCGCTCTTCGAGGATCAGACCGGCGCGCAAGATGTAGTCGGCGCGCTCGGGGGCCGGGGTCAACATCCAATCGCGTCCCACGGCCTTTGCCGCTTGCACCGCAGCATCGACATCGGCCGCAGTGGACCGCGCGAAGGTGCCGATCACCTCCGATGAATCGGCCGGGTTGCGGCTCTCGAACGTCTCTCCGGAAATGGCCGGGACCCACTCGCCATTGATGAAGTTCCCGTAATCAACTCGCATGGGGGTGCTCCTTTTAGGATGCTCGAAGGATGCTCGGTCGCTAGAAGAGCATCCTAAGGGGGGTGGCCGATCCACTGCTTCTCCGCGGCAACCGACTCAAAGACGTCGAAAGAGCTGCTCGAAGTCGTCGGCGGTCGCCTCCCTGATGATCATGGAGGTGATCAGGCTTCGGGCTCACCCTGTGCGAGCTCCTGCGACCGTTCCATCGCCGCCTGGATCGCATTGAGGAACGCAGCCCGGACACCGGACTGCTCCAGAACCCTGATCGCCCTGATCGTCGTACCGCCGGGAGAAGTCACCATCTCCCGGAGCTCGACCGGGTGCATGTGGGAGTCGCGGAGCATCTTGGCGGAGCCGAGCATCGTCTGGACGACGAGATCGGTAGAGATCTCACGGGAGAGCCCGAGGAGGATCCCCGCTTCGATCATCGCCTCCGCCAGCAGAGCGAAGTAAGCCGGGCCGGAGCCCGAGATGGCAGTCACGGCGTCGAGATAGTTCTCCGGCACGGTCACAACCCTGCCGACGTGGGTGAGGATCTCGCGACAGGTCTCGAGGTGTGCCTCGGTCGCGTGCCGGCCCGCCGCGATCCCTGCCATCCCCTCGTGAACCACCGACGGAGTGTTGGGCATCGCCCGGACGACCGGGACGTTCTCCCCCAGCCGCCTCTCGATGAAGGTGGTCGGGATTGCGGCGCAGACGGACAGAACGGTTTGGTCGCCGGAGATGTACGGGGAGACCTCCGAGAGGAGTGGCTCGATGTCCTGTGGCTTCACCGCGATCACGATCACGTCGGCACCGCGTACGGCCGCCGCGTTGTCGATGGTCACATCGACCCCGTGACGCTCCGCGAGTTCCTTGAGACGGTCCTCCCCGCGAGCGGTACAGGTGATCTCACCGGGCTCCCGCCAGCCGGAGGCAAGCAATCCTCCAACCAGCGCCTCGCCCATCTTGCCGGCGCCCAACACGGTTAGCTTGGCCATAGTGGCCCTATCATTGCAGGTCGAACAGACCGCAGTCACCTGGGAATGGGGATCAGCGTTGATCGTCGGACGGGCGCTCCTTTGGGCGGCTGAGAAGAAGCGGGTTCAGAAACTCGTAACCGAAGGAAAGCTGTCGCGTAGCGTCGTCACGCGGTTCGTCGCGGGAGACACCCTCGAAGACGCCATCACCGCCATCAAGGAACTCAACGCGCGCGGCATCGGGGGGATCCTCGACCTTCTCGGTGAAGGTGTTCAGGACGCGGTCGGCGCCGGTGCAGCGTTCGAGGAGTATCTGTTATCCATTCGGCGGATCGAGGAAACGAAGATCGACACGACAGTTTCGATCAAGCTCACGCAGCTCGGACTCGCGTTCGACAAGGGCGCATGCATCGACTACGTCAGACGACTCGCCGCTGAGGCGCAGGCGATCGGTACGTACGTCGAGATCGACATGGAACAGTCGGAGTACGTGACCGACACGATCGACATCTACAAGCATCTCCAGAAGGACTTCGACGATCTCCGACTCGCGTTGCAGGTCTACCTCCGACGCACACCGGGGGACCTCGAAGACATGGCCACCATCGCTCCCAAGGTTCGGCTCGTGAAGGGCGCGTACAAGGAACCTGAAGACATCGCCCTCGAGAAGGGCAAAGAGATCGACGCCCAGTTCCGGTTCCTGACGACCTGGTTGTTCGATAAGGGAGCCGATCCCGGGATCGCGACCCATGACTCGGACCTCATCGCGCACGCCCACCGGGCGGCACAGAGCTCGGGCTCGGATAAGGGGTCATACGAGATCCAGATGCTCTACGGCATCCGGCGAGACCTTCAGGAGCAACTGGCGACCGACGGATACAGGGTCAGGACCTATGTTCCATTCGGATCCGCGTGGTACCCGTACCTCATGCGACGCATGGCGGAACGTCCAGCGAACCTTCGGTTCTTCCTGCGAGCCCTGGTCGGGAAGTAGAAGCAGTCGGCCCCAGAAACCTAGGACGGTTCGAGACTCGTGCACTTCCCCACACACGAGGCCCGCACCGGCTTCAGCTTCTGGGGCCGACTGCTCCGACGATCACCGAAGTGTTCATCGGAACGTGCGAGAACATAGCGACGCGCACCCATGCACGTCAAGCGAGCTAACAACCGATGGGGCCGCAAACACCCAGGTCAGAGGCATGCAACTTTTTTTCGCGGCCCGACGACTTTCTTTAGCAAGTGCAGGGTTGAGGAAGATCCTCGCGAACGAGACATTCGTACAGTTCATGGAACTCGTATGCAGTGGTCGCCCACGAGAACCGGGCGGCTCGCTCGGCGGCGCGCGCTCCGAAGCTCGCTCGCAGTTCCGCGTCCGACAGGAGGGTCTTGAGTCGACCGGCAAACTCGGTGGGGTCGCGCGACTCGGAGAGGAATCCCGAAGCGCCATCCGCAACGATGTACGAGAGGCCACCCACCGGGGTTCCGACGACCGGGGTCCCGCAGGCGTGAGCCTCGAGAGCGGCCAGGCCGAAGGACTCCGAATGTGAGCAAACGACCACGGCATCGGCCGCCTGGTAGTAGGTCGGGAGGTTCTCGTGGGGTTGCGGCCCTTCGAAGCGCACCTTGGAGGCGATGCCCAACTCGGCCGCCAGGTCTTGGAGTCTGGTCAGTTCGCCCTCGCCCCCGGCGCCGCTGGCACCGCCGACGATGACGAAGCGCACGTCCTTCTCCAGGGCAGAGTCGAGTTCGCTGAAAGCTCTCAGTGCGAGATCGATCCCCTTGAGCTTCTGGATCCGCCCGACGTAGAGCAGAACCGCCTCATCGCCCAAGCCGAGGGACGCGCGCGCTGCCGCCTGATCACCTGGGTGGAAGAGACTCCGATCAACCCCTGGATGGATCGTCTTGAGCTTGTCGTGATCGGCCAGATAGAGACAGGCGAGTTGCCGCCACTCATCGTCGGTCGACGCGATGAGGACATCGGCTTTCCGGATCACGTCGTCCTCACCATCGAGTCGGCTCTGTGGCTCCGGGAAGTCGCCCTCGGCGAGGTTAGAGTTCTTCACTCTTCCTAGCGTGTGATGCGAGTGGATGTGAGGCACATCCCAGGCACGCGCTAGTTCCATCGCGGCAACCCCGGACTGCCAGTAGTGAGAGTGAACGACGTCGTAGGAATGATGCTCCGACATCGCGAAGGTACGGATCCCGGCAACGAACTCCGGGATGTGACGACGCTGGACTTCCTTGGCGATCGGTCCCAACGGCCCGGCCTCGATGGGGATCACCCGCACTCCGGGATACAGCTCGACCACGCGAGGGATCTCGGACGTCGCTCGCGTAAAGATGTCGGTCGTCATGCCGAGGTTGGCAAGCGCGACGGCTACGGCGCGCACGTAAACGGTCATGCCGCCCGCATCGCCCGAGCCCGGTTCGTGAAGGGGCGACGAGTGGTAAACGATTACCGCCGCTCGCTCCACATCGCGCATGCTCATCGACCTGCACCGTCCTTGAATACCTGGACGTTGTTGAGGGGGATGGCCTCCGCGCCCAATTGATACTTGTAGCGCTCGGGCCCCCGGAGGAAGTCGAAGACCCCGAGTCCCCGGTCGATCGCATCGCTCACCAACTCGGAGACGAGGATCAGCCCGGGAGACAGGCGGGCGAGGTCGGGGTCGTACGCGGAGTTGTACAGGTAGAGCGTCCCGTTGAGCTCGAACCCGAACGTCGATGCGACCGCGGCGTCACCGATCTCGAGGAAGTCGAGTCTGAGCCAGCCGAGGTCGGAGAATGCCGTCGCGATCCTCTCGAAGAACGTCGCGATCTCGGACTTCATGAAGTGACCCTTCATGCCCTCGGCCCCTCGATGCATATCGAAGAAGATCTTGAGATCGGCTGCGAGGGTTTCCGGGGTCGAAGCCCTGAGCTTGGTGTCGGGATGCTCACGCTCTATCCGGCGTCGCTTGCGTTTCAGTTCATGACGCTGCTTGGAGTCGAGCGAGGCTAGATAGTCATCCCACGATGACGGAAGTCTCAGGATCGCCGCGGTTTCTTCTTGCTGAAGAGCGAATCCAAAACCGGCATGGTCCGCGCGTTCCACGAGGAACTCGGTGAAGCCGAACGGGACCGGCATGTTGTGGGCATCGAACTCATCCCACTCCACATCGGTCGATCCCAGCCAGCGAACCAGACAGTCGGCGACCTCGCCTTTGTCCCCCGGGCTGCAGATCGGTCCGAGATAATCGGTCAGATCGATACCGCCAACCCAGCGGAGGATCCTCTTGCCGTCCTCGAGCTTCCGGTAAAGAGGGCAGACCGCGATGACGTCATCGCCGGCCTTCAGGGTGAGGAGCAGAAGGTCCTTGCCCTCGCCGAATTCCTCCCACCAGAGGCGGTTCCACTCGGGAGTGGCGAAGATGTGGCCCTTCCCGTCGCGCGCGAATAGCTCCCGCCACGCGGGGAGCTCGAAACAACCCTCGTCGCAATCGACGTGGACCTCGAGGGTCCTGGAACTTGTCACTAGGTCCCTTCAACCTCCGATCGTCCGAGTTCCTTCCCAGCAAGGAAACAGTCAGTCAAGCACGTCCCGATAGGTGGAGCCCCCGCGGACGGCGAGAGTCGGTCGTCTCGACGAACGACAGAACAAAATGAGGCACGCTACCGGTGGAACGAAGAAAGCCCACCGGCGTACCGGTGGGCTCCTCGTGGTGCCTGGTTCTAGTCGGTTACTAAGACGCCTTGGCGGTCTTGGTAGCGGCCGGCTTGGTCGCCTTTGCATCGGCGCGTACGGCCTTGGTCACGCTGGTTGCCGCGGCCTTGACCTGCGCACGGGCGGTCTTCGTCTGCGCGATCGCCTTCTTGGTCGGACCAGAGTTCTTCACCTTGGTGGAGAGGGTCTTCCCACGCTTAACGAAGTCCTTGTAGTACTTCTGCGTCACCTTCTTGTCGGCCAGCTTGCCGGCGCCCTTCACCTTCTCGAGCGCGAACTCACTTGCTCCGACGGTGGCGTAGAAGATCTCTTGTGCCTTCGCCATCGATGTCACCTCCTTCACGAAAGATCAGGCCTCGGGGCCGAGCCGAGCGTGACGCGCGGACGGATCCCTCGGATCGTTAGAGATGACGGGAAGACGGAGGCTCGCCGGGTTCCGTCGACGCATGCGCCGCCGAAGCCCAACGCCGGGTGGGGGGTGAAGAGGGTCGCTCCGAACTTCCCGTCACGCTTCATGACTTCTTCTCTCCGGCCACGGTCTTTACCGTCGCCGCCTTCTTGTGAGGTGCTTCGGTTTCTTCCTTGAACGAGCGGTAGATGTCGATCAGCACCTGCTTCTGCCGTTCGCTGATCGTTGGATCCCTCAGGATCTCGCCGACGAGGTCGTGCTCCCGGTCCTCGTCGAGGATGCCGGCCCGCACGTAGAGCGTCTCCGCCGAGATCCGCAGGGCCTTGGCGATCGCCTGGAGGATCTCTGCCGACGGCTTCCTCAGACCACGCTCGATCTGGGACAGGTAGGGGTTGGAGATGCCGGCGATCTCGGACAGCTTGCGCAGGGAGAGGCTTGCACCCCGGCGCTGCTCCCGGATGAACTCACCGAGCTCACCGAGCTTCATAGGTCCTCGTGCCATACCTCAACGTCCCCTTTGTCTGTCCGGTTGTCGTGTTTTCCTTCTGCTAGCTATTAGAGCACATCTGCATAACAGTTGCAAGCACTAGATAAGCGGAGCGTTGCCCCCATTTGGCCGCTGCCGGACACCGAGGGAGGCGGAGCGGAGCGCCCCCGGAGCGAACCCTCAAAAACGCTCTGGGTGAGCGGAGCGGGGCGCTCCGCTCCGCCGACCGCCCCCAGGTTCCGGCGACGAGCGCCGGAGAGAAGCTAAGAGATGGCCGCTTCGCCGGAGACGTAGCGGCGGACGATCTCGGCCTGGATGGCGTCGATGACGTCGTGGATCTGCTTGCGCTTGGCCGACAGACTGGACTCGTGCTCGGCGAGCTGGGTGACGATCCCCTTGATCTCGTCGGGGCTCAGCTTCGGCAGGCGGGCCAGGGTCTTCTCACCGGCGATCTCTTCGATCCGGCGGCGGGGGACGTCGGCGTTCCTCGGCACGGAAAGGTCGGGGGCGCGCTCCGGGAGCGAGCCCTCTCCCTCGCCCGAGGCGTCGGCCCCCAGGATCTCGGGCAGCCGGGACACGATGTCGGACTCGCCTTCGCCACCGCTGCGGCGCTCGAGCTCGGCGGTGAGGATGTCGATCCGGGCCTGCGCGAGACGTCGTTCGAACGAGATCTCGCCCTCACCCTCGCGTGCCTCGGACCGCATCTCCTTCAGTTCCTCGACCGCTTTGCCGGTGAGATCCGCGA
>WHTI01000090.1 GCA_009377815.1 Actinomycetota bacterium
CGCGGGCAGAACCCTGTCGAGGTTCTCCTTGCCGACCTTCTGGATGATCCATCCGACGACGATGTTGAGGATCCCGGTCGCCACGACGCCGACCTGGGCGAGCTCGTGGCTTCCGTAGGAGGCTCCCACCACGGCCACGATCGCGGCGAGATAGGCGAAGCTACCGCCGTAATAGAGCGGGATGCGCCGGCGGGACCCGACACAGGCGATGACGGTCGCCAGCCCGGAGGCGAACACGGTTACCGCGACGTCGAACCCGGTGATGATGGCGACAAGAGCGGTCGCCGGGAACATCGTCAGAACGTGTTGCAGACCAAGACTTACGAGTGCTGCCGGAGGTGGAACATCCGGTGGTAGGTAACCGACGACCCGGCGTTCAGCTCTTGCTCCCATGCTCCCCCCTTGCCCATCCCCACGGCGTGCGGGTGCACGCACCCTCAGGACATTACTACTGGGCCCCCCAGGAATCAGGGACCTTGATCGGCCCCAGATTGCCCCTTTCAGATCGACGCCGGGCCGGGTAAGCTACCGGGCGAAGCACTTCTGTTCCCCGATCCCGGGAGGCGATATCGATGACGAGAGGACCTGAAGGCCGAGCGATCTAGCTCAGCCCTACCGATGCCTATCCCGGCGTCGCCGTCACATCGCCTAGATCGCTCGCTACCTGATACGTCGCTGCCGCAACTGCGGCGCGCTCAGACAAAGCGAAAGGATCCAGATTGAACGAGGTTATCGACCTCGTCGCCCTGGGATGGAACACCACCCTCGACGAGGCATTCACGGAACATCGTGACCAGGGCTACGAGCCTGCCCGAGTCACCGTGCAACACCGAGGCTCGTACAACCTCATATCCGAGAAGGGTGAGATGACCGCATCCACCAGCGGCTCACTCCTCCATCACGCGCGCGGAGGCGGCGACCTGCCCGCTGTGGGCGATTGGGTCGCGGTTTCCGGCGAGCCCGGGAACAGCGGTGTGATCCATGCCGTGATGCCGCGCCGGTCGTGCTTCTCACGCAAGGTCGCCGGTGACGTGGTCCAGGAGCAGGTCCTGGCCGCCAACGTCGACGTCGTCTTCTTGGTCAGTTCGCTCAACGAGGACTTCAACGTGAGGCGTCTCGAGCGTTATCTCACGACCGCCTACGCGAGCGGCGCTCGTCCGGTGATCGTCCTCACGAAGTCGGACATCGCCGAGGATGCGGCCGAATGCATCGCCGAAGCTGAGGCGATCGCGGTCGGGGTGCCGGTTCACGCGGTCAGCAACGTGACGAACGAGGGCATCGAGGACGTCAGGGCCCACCTCGAGGTCGGTACGACCGCGGTGCTGCTCGGGTCATCGGGGGTCGGCAAATCCACGCTCGTCAACAGCCTTGCCGGTGACGACCGGCAGCTCGTCAATGACATCCGCGCCGACGGCCGTGGCCGGCACACCACCACCTACCGCGAGCTGATCCTGCTGCCCGACGGCGGGGTCATCATCGACACGCCCGGGATCCGCGAGCTCCAGCTCTGGGATGTCGAAGAGGGACTCGAGCAGACGTTCGAGGACATCGCCGAGCTGGCGCAGGGCTGTCGCTTCGGAGATTGCTCTCACGACAGCGAACCAGGCTGTGCGGTCAAGACGGCACTCGAAGACGGGAGTCTGGCTGCGGACCGCTTCGAGAGCTTCCAGAAGCTGCAGAGGGAGCTGGCTTACCTCGAACGCAAGCAAGACAAGAAGGCGGCAGCCGAAGAGGCCAAGAAGTGGCGAGCCGTTTCTCGTGCCCGGAACAAGATCAATCGGTCGCAAAACGAGTACTGAAACGACGGGGCCCACTCGAGATTGCGCATCTTACGTACGGTCGAATCGCCCGTTTGTGACTAACCTGCACCCTTCGGACGCGGACGACAACCAGAACGGCGGTTATGCGCGAAAAACTCACATCCTTGATCGCCGTGACCGGCATCCTGCTGTCGGTTCCCCTGGCGGTCGCGGCGTTCGGCTCCGACCGCCACGTGGACCGCCCCGAGAAGCAGCGTGCGCTGACGACGGAGGTGGAGCCCGACATCTCCGCGTATGCGGGACTCGGCACCTGGGTCGACATGTTCAACCGCCGGCCGTGGAACAACCCCGAAGCGGCGGTTGCGGTGATGGTGAGCAAGGGCGTCCGGACGATCTATGTCGAGACCTCCAACTACTCGCAGCCGTTCAGCATCTTCAAGCCTGAAGAGATGGGTCGATTGATCGAAGCAGCCCATGCGTCCGGCATGAAGGTCGTCGCTTGGTATCTCCCGTCGTTCAAGAACCTCAGCAAGGACCTCGAACGGTCTGTTGCGGCGATCGAGTTCGCCACTCCGTTGGGTGAGCGATTCGATTCCTTCGCCCTCGACATCGAATCGACGCGGGTCGACGACATCACGATCCGCAATCTCAGGGCGATCAGGTTGACCAAAAGGATCCGTGCCTTCACGGGTCCCGAATACCCACTGAGTGCGATCATCCCGGACCCTGCCGGCCAGCTCTACTGGCGCTACTTCCCCTACGCGACGCTCAACGAGTACTACGACGTCTTCCTACCGATGGGCTACTACACGTACCGAACGAGCGGCTACGCCGGCGTGCTCGAGTACACCAAACGCAACATCGAGATCATCCGCGAGGAGACCGGTGATCCAACCGTTCCCGTCCACGCCATCGGCGGGATCGCCGGGCGAGCGACGAGGCGAGAGGTAAGCGCGTTCGTCCGGGGCACGGTCGAAGAAGGAGCCATGGGCGGGAGTCTTTACGACTACCCGATAATGGAGTCATGGGAATGGAACAAGGTCCAACCGCTGCAAGGACTGCAGTAACCCGCAGGCTGCGAGGCATCCTGTTGGGTGCTCTCCTCGTGGCGGTGATCCCGGCCCCCACCGCCGTCGGCGGACCGATCCCCAGCGCGCCCAAGTGCTCCGTGTTCCCGGCCGATAATCACTGGAACCTCCCGGTGGCAGACCTCCCCGTGGTCGGCAACTCCCGGAAGATCGTGCGATCCGCAGGTCTCAGCACGGGCCTCCATCCCGACTTCGGGTGGGGTAAGTGGAACGGGGGCCCGATCGGCATACCGTTCGTGACGGTCCCTGGATCACAGAAGAAGGTGCCGGTGTCCTTCACCTACAAGAGCGAGTCGGACAAGGGCCCGTACCCGATCCCCAAGAACGTCCCCATCGAAGGGGGCCGGCGATCCGACGGCGATCGCCACGTCATCGTCGTCGACCGGCAGAGCTGCAAGCTCTACGAGCTGTTCAACGCTCGGCCCCGGGATGGGGGCACGAGATGGAAAGCCGGCTCGGGAGCGATCTGGGATCTCGATTCCAACGACCTCCGCCCGAAGGGATGGACGTCGGCCGACGCCGCCGGGCTTCCGATCCTTCCTGGGCTCGTGAGGTACGCGGACATCAAGCGCGGCCGCATCGATCACGCGTTGAGGTTCACCGTCGAAGACACCCGTCGCAAGTTCATCTATCCGGCGCGTCATTTCGCATCCGATAAGACGAGCCGCAACTTGCCGGCGATGGGTCAGCGGTTCCGACTGAAGAAGGGCTTCGACATCTCAGGGTTCCCGAAGCAGGCGCGGATCGTGCTCAAGGCCCTCAAGCGGTACGGGATGATCGTCGCCGACAACGGCTCCGACTGGTACATCTCCGGCGAGCCGAACAAGAACTGGAACAACGACGCGCTCCACACCTTGGGTCAAGTCGAGGGCCGTCACTTCCAGGTGGTCGACACCACCGAGCTCCCGCGCCCCTAGGTCAAGTCACGTCGCGAGCGCGGAAGAATCCGTATGCGATCACGGTGATCGCAGTCGCATAGGCGAGCACGAGCAATCCTGCAGACGACGCCGAATGACGCATGCCCGGGAACGACAACGGGTCTTCCGTGACGAACGCTCCGATGTTGTCGACGACCAACCACTGTTGCCATTGCGGTTTCAAGGCTCGGATCAGGTTCTCCAACACGACCATGTACCCGAATCCGATACCCAGCGCCGCGGCAGTGTTCCGACCCAGCGACGCGAAGCTCATCCCAACCACCCCGGCCACGACTGTGGCTGCGGCACAGCGCGCCAACGTAGCTCCGGTGTCCTGCCACCATGCCGCGTCGAGTCCCGCGGTGGAGCCGCGGAACAGAGCGGAAGGCAGCAGGAACAGCGCCAGCAGTCCTTGCAGCACCGCAAATAGCACGAGGGATCCGGCGACGACCGCAGCCATCTTCGCCGCGAACACGGTCCACCGGCGGCTCTCCCACGTGAGGGTCGTGGTCATGGTCCCCTTCTGCCACTCGGCCCCCATGAAGGAGGCTCCGAGGAAGAACGCGAGCAACGCCACGGGCACCGTGACGCCCATGAAGATGTCGTCCATATCGGAGAAGTAGAAGCGCTTGTCCTCGATGAAGATGCTGTCCCGCGCTATCTCGAAACAGAACTCCTCGAGAGATCCGGCCCCGGGGGGCGGATCGCCGAACCCCCCCGAGATGCACTCTTCATACAGGGGCGAACTCTCGATCGCTCCCGTAGCGATCGCGGCCGGACCCTCGGCCTCCGAGTTGATGAACACCAGGAATCCAGAGAAGGCGAGGCCAAGGGCGAAGAGGATAGTCATCCACTTGACCAGGCGGCGCGACCGGTATCGGAGTAGTTCGGAGGCGATCACCCCTCCGCCTCCTCGCCGATCGGGTCCTCGCCTGGTGGTTCGCCGGTCAGCTCGAGGAACACGGTCTCGAGATCGACCTCGTCGGGGCGGAGCTCGCTGAGATAGACGCCCCTGTCGGCGAGAGCCTTGGTCACGCGCGCTCCCTCGGACGGGGGCAACGCCACCTTCAAGACGCCTTCGTCCGTACGGGCCTCGATCCCGGCGTCTCCCAGGATCGCCGCCGCTCCCGCGGCGTCGGGCACGCGCACGGTGATGCCCGCGGCGCGCCGAGAGCTGAGCACATCCGCCACCGCTCCTTCGGCCACGCACCGACCGCGGGCCAGGATCGCGACGTGGTCGCAGGTCTGACGCACCTCCGACAGGATGTGGCTCGAGACGAACACGGTCTTGCCTTCACGTCCGAGGCGGCGGAGAAGTTCTCGCACCTCTTTGATCCCGGCGGGGTCGAGTCCGTTGGCCGGTTCGTCGAGGATCAAGAGTTCGGGATCCTTGAGTAGGGCGGCGGCGATCCCCAACCGCTGCTTCATGCCCAGCGAGTAGTTCTTCACCCGATCCTTGGCGCGGTCACGCAGCGAAACGAGTTCGAGAACCTCTTCGATCCTGGTGGCTTCGATATCTTCCGTCCGACCGAGGATCTCGAGATTGCGCCGTCCCGAGAAACCCGGGAACATCGCCGGGGTCTCGACGATCGCGCCGACCCGTGAGATGACCGAGCGCAGATCGGAGCGAGGGTCGGCCCCGAGCAGGCGCATCTCGCCACCGCTCGGGCCGATCAGTCCCAGGAGACAGCGGACCGTCGTTGTCTTGCCGGAACCATTAGGGCCGAGGAATCCGTACACCCCACCGGCGGGAACCTCGAGATCGAGACCGGACAACGCAACCGTTGCGCCGCCGCGCAGTCGCCGGTACTCCTTACGAAGTCCTCGGATCTCGATTACCGACATTCGGCCCTCCGTTGTTCCCGCATCTGAGCAGCGAACATACAGCGTTGCTCAGAACGGGCAGGGAACCGCAAGCCAAGCGAGCGCCCGCTCCCGGTCGCCCTCGATCGTGAGCTCCTCGGGCGCGAGGCGCCCGGCCAGAACCCTTACGAGATCGGTGCCGCGGCCACGAACGGACGCGACCGACCCTTTCCCGATCAGGTAGTTGCCGTCGAGGGGTCCATCGAGCTCGAATCGCAGATTCGCTTGCGTGTTGCGAGCCCAGTGGCGCAGGCAGTCGGCGAAGATCCGGCGATCGTTGGGACCGACCGACAACTCGGTTCCGGCGGAGGTCGCGACGTCGATCCGGTGGGCGAACACATCGCGGGTGAAGATCACGTCCATCGCGAAGCTGAGCGTGGTCAGACCGAACAACGGGTTGTACAAGGGGATCAGTCGTCCCGGGAGACTGAGCCGGCGTCGTAGGCACAGCAACGCCGGCAACGCGACCTCAAGTCGTTCGACGACCTCGTCCGGTGTGAGGTGCTTCCGCTCCTCGACCTGCAGTGCGTTCTGCGCATGCACCGGGTTGCTCCGCCAGCCGCGCAGCGCGGCGGCCATCTGGTGCCTGAACTCTCGCCACGACATCGCTGCCTCCGCCCATCCGAGGACGTGAGCGGCGACGTCCTTGACGGTCCAGGGGTCGCAGTCGGTGATCCCATCCCACGCGACGGGAGGTAAGGCCTTCAGCTCGGCGATAAAGGCCGCGTTCTCCGCCGCCGCCAGCTCGATCGCCTCTCGACGCCCGATCCCGGGAAGCGCACGCACGTCCGTCTCGTTGATCACGGGGAGACGATATATCCGTGCGCTCCCCGGCGGTTTGCTGTTGTAGCCTCATGGATTCCCGGCCCCATCGTCTAGCCTGGCCTAGGACGCCGCCCTTTCAAGGCGGTAACACGGGTTCAAATCCCGTTGGGGCTACCAGGTCACTTCACCACGCGGAAGGTCATGTGCGTCGCGAACGGTGACTGGAGCACGCTCACGTTCTCGAGTGTCACATCCTCCTCGAAACCATCGAACAGGCGCTTCCCACCCCCGAGCACGACCGGGGCGATCGAGATCGACAACTCGTCGACATACCCCGCCTTCAGGGCCTGGCGGATGACATCCGCGCCGCCCATGACCATCGCGGTCTTGTCACCCGCGGCTTCCTTGGCCCTAGCCATACCCTCGTCCAGATCGCTGACGAAGGTGAACCCGGCCCCCTCCGGCTCGTCCTCGGGCCGGTGCGTGAGGATGAAGAACGGCACTCCGAACGGGTTGGTACCGCCCCATGCCCCGGCGGCCTCGTACGTTCCCCGGCCACCGATGATGGCGCCACAGCGAGCGATCCCCTCATCGAGGAACTGCTTGTCGGCGCCGGTCGCCTCGCCGCTCGGATCGGCGTCATAGGTCCACGGGCCGCCGAACACCCAGTAGTGGAGTCGCTCTCCGCGTTCCCCCAGCCCGCACCCAGGCCCGTCGTTAGGCCCGGCGACGTATCCGTCCAGCGAAGTCGTGATCCCAGCCGCAACGATAGTCATCGGTCGCCCTCCTCAGTGGTCGTCGATTACATGTCTAGGACCGGAACGGTCGTCGAAAATCATCGGATCCGGGAGAGAGGAAACCTAACGGCCGGAGAGGCGCTCGTGCGGGTACTCCGGCGAGCGGTTCTGGAACGACAGGATCTTCGGATTCTGAACGACTCCATCGCGGATCTCGGTCGCCCTTCTGATCGTTTCATCCGCGTCCCATGCCTCGGGCCCACCCATCACGATCGGAAGATAGGAGAGCAGCGCTTCGCTGATCTCCCAGGTGGCTGCGTTCCACAGCAGCGACGGACTGTGGTCGACCGCGTAGTAGTTGACCCCGCGGCCGACGGTGAACATTGGGTCGTTGAAGGTAGTCGGTCGCGCGAACTCGAATCCCATACCCTCGTCGCAAGACACATCGATGATCAAGGTCCCCGGACTTAGAACTCCCAGGTCGTCGTTGGACACGAACATCAACGGCGCGAGGGGGTCCTGAAAGACGCAGTTCACGATGATGTCGTGTTCGGCGAGCACCTCCGCCAGCGGTCGGGAGCCTTCCTCCTCGATGACGTTCATCCTGGTGGAATCTTCATCATCGACCTCGAACCTCAGGCTGGTCGCCGAGTGAACCGGCGACGCGACCTGAGCGGGTTCCCGGTGCGAAAGAACGGTGACGTCGTAGATCCCCAGCGCGGCGAGCGCAGTCACAGCACCTCGGCCGGTTGCGCCGAAGCTGATCACTGCAGCTCGCAGGGGACGCCCGTACTGACCGGTGAGACCCATCAACTGCAGCGCGTGCAGCACCGATGAGTAGCCGGCGAGCTCATTGTTCTTGTGGAAGACGTGAAGTTTGAAGGTACCGTCGGGGGCCCACAGGTTCATCGCTTCCCACGCGATCAGAGTCAACTTCCTGTCGATCGCATTCTGAGCGAGCTTCTCGTCCTGTACGCAGTGCGGCCACCCCCACAACACTTGACCCTCTTTCATCTCGAGGAGATCCTCGGCGCGCGGCTTGGGGAGGAGGATGACGTCGCATTCGTCGAGCAGCTGGCTCTGACTGCGCATCCCTCCAACCAAGGTCGTTAGCTCCCCGGCTTCGATACCGAAGCGGCTGCCGTACCCCTCTTCCAGAAGCATCGATCTACGGACGGCCGGCGCTATCTGCCCGAAGTGGTGAGGGTGGATCGGCAGCCGAAGCTCATTCTCCTTATGGGAGGTTCCGAACACGCCGAGGGTGAGTTGGGTCATACCGCCACCATATGCCCGTATGTCGCCGAGGCGACAGCCGCCGGGGGGGCCCTTGTGAGACAACGGAGGCGCATCGCTGTGGAAGGAGCGCGCCTTGTCTCGCATTGAACCGCGAAATCTTCACCTAACCCAGATCTCTCCCGAGGCCCCCGCGGTCGAAGTGAGGGATCTGACTAAACGATTCCGCAAGGGCAAACGTATCCGGCGGTTCGGCCCGCGCATCATGAACACGGTTCTAGATCGCGTGACCTTCACCGTGGAACGCGGAGAATGCATCGCGATCCTCGGGCAGAACGGCTCCGGGAAGTCGACCCTGGTTCGGCTGCTCTCCACCCTCCTCATCAACGATGGAGGGAGCGCCCACGTCTTCGGCTTCGACGTCTTCACCGAACCCCGGAACGTCCGTCGACTGGTCAATCGCGTGTCGGTGGAGGCTTCGTTCTTCAAGAAGATGTCGGCGAACGAGAACCTCAGCTACGCCGCCCGCTTCTATGGGATGCGGTCGGAGGAAACGAAGCGGGCGATCCCCGAGATCCTGGACCGCGTGGGGTTCCCGAACGCACGGCTCAATGACTCGATGGAGCACCTCAGCCGGGGGATGCAGCAGAAGGTCGCCCTGGCGCGGGCCCTCCTCACCTCGCCGGTGCTCCTCCTACTGGATGAGCCGACGACCGGCCTGGACCCACGCTCCAAGCTCGAGGTCCAGGAGTTCATCGCCAAGGTGAGGTTCGAGCACGATGCGACCGTCATCCTCTGTACGCACGACATGAACGAGGCGGAGAAGCTCGCCGACCGCATCGGCATCCTCGATGAAGGGGTGCTCCTGGTCCTCGAGCCGGCGGAGGACCTCAAGCGTCGCTACGAAGCGGACACACTCGAGGCAGCGTTCTTCGCCGCGACGGGGAAGAGCCTCGAGGAGGACGAGGCCGAGGTGGACGACGATTGAAAGGCCCCGCCTCCACCTTGCGCGCCGAGCTGATAGGTCTCTACGGCGTCGTCGAGCGCAACGTCTACCTGACCCGAAGGTATTGGGTGTGGGAGTTCGCGTTCTTCATCTGGACCATCGCCAACACGTTGACGATCGTGTTCATCGCGAAGGGCGTTGAAGCCTCGGGTGTCAGCATCGATGTCAATCGCCAGGCAACCATCCTCCTCGTCGGTGGCGTGATCTGGTCGTACCTCGGCATCATCTTCGAGATCCTTACCGAGACCGTCGCGTGGGAGCGGTGGGAGGGCACGATCGAGTACACGTTCATGGCTCCCCTGTCGCGCATCGTGCACCTCGGAGGCATGGGGGTGTTCGCGATCATCTACGGGGTGGTCCGCTCGGCCCTGCTCTTCGGAGTGGTCGCCTTCTTCTTCAACCTGACGATGCCGAACGCGGACTTCCTCGCAGCCCTGTTCGTGCTCGCGGTGGCGTCGATCTCGTTCATGGGACTCGGCATGATGACCGCGGTCCTTCCCCTGATCTCGCCGGAGAAGGGCGCCCAACTAGGCTTCATCGCCCAGGGGATGCTGCTCGTTGTGTCCGGGATCTATTACCCGGTGAGCGTGCTTCCGGAGCCGATGCAATGGCTCGCAAAGATCTCACCGGCAACCTACGCGCTGGAGGGCATCAGGGACGCGATCCTCGAGGGGCGCGGCGTCTCTCAGATGTGGGGGGAGATCGTTCCTCTCTTCATCATCGGGATCATCACGATCCCGCTGGGCATGGCCATCTTCGATCGGGGCGAGCGCTACGCCAAGCAGCACGGCAAGCTGAAGCGCTCCGGCTAGCGCCTTCAGCCCCCGACGCTCGGGCCTGAGATGATTGAGGACGTGGAGCGGGCCGAACGGAAACTTCCCGAGGAACTCCTGGCGGAGCTAGACGATGGGACCCGGGTAACGTTCCGTGTCCTGCGTCCCGAGGATCGCGAACTGATCAAGCGGGGACTGACGGAACTCTCTCCCATGTCCCGCTATCGCCGGTTCTTCCACGAGGTCGACAAGCTCACCGAGAAGCAACTCGACTACCTGACGGAGATCGACTACGTGAACCACTTCGCGTGGGTCGCGGTCCTGACCGACGATCCGTCGCGCGGGATCGGGGTCGCCCGGTGGGTGCGGGCGTCCGATGACCCCGAGATCGCCGAGGCGGCCGTCACCGTGATCGACTCGTTC
>WHTI01000277.1 GCA_009377815.1 Actinomycetota bacterium
CCTCTCCCCGGAGCGGGTCGAGATCCGCTACCACATGCCCCTCGGCGAGATCATCTTCGACTTCTTCGATCAGTTGAAGAGCGGTACCAAGGGTTACGCGTCGCTCGACTACGAGCCGGTCGGCATGAACCCTTCTGAGCTCGTCAAGGTCGACGTACTCCTCAACGGCCAGCCGGTGGATGCGTTCTCGACCGTCGTCCACCGAGACAAGGCGTACACCTACGGGAAGACGATGACGGAGCGGCTCCGCAAGCTGATCCCCCGGCAGCTCTTCGATGTGCCGATCCAGGCCGCGGTGGGCTCGCGGGTCATCGCGCGCGAAACGGTCAAGGCCAAGCGCAAGGACGTCATCGCGAAGTGTTACGGCGGCGACGTCAGCCGTAAGCGGAAGCTGCTCGAGAAGCAGAAAGAGGGCAAGAAGCGGATGAAGCAGATCGGCTCGGTCGAGGTACCGCAGTCGGCCTTCATCGAGGCCCTGAAGCTAGAACCGGATGTCGAAGCATGAGCATGGCCACGACGATCACGGCGGCCGGACTCAACCGGACCGGACGGTGGCTCGAGGAGCCGGGCTTCGGGGTTTACGTCCACATCCCCTTCTGTCTCCACCGCTGCCACTACTGCGACTTCAATACTTACGCGAGTAAGGAGGCATCCGGAGCGCAGGAGGTCCACGGTCCGTACGTGGACGCCCTCGTTGCAGACATCGAACGTCACGGCGCCGGGAACGGACCGGCGACCTCGGTCTTCTTCGGAGGTGGAACCCCCACGCTCCTTCCGGCCCGGGACCTCGGGCGCATCCTCGATGCGGTGCGCGCCTCGGTAGGGATCGCAGCCGACGCCGAGATCACCGTTGAGGCGAATCCCGAGACCGTGGACGAGCGTTACTTCGAGGCTCTGCTGACCACCGGTTTCAACCGCGTATCGATCGGCATCCAGTCGCTCGTCCCTCGGGTTCTTCTCGGACTTGGTCGGACCCATTCGCCGGAGGTCGCACTGACGGCTCTCGCGGCCGCCCGGCGCGCGGGGGTCCCCGATGTGAACGCCGACCTGATCTACGGGTCTCAGTGGGAGGAACCTGCCGACTGGCGGACCTCGCTCGAAGGCGTCATCGAGGCGGCTCCCGATCACATCTCCGCGTACGCCCTGACGATCGAGGCCGGGACCCCGCTGGCGACCCTGGTGACGACCGGTCGGGCCCCCGACGTCGACCCCGATGTGCAGGCCGACCGCTACGAGGTCGCGGGCGAGCTCCTCGGCGCCGCGGGCTTCGAACGGTACGAGATCTCCAACTGGGCGAGGCCGGGGCGGGCCTCGGCCCACAACGTCCTGTATTGGTCGGCGGGCGACTACCTCGGCTTCGGCGCCGGTGCCCACGGGCACCTCGACGGGACAAGGTACTGGTCCGTGCGGCTCCCGCGGGATTACATCGAGGCGGCCTCTCAAGGGCGTTCCCCCGAGGCCGGCCGGGAGACGCTCGAGCCGCCGGAACGGGCCGCCGAGGCGCTGATGCTGGGGGTCCGGCTGGCCGGCGGTATCGACCTGGACGCATTCGCCCACCGCTGGGGGAGCGAAGCCCTGGCCCGATCCCTCCCCGAGATCGCCCGACTGGAGGCGGACGGCCTGCTGGAGCGGGCCGGCGGGTGGCTCCGGGCCACCCCGCGAGGCACTTTCCTGGCGTCCGAGATCGGCTGCCGGCTCCTCTAGGAATCGGACTTTTTGGGGCAAGAGGAGTCAACTCCTAGGCCCCCAGCGCCGATAAATAGGTCTATGCGGAACCCGGACCACCCAGGCAACAGGAGCAAAAAGAAGAACACGAGCAACGTCATCGCGGGCAGTTTCAGCCGTGGTGACAACCTCGGCAATCTCATCGAGGGTATCGGCCCGATGCAGGAGGCCACGGACCTGCGCGACCTTTTCGCCGGCCTCGCCCGCTCGGTCGTCACCGCCCTGAACGCGGACGCCGCGCTCGTTTCCCTCGTCGATCAGCAGCGCGACGTCATCCGTGACGTCGCCGCTTGCGTGCTTCCTCCCTACGCCCTCAACAGTCTCGTCGAGGAATACCCGCTCGCCCAGTACCCGATGACGCGCAAGGTCATCCGCTCTGGTCAGTCTCTCGAGATCTCCCTCGAGGACACGAATGCCGATCCCAACGAGCGGAAGCATCTTGAAGAAGTCGGTTTCGCTCGTCTCCTGAGGTGCTCGATCGTCGTCGACGGCGACGCGATCGGCATCGTGGAGATCTACCGCAAGGCGAACCGTCCGTTCCGAAACGAGGACCCCCGGCACGTTGAGGTACTGACCACCTTCGCCGCCAACGCGTATTCCAAGATCCAGCTCGCCGCCAGGCTCGAGAGTCAGTACACATCGACGATCGAGGCTCTGGTCTCGGCCCTCGAGGCTCGC
>WHTI01000279.1 GCA_009377815.1 Actinomycetota bacterium
GACCGGGTCCGATTGCCCCGGCGATGACGGTGTTGGCGGCGAGCCAAGCCTCGCCGTTGAAGGCGCCGTTGCCGATGGTTGTAAAGGTGGGCGTACCGGTGCGGAACGAGTAGTCCCACGGAGCACGCGCCGCGATGTTCTCGACCTCGCGCTCGCAGCCCTCGAGCGGAGTCCCCTCGACCGCGCTCTCCCAACACCACAGCTCGCGAGTATCGGTGGTGGAGTAATCGAGCGGTGGGTTGGCGGGGAATACGCTCCACTTGGGTGGATAGGGAAGCCCGCTGGTTCCCACAGGGTTCGTGGAATAGATGCCGCTGTAGGCAAAGGCCTCGACCTGGGGCTCGAACTGGCACACCTCCGTCTCATAGGTGCCCGGCACGACCACCGCGGGGGAATAGTGGATCGCCTCCGGGCTGAACAGCGTGTCCGTGGATGCGACGACCTCGCCGGTCGGGTCGTAGAGATTGATCACGATGTCGTCGACAGGGTTGTTGGCCGACGCCACGACGTCGATGCTCTGCGTGCCGGCGGGCGCCTCGATGGGATGCTTGGGTCCGCACGGATCGCCCGGACCACCCGTCTCGTCGCTGAAGGTTCCTGTTTCGGGCTGAGCAAGATGCTGCACGCGGTTCTGTCGGAACCAAACCTTGCCGTCCACGGCGTCGATGAAGTGAGTGAAGGCGACGGGATGCTTACCCTCGCCGACCTGGTTGTTGAGCACGATCGTTTCGTAGGCCGGGCGAATTCCATTCTCGGGAGTGGGCAGCGCGACGAGCCTGGCGCGCTGCAGGCCCGTGAGACCCTTGACCTTGAACAGCGTCCAGCCGTCCTCCTTCTTGTTCAGGAGCTCTACGCCGGCGGACTCGACGCCGATGCCGGCATCGCCCGCGGCGATCAGGTAGGCCTCGGTGGCGCTGAGTTCGCCGGCCGCGGGACGGTTGCCATCCCCCGCGATGGACGACGACACGTAGGCGATCTTTCCGCCGATGACGCCGACCGTGAGCATGCCGTCCTGGGCGGCCTCGAGTCCCCCGAAGGACTGACGGAACAACACCACGTGAGCGTCACTGCCATCGAGCTTGGAGTCGTTGATCACCTCGAGGTTTTCGATCCCCTGCTGCGACAGCCGGAACAATGCTCGATTGTCACTGACCCACGATCGGGCGGCTTTAACCGCGTTGGAGGACAGACCGGAGGCGAGGTAGCCCCCGTGCTTGATAAGCGAGTGCGGCGTTCCGAAGTCATTCCAGCGAGCCGTGGCACCCATGGCTTTCACCATGGCAAGTTGCCGGGAACCCGGGGTCACGGAGCCCCTGCGGGCATCCACGTCCTCGGCCCTGCCGGTCTCACCTTGGAAACCGTAGGTCTCGTTGGCTCCCAGAGCACTGGGGGCCGAGGACAACAGCTGTGCCCCGATCAGTGCCATTGCCAGTGAGGCGACTCCCAGCCTGCGCAACCGTCGTTCTCGCCGTCGTGTCATGTCGCGATCCCCTCCCCCTTGAGGTTTGACCACACCCGGCGGACCTCGCGATGCGCCGAGTCCGATATATGGTGATTCGACCCTTTTCAGGGCGCTCCTGCATCGCCGTGCAAGGCAACTAGCCTTCGACGAGGGGGTGTGTTTCATTAGCCGGCGACGAACGTCCCGTTCTCTTGAATCACTCCTTTGCCAGCCGGCAGGCATGGACAACGATCAGATCGAACATGTCTGGGGTCAGTTTGCCGGTGAAGGTGTTCTGCTGGCTCACGTGATAGCTGCCCACCAGGGTGAAGTTGTCGAGCGCGACCTCGGCGCCGTGTTCGAAGCGAGGCTTCGGTTTAGTGCGCGACCCTCCCAGGTCAGCATCGGCGCGCAGCGTCGCGTCCCATCCGAACGCGCCGAGCGCGATCACGACCGCGAGGTTCTCCAGGAGCGCGAGCTCGGTGACCATGTACGGGTGACAGCGATCCCGCTCCTCGGGCGTCGGCTTGTTAGCCGGGGGCGCACAACGAACCGGCGCGGTGATGTAGACCCCATCGAGGGTGAGACCGTCGCCGCGGTGCTCCGAGATCGGTTGGTTCGCGAGTCCGCAGCGGTAAAGGGATGCGTACAGGAAGTCGCCGGAACGGTCTCCGGTGAACATCCTCCCGGTCCGGTTGGCCCCATGAGCCGCCGGCGCGAGTCCGACGATCGCGATGCGTGCCTCCGGATCGCCGAAGCCGGGGACCGGTCGACCCCAGTACTCCTGATCGGCGAACGCGGGCCGCTTCTCCCTAGCCACCTCTTCCCGCCACTCAACGAGCCGGGGGCAGGCCCTGCAGGTGGTGACGATCTCGGATAGCTCGCTCAGTGACGGCGCCACCAGAGGTGCCGGGATGGGCGCTTCTATGTCATCGTTGCGGGCCATGACGATGACC
>WHTI01000111.1 GCA_009377815.1 Actinomycetota bacterium
CGCTCGCGCTGCACTTCGCGTGCTCCCTCGACGCGTGCTCGGATCGCCGCGGACGACTCCGCCGGTTCGCAGCTCATGAGCTCGGCGCGCGTTGGCCGAGCCATCATCGCCTGGATGTCGAACCTGTCGATCAACGGACCCGAGAGTTTCTCGTTGTAATAGCGAAGGCGCGCTCCTGTGCAGCGGCACGATCGCAACGTGTCGCCCAGGTATCCACAGGGACACGGGTTCATCGCCGCCACCAGCGAGAAGCTGCAGGGGTACTCGATCGTCGCTCCACTGCGGGCGATCCGAACCTTGCCGTCCTCGAGTGGTCCTCGCAGACTGTCGAGCGCGTCGCTCCGAAAGAGGGAGATCTCATCGAGGAACAGAACGCCGTGATGGGCCAAGCTGACCTCTCCGGGGCGCGGGAGCCCGGACCCACCGCCGATCAATCCGGCGAGCGACACGCCCTGGTGCGGTGAACGGAACGGTCGTCGCCTCATCAGGCCCGCCTTGTTCCCGAGTAGCCCCGCCACCGAATACACGCTCGTGACGTCGAGCGATTCCTGGAACGACATCGCCGGCAGGATCCCGGGCAGGCGTGACGCGATCATCGACTTGCCCGAGCCCGGAGGGCCGATCATCAAGAGGTTGTGACCACCGGCGCAGGCGATCTCGGCCGCCTTCTTGGCCTCGGAGTGACCCTTGACCTCGGACATGTCTTCGGTGATCAAGGGAGCCTCGGGCGCGGGCTCGACCTCAGGGGGGTCCCACTCATCTTTGAGGAACTCGATCGCCTGGAGCAGGCTCTTGACGGGAACGACCTTGAGGCCCTCGACGATCGCGGCTTCGGCGGCATTGTCGGCGGGGCAGATGATCCCCTTTCGACCGTGCTCCTTGGCGGTCATCGCCGCCGCCATGACGCCTCGCACTGGGCGGATCGCCCCGTCGAGTCCAAGTTCGCCCACGACCATCCATCCCTCGAGCGTCTCGGCACTGATCTGCCTCCCGCCGGCGAGGAGGCACAGAGCGAGGACGAGATCGAAATGCGTGCCCTCCTTGCGGAGGTTCCCCGGCGCGAGGTTGGCCACGTTCCGGTTGCTCGGCCAGTGGTACTTCTTCTCCTTCGGCAGCGACTCGATCGCCGAGCGGATCCGCTGGTCCGCCTCCCGCACCGACGCCGTCGGCAGACCGACGATCTTGAACGTGGGGATGCCGCCCTGGGCGACGTGAACCTCTACCTGGACGGGGTGGCCAGCGGTTCCGATCATGGCCACCGTCTCGGCCTTCGCGAGCATCTCGATCCCTTCCTCTCCTCTTATGGGGTTGAGGAAAGAGGTTAGGAAGGGCCTGCGACACGAGCCGGGTCAGCGGAGTTTGAGCCTCCGCTTGTCCTTCTTTATGACACCGACCACGTTGCGGCCGGGGATGCCGGTGACGCCGCCGCCTCCGTGGGTCGCCGAGCCGCACTGGTACAGGCCCTTGATCGGGGTGCGGTAGTCGGCGTAGCCGGGGGCCGGGCGGAGGTGGAAGAGCTGTTCGGGCGATAGTTCGCCGTGGAAGATGTTGCCGCCGATGAGCCCGTACTCCTCCTGCATCTCGTGGGGGCCGATGACCTGGCGGTCGATGATGGCGCTCTTGAGATTCGGAGCGAACTCCGAGTAGTGGTCGATGACACGGTCGGCGTAGGCATCAAGCTCCGCGGGCTTCGGGTCGTCGGCCCACGTGTGCGGCACCCACTGCGTGAACATCGACAGGATGTGTTTGCCCTCGGGTGCGATCGTCTTGTCGAAGAAACTCGGGATGCAGCTGTCGGCGAAGGGATGTTCCGCGGGAACTCCGGCGCGCGCGTCCTGGAACGCCTGCTCGATGTAGTCGACCGTCGGGGCCATCACGATCGTTCCGCCGTGGACGCCGGCCGCGGGTTCGGGATGGGCCTTGTAGACCGGGAGCTCCGACAACGCGAGGTTCACCTTCACGACTCCCGACCTTGTGTTCCAACGCTCGATGTCCTGGCGGAAGTCCTCGGGTAGATCCTTCGACTCGAGATGGTCCAGGAACGCGATCTTCGGATGCGTTGAGGTCACGACGACCGGCGCCCGCAACTCCTCGCCGCTCTTCAACGCGACGCCGACGGCCTTGCCGTTCTCGACGATGATCCGGGCGACGGGGGCATCGGTGCGGATCTCGGCCCCCATCTCGCGTGCCCCCCCGGCGATCGCGTCGGACACCCCACCCATGCCACCTTCGGGGAACCCCCACTTGCCAATCTCACCGTCGCCGAGGTCTCCGATGTGGTGGTGGAGCATCACGTACGCGGTGCCCGGTTCCGCGGGGCCGGCCCACGTGCCGATCACCCCGCTGACCGCGAGCATCGCCTTGACCGCGTCGGACTCGAACCAGTCGTCGAGGAGGTCGGAGATGCTCATCGTCAGCAGGCGGGTGACGTCGGCAACGCCGCGTACGCCGAGTTTCCTCATGCGCCACGCGATCGAACCCTGCTCGAGCAGATCGACCGGACGCCGGGAGCCGACCTTGGGGGCCTTCTCCGAAAGCAGCGGTCCCATTATCTGCCCCAGGCCCCCGAGCCATTCATCCCACCGCTCGAGTGCGTCGGCATCCTTCTTCGAGAAGCGGGCAACCTCGGCTTTCTTCTCCACCGGCGTCTTGCCACCGAGGGCGAGAGCGTCGTCTCCGCCGGGCTGCGGCATGAAGTAACCATCCTGCGGATAGACCTTGTAGCCGTGCTTCTCCAGCTTGAGGTCCTTGACGATCCCGGGCGGCATGAGGCTCACGACATACGAAAGTGACGTCACCTTCCAGTCGGGCCCCCACGGCTGCTCGGTGGTTGCCGCACCGCCGACGCGGTAGCGCGCCTCGAGAACGACGGTCTTAGCGCCACCCCTGGCGAGATACCCGGCGGCGACGAGACCGTTATGTCCTCCTCCGATGACGATCGCGTCGTACCTGTTCGAGCTCACAGGCGCGATTGTAGACTCGGGCCCGCGCATGACCGAAGAACGGATCTCCCCTTCGCCGACGGCACGCGCCTCGCGACAACCCCGGCAGAGCTCGAACACCTAGGATGCGCCGATGCGTTTAGGACTGAATCTGGGCTACTGGGGCTCCGGCGCGCAGGACGGCGTGGCGCTCGCCCAGACCGCGGAGCGCCTTGGGTTCGACTCGGTCTGGGTGGCCGAGGCCTACGGCTCCGACGCCCTCACGCCGCTGACCTGGGTCGCGGCCCAGACCTCGACGATCAAGGTCGGCACCGCGATCATGCAGATGCCGGCGAGAACGCCCGCGATGACGGCCATGTCCGCGGCGACGCTCGACCTCCTCACCGAGGGCCGGATGCTCCTCGGTCTCGGCCTCTCCGGCCCCCAGGTGGTGGAGGGTTGGCACGGTGAGGCCTACGGCAAGCCACTGGTGAAGTCGCGGGAGTACGTCGAGATCGTGCGGGAGATCCTGAGACGCGAGCAACCGCTCGAACACCACGGCGACCACTACGACATCCCCTACCGGGGCCCCGATGCGACGGGCCTCGGGAAGCCGTTGAAGCTGATCATCCATCCCCTGCGGGCCGAGATCCCCATCTACCTCGCCGCGATCGGTCCTAAGAACGTCGCGCTGACCGCGGAGATCGCCGAGGGATGGCTCCCGACGCTCTACTCCCCGTCGCGCCACGACGAACTGTACGGAGAGTCCCTGAAGAAGGGCTTCGCGGCCGCCGGCAGCGGGAAGTCCACGGACACCTTCGATGTCGCTCCGTCGGTACCGGTCGTGCTCGGCGACGATCTCGACAACTGCCAGATGATGGTCAAGCCCTACATCGCTCTCTACGTCGGCGGTATGGGGGCCAAGGGCCGGAACTTCTACTACGACATCGCCTGTCGTTACGGGTACGAGGGCGCGGCCGACCGGATCCAGGAGCTCTATCTCGCGGGCGACAAGGTCGGTGCCATGGCGGCCGTGCCCGACGAGTTCGTCGACGAGGTCGCGCTCGTGGGGCCGAAAGAGCGCATCGTCGAACTCTTCGACAAGTGGAAGGGCTCGCCGGTGACTACCTTGATCTGTGCCGCGCAGCAGCCCGAGGCTCTCGAGGTGATGGCCGAGCTCGCCACGTGAGAGAGATCGACCGCGAGGCCCTTGCAGACATGAGAACCGCGACCGGAGGGAGAAGCTTCATGGATTGGAAGATCGAGGTCATCACGATCCCCGTTGCAGATCAGGAGCGGGCCAAGAACTTCTATGCCGACAAGGTTGGGTTTAACGTCGACATCGATCATCAGGTCAGCGATGACCTCCGCTTGCTTCAGCTGACCCCTCCCGGATCGGCGTGCTCGATCCACATCGGCGGAAACGTGGAAATGGAGCCGGGCTCCCTAGAGAACCTCTTTCTCGTCGTGTCGGACGTGCGCGCGGCGCGGGCCGGACTCGCCGAGCGAGGCGTGGAGGTCAGCGAGCCCCAGATCTTCGGCCAAGGCGCCTACCGTCCTGCCAAGGAGGGCGAGAACCTCGATCTGGTCGGATGCGCCTTCTTCGCCGACCCCGACGGGAACCGCTGGGTCGTCCAACAGATCCCGCCGAAGGAGTGATCAGCGAGGCGACGCTGGCTCGGCGACCGAGTTGATCGCCTCTTGAGTCACCTTGGCGAAGCCTTCGCTATGCACGATGGCGGAGTCGTGGTCGCCGTCGAACTCGAAGACCTCGGCATCGGCAGCGTCGGCCAGAACGCGTTGCTTGTGTGGAGGAACGAGCGTGTCCGACGTGGTGATCACGACCGCGATCGGACAGGACACTTGAGCGATCTGGGGGCGGCCGTCGTACCGGCTCAGGGCGCGACCGGCGTCGGCTAGGTCGCTGGGGTCGCTGCGGCGGAACTCTCCTTCGAGCCATGAGCGGTGCTCGAGAATCACGTCGGAGACCTCACCGGTGTCACCCATGATGCGAGCGAGCATCAGGCGACCGGCCTGCCAGCGGAGCATCACCGATAGCACCCCCATCAAGCGCCATCGTGCCCGCTCGAACCGCGACTCGTGCCACTCAAGTGCGGTTGCTTCGAGTACCAAACCGGCGGCCTTCTCCGGATGGCGTGCGGCGAATAAGGTGGCGATGGGTCCGCCCATCGAATAGCCGACGACGATCGCCCGCTCGATCCCCAGCATTTCCAGCAACGCGGCGGCATCGTCGGCGCAGGCCTCGAGCGTGAAGCGGTGGGGCGAGCGGATCCCGCGACCGTGTCCCCGGTGGTCGCACGCGATCACGGGACGCTCTCCGGCCAACTCCTCGTAGAGCCGGTACCAGTTGAGATCGGCCGAGGCCATCCAGCCGTGGAGCAACAGAACCGGTATCCCGGGTCCATCACCGAGCGTTCTGACGAACATCTCTCCCCGGCCCGGAACCGATACCACGCGACCCTCTGGCAGCGGTGGTGGAACCGGTGCTCCGATGTCGAGGTGGCTGAACGGATCGAGCGCTCGCGCCACGCGCGAACCGCGCAGGATCTCACCGGTCTCCTCCGATCCCGGAGGTGCCTCCCGCTTCTTGCGCCGCAGCACACGAGCGGCGGCGACACCAACTACTACGAGCAGAGCGGTCTTGCCCAGCTTCATCAGAGCCTCCCGGCGTCGATGATGCGTTGGAGGAAACGGCGGGTCCTCGGCTCCTGGGGGTCGGTGAAGATCCGCTCGGGCGGCCCGGCCTCCGCTACAACACCGGCATCGAGGAAACAGACGCGCGATGCGATGTCCCGGGCGAAGCCCATCTCGTGAGTGGCGATGACCATCGTCATCCCTTCGGCTGCCAGTTCTCGGATCACCTGGAGGACCTCCGCCACGAGCTCGGGATCGAGCGCACTCGTGACTTCGTCCAACAACATGATGTTAGGCCTCATCGCGAGGGCTCGGACGATCGCCACGCGCTGCTGCTGCCCGCCGGAAAGCCGATCGGGGTACTCGTCACGTTTGTCGATCAGCCCGAAGCGTTCGAGCAGAGAGTCCGCGCGCTCCTCAGCTTCCTTCTTGTCGATCCCGAGCGCCTCGGTCGGAGCGAGGGTGATATTCCGCAGGACGGTCATGTGCGGGAACAGGTTGAAGGCCTGGAAGACGATCCCGATCCCACGCCGCACCCGATCCACGTTCACCCTCGGGGCAGTGACGTCCTCGCCCGAGACGATGATCTTGCCGGCGTCGACCGGTTCGAGGAGGTTGATGCACCGTAGGAGCGTCGACTTGCCCGAGCCCGATGCTCCGATAAGACAGACGACCTCGTGCTCGTGCACCTTGACATCGATCCCGCGTAGGACGTGGTTGTCACCGAAGGACTTGTGCACCCCTTCGACGAGGATGCCGCCGATCGTCGGGGTGCTCATCGAACGAACCCGGCTTCACGTCGCCGCCGGTCGCGAGCGATGAGGTGATCCGTGAACCGGGCCAGGGGGATCGTCATGAGGACGAACAGGCCCGCGGCGATGACGTAACTCGCGTAGTTGAAGTTCTCGGCTCCATAAATCTGAGCCGCGCGGGCGGCTTCGATCGAACCGAGCACGGACACCAGGGCGGTGTCCTTCTGCAATCCGATGAAGTCGTTGAGCAGCGGCGGGATGACACGACGGATCGCCTGCGGCAACACGACGAAGCGAAGGGACTTCCAGCGCGACAGCCCGAGCGAACGCGCCGCCGCAACTTGACTCTCGTGCACCGAGTCGATACCGGCACGATAGACCTCGGCGACGTAGGCGGAATAGACCAGCACGAGGGCGATGATCCCGTAGGTCACGTCCTCCATGCTCGAGAAGTACTTGAGGCCGAGCCCCGGTACTCCGAACCCGATCATGTAGAGCACGAGGATCAGCGGGATGCCGCGGAACAGGTCGGTGTAAGCGACCGCCATCGCCCGGAAGGGGAAGAACACCGGGCCAGGGATGCTGCGCACGATGGCGATCAGCAGAGCGAGGGCCAGGATGATGACCTCGGCGGTCATGAAGATCCTGATGTTCAACATGAACGCGCTGACGACCGACGGCGATGTCTCGGTCCCGAGGAACGACTCCTTCAGGTGGTCCCACGAGAAGAACCGCTCGCGAACGATGTCGGCGCCCGGCGACGCCGCGATGGCGAGGCCGATGAGTCCCAACACCACGAGCGTGGACGCGGTCGACACCAGCACGCCGCGATTGCCGAGCATGCGCGAGCCACGCGCGGCGGGTGGTGGCGCCGCCGGCGGGCCTACGGCCGGAAGTTCTCCCGCACCGATCCCTTCAGTCACCTAACCAGAGCTCAGTCGCTGATCGTGGGAACGCTCGTGTAGTCCTCGAGCCACTGATCTTCGAACCCCTGCAACGTTCCGTCGTCGCGGATCTCGGCCAGCACCTGGTTGACGCAATCGACCAGAGGGTTGTCGGTCTCGAAGAGCATCCCGAAGGGCTCCTCGGTCGGGTACTGACCGATGACCTCCGAGCCCTTGATCTCGAAGTCCCTGAGGTAAACGGTCGTGACTACGTCGGTCACCAACGCATCGATCTGTCCCGCGTCCAGCGCCGACTTCACATCGTTGGTCGTGTCGAACACCTTCGGCTGGCTGCTCGGCTGGATCACTTCGTTTATGAACGCCAGGCTCGTGGTTCCGACCTGGGCACCGAGCTGGAAGTCCTTGAGCTCCGCCACCGTCGTGGCACCGGCGATGTCGTTGCCCTCGAGAGCGAGGAACCCCTGGTTGTCGTTGAAGTAGCCATCGGAGAAGTCGACGGCTTCCTCACGCTCCGGCGTGATCGAGATCTGGTTGATGTCGAAGTCGTAGTCCTTGGCCCCCGGGGCGTACGACTTGTTGAAGGGCTCCACGACCCACTTGATTTCGAGACCCATCCGGGTGGCGATCTCCTTGGCGAGGTCGCCCTCGAATCCCGAGTAGTCCTTGGGCTTGCCCTCGAACCACGGCGGGTAGGCGGGGCGGTCGGTTCCCACGGTTAGCACACCGTCGGTCATGACGGGAGGCGCGGCGACGTCACACGAGACGGTCTCCTCGCCCTCGGATCCGGACGCATCGTTGTTGCTACCGGCGGGATCTTCCTCGGCGCACGCGGCGAAAAGCAGGAACGAAGCCGTCAGTACGACGAGCACCTTACGGAGAACCATCTGCAACCTCCTCGATCGAAGGCCTTGCGCCTTCACCAGGCGTGAACTCTAGAGGAAGGGCGGCCCCTACGTAAGGGACCTTGATCCCCCCAACCCTCCCTCAGCCGTGGGTGGGCGCGAAGTACGGGTTGGTGCCGCTCGCATGATCGGTCACGTCTACGACCTCGGTGATCTCGGGGACCGCCTGCAGCAGCGCGGTCTCGATCCCCTGGCTCAGGGTGACCTTGGCCGCCCCACAACCCTGGCATCCGCCGCTCAGTCGGAGGAACGCGGTCGAGCCTTCGACCCGGTCGAGATCGGCCCGACCTCCGTGGGACGCGATCGCCGGATTGATGTGGAACTCGAGCACCTGGCTGACCCTCTCCTCGACGCTTCCGGAAAGGACGCCGTCGTGGCCGACACCGACCGCGGGGCTGCTGGGCGAGTTGGGGTTCTCGATCTTCAGGTTCCCGACCACGAGGTCCCCCACCAGGACGATGCGAGCACCGCGAAGGTCGTCGATGCTCGCCGCGGGGACGACCACGCTCAGGTCGTCGTGATGCGAAACCAGATCGTCGGGGCCGGCCTCATCGACCGGCTGCAGGAACATGTCGTAGACGAACTCGAGCCCATTGACCCCGGTGACCTCGAGCCACAGGGCGAGTTTCTCGGCGTCCGGCTGCCCGTCCCGGAAGGAAAGAACCTTCTTGCGGGCATCGTCGGTCAGCTCAACAAGCGCCTCGTTCAGCTGGGATCTCGCCTCAACCACCGTTCCATCACCGCTCTCGCTAGATCTTCGGTCCGGCCATCGCGGGCCGTCTCCACCCATGATAGGGCCGTCCCGGGGTAACGGCGTCCCTGCTCGGGCTGTTAACGACTGTGAATAGGAGTGGCTAGAGGGGTAAATGATGCCAGTTCCTGGAATGACTAGATATCGGCTACTAGTCCGAAACCACCCGCTAAGACTATTGTCCTACCCCGATGGGGATGACATGGTGCTTTCTGCGTAAGACATTCGGAATCGGGAGGCTCCGAAGGGAGGCACCAATGGACAAGCTCGGACG
>WHTI01000232.1 GCA_009377815.1 Actinomycetota bacterium
CGCCTACGGTCTGGGCAAGGAGGAGCGCGGGTCGGCCCGGGTATCCGAGACCCTGGAGATGGTCGGGCTGGGAGGCTTCGGAGACCGGATGCCCAACACCCTTTCCGGCGGGCAACAGCAACGTGTTGCCCTTGCCAGGGCGATCGCACCTCGTCCCTCCGCCATACTCCTCGACGAGCCGTTCTCGAATCTCGATGCCATGCTCCGCTCAAAAGTGCGCTCCGACACCCATCGGCTGCTCCGCGAGATCGGGATGACAACACTATTCGTCACCCACGATCAGGCCGAGGCATTCGTACTTGGTGATGAGGTGGCGGTGATGAATCACGGAACGATCTGCCAGCAGGCCACCCCCAACGATATCTATGCCCGACCGGCCAACCCCTGGGTTGCGGCGTTCGTGGGTGAGGCGAACTTGGTCAACGCCGACGCCATGGGAGGGTCGGCGAGGTCGATGTTGGGGACGTTCGACCTCGAGCATGACACGACGGGCCCGTGCACACTCCTGCTTCGACCCGAGCAGCTAACCCTCCTGGCCGGCGATAATGGTGAGATCCTCGATATCGAGTTCTACGGCCACGACACCTCGTATCGGGTGGCCGTCGGCGACGAAGAGGTATTGGTGCGGGCGATCGCCGGGCCGAGGTTCGCACCGGGTGACCGCGTCGGTGTGGCGTATCAGGGCCCACCGGTCATGGCTTATCCCGACACGACCACCAGGACGTGACCACCAAAGCAACCAAAGCGGTGTGAGCCGGGTCGTCATCCTGGGCGGGGGCCCCGCCGGCCTCTATGCGGCGCTCCTCCTCACCCGACGCGACATACCCGTGACCCTCCTCGAACGGGAGGGGTTCCCCGGTGGGCTGGCCGCCGGCATCGAGGTGTCGGGCATGCGAGTCGACCATGGCAGTCATCGTCTCCACCCCTCCACCGACCCCGCCATCCTCGATGACCTGCGAGTCCTCCTCGACGACGGTCTGGAGGAGCGCCCCCGCAACGGACGTATCCGTCTCGGGGATCGCTTCCTGTCGTTCCCCCTCTCACCAGGCGATGTCATCACCCGCCTCCCGGTCCGCACGACGATGCGCCTCGTAGGTGGGGCGGCAATGGCCACCGTGACACCGTCGTCCCAAACCACCTTCGCCGATGTGGTCGCGACCGGCTTGGGCAGACCCATGGGTGAGTTGTTCTACTACCCGTACGCCCGCAAGATCTGGGGTCTCGACCCGAACCTGCTCTCCGGTGAGCAGGCGCGACGACGCATCTCGGCGGACACGCCGTGGAAGTTGGCGCACAAGACGCTCTCATCGGGATCCGGTCGGAGCTTCTTCTATCCCCGGCGTGGTTTCGGCCACATCACCGAGGCCATCGCCGATACCGCGACCAGGGCCGGCGCCGACATCCGTCTCGGGAGTACCGTTTCGGCCCTGTGTCGGAACGACACGGGGTGGGAGGTGCATGTCGGCGCCGAGCGTCACAAGGCAGGGCTGGTGCTCTCCACTATGCCGATGACGGTGCTGGCCCGTCTCATCGGACCCACCGCCGATGTCACCGAGGCACTGACCTCCCTGAGGTGGCGCGCCATGGTCTTGGTGTACATCACTGTCGACGCACCACGATGGACCGCCTTCGACGCCCACTACTTCCCCGGTGAGAATGTCCCCTTCACCCGGATCTCGGAGCCGAAGAACTACCGCGATTCAGAGGAAGATCCCTCCGACCGCACCGTCTTGTGTGTCGAGATCCCCTGCGACACCGAGGACGCGGTGTGGTCTGCCGATGACGATCAACTCGCCGCCGTCGTCAGAGGGGGCATCGTCGACCAGGGTCTTCCCGACCCGGGCCGGAATGTCAAAGTGCGACGTCTCCCCCACGCCTACCCCGTGTACGAGTTGGGTGCCGAGAACGCCCTGATGACCGTCGACACCTGGTTGGGCAGTCATCGTGGTTTGGTAACGTATGGACGTCAGGGTCTCTTCGCCCATGACAACACCCATCACGCCCTCGCCATGGCACGCGACGCCGTCGCCTGTATCGACCCATCCCTCCGGTTCGACGGGGAAGCCTGGTCCCGGGCCCGGGAGAGATTCACCCACCACGTGGTGGAGGATTGAAGTCACCATTCAACTCGCTGTAGACGGCGGGGATCACGGCGCGGAGGTATCGGCCGGGGCGGACGAACGAGCTTCCGGTGGTCCTGAATGTGTAGCTGATGGGGACCTCGTGGTACCGCATGCCCTTGGCGAGGAGGTCGAGCGTTATGACCTGGGCGTAGTTGAAGTCGTGGATGACCTCGGCGGATGTGGCCGCCGCCGGCGAGAATGCCCGAAACCCGCTCTGACCGTCTGTGATTCGGCGTCGCGCCACCCATGACAACGCCGTCGTGAGCACCCGGTTCCCCAGGCGACGGTGCGGCAGCATCCGGTCGATCTCCCCGGCGAATCGGGATCCGATCACGTAATCGGCGTCACCTTCGAGGATGGGTGCCACCATCTCGGCGAGTTCCTCGGGCGCGTACTCACCGTCGGCATCACAGAAGGCGATGGCGGCCGGATCCAGGACAAGGGCCTCGGCGAGGCCGCGTCTAACCGTGGCGCCCAGCCCGCTGTTCTTGGGCAACGAGATCACCGTGGCGCCCGCCGTCCCGGCCTCGTCGGCAGTGGCGTCATCCGAGCCGTCGTCGACCACCAGACATATCACCTTCCGATGGTGGATCCGTTCGGGCACCCGGGACACCACCGATGCCACCGAGGCCTCCTCGTTGTGTGCCGGCATGAACAGGACGACGGGGCCATCCGTCACCGGATCTGGTGCTCCCCGGTGGCTGCGTCGCTCCAAGCGGAAGCGACCGAACATGCCGGGTGCCGGGACCAGGGCGGCCACCCCACCCGTGACCAGGGAATACACGGTCTTGACGGCATGGGTGGCCACTATCACCGCGAGCGCCGTCGACAGATCATGACCGAGAAACACCAATGCGGCCGTGCCACCCGCCTCATATGTACCCAGGCCGCCCGGTGCGAATGCCAGCACCTGGGCCACTATTGCTGCCGCGGTTACCAGAAGTGCCTCGCTGGGTGCCAACTGCAAACCGGCCCATCGGGCCACCTGCCAGACCACGACACCCTCGAAGAGCCAGGCAACGACCGTGATCGTGAGGGCGGCCGGTCCGGGGAGGACCACCCCGCCCCGCGTGCGGAGACGTGCCAGCCACACGATGCCGCCTGCC
>WHTI01000235.1 GCA_009377815.1 Actinomycetota bacterium
CCCGGCTCCCGATAGGGGTTGATGCACACGACTTTGGTTCCTGCCTTCCGAGCAAGATAGAGGTACTTCATCCCTACTGGTTGGTTGTTGGCAACGTTCGAGCCCACGAACACGATCAGATCGCTGCCGACCCAATCTGTGTACGAGCACGACGTCGCCGCGATGCCGAGCTGTTGCTTCAGCGCCGACGTGCTCGGGGAATGACAGACACGCGCGGCGTTGTCGATCGAGTTGGTCCCCATCGCCCGCACCGCTTTCTGCGCCGCGTAGTACGACTCGTTCGGCATCCCGCGGCTGGTCAGATAGAACCCGAGGCGGTCGGGCGTGCTCCTCTTGATCGCGGCGGCCCCGAGGTCGAGCGCCTCGTCCCACGTGATCCTGGTGAAACCCTTGTCGCCGGGACGCCTCACCATCGAATACGGGAGCCGGCCGAGGGCGCGTAGGTCCTTGCTCCTCATCTTGCGCAACGCAGAGATGTCGTCGAGGAGCGAGATGTCGAGGGCCGGCATCGTGTTGAGGCGCAAGAGACGGAGGCGGATGTTGCAGAGGTGCACGCCCTCTATCGTCCAGTCGTGCAATCCGGTAGTGCCCAGTGCGCAGCCGTCGCAGCAACCGTCCTTCAGGATCCTCCACGCGTAGCGCGCGTTGTCCCGGTTCTCGGCTACCGCTCGGAATACCTCTTTGTAGTTGTTGGGGCGCTGCTCGCCGACGCCGAAGGGCTTGAGCCCTACCCAGAGGGACGGCTTCAGCAGCGGCCACTTCATCCCAGGAGCCTCGCGAACGTCAATGCGTAAGCCGCCGCGCAGCGTTCCAACTCGGCCAGTTCGAGCGATTCTCGGGCCGTGTGTGCCAGGGCGATGTCACCGGGACCCAGCACGATCACGTCGGCTCCGGTGTCGGCGATGAACCTCGCATCCGACGCCCCGCGGAAGCCGATCAGTTGTGCGGTTGCACCGGTGACTTCGGTCACCGCGGCCGCAGCCGTGGCCACGATCGTGGCATCTGCCGGTATCTCGTAGGGATCCGCGTGCTGCGAGATGGTCACGGTCGCATCGATATCGGGGAAGCGCTTGCGCGCGAGCTCGACCGCCTTCTCGACCCCGGCGATGATGCTCTCCTTCGACTCGCCGGGGAGCGAACGACGATCGACCTCGATCCAGCACGAGGCCGGCACGATGTTGACCTTCTCTCCCCCGCCTATCCGTCCGACGTTGATCGACGGTCCGCCGAGAACCTCGTGGGTAACGTCGGGCAGGGTCTCCTCGAGGTGCAGCACGATCTCGGCCATGTGCTTGATCGCGTTAACCGCTCGCTCCGGTGCCGATCCGTGCCCGGCGACACCTTTGGTTGTCACCATCAACCACGACGCCCCTCGCTGAGCCCGCACGACACGCAGCGAGGTTGGCTCACCAACGATCGCAACGTCGGGGGCGATGATCCCTTCGTCGACGAGATAGCCCGCCCCGATGAAGCCCATCGTCTCCTCGTCGGCGACGAGGGCCAGCTCGAGTGTCCCCTTAGGTTCCCACCCGGTCGACTTCAGGGCCGCGACCGCCTCGAGTGCGGCCGCGATCGGTCCCTTGGCATCCGCGGTCCCGCGCCCGTACATGACTCCGTCTTTGACCTCGGCTCCGAACGGGGGACGATCCCACAATCCAAGATCACCGACGGGCACGACATCGAAGTGCGAGCAGAAGCAGAGGGTCGGACCATCGGAGCCGTGCCACCGAGCCACGACGTTCGGACGCCCCTCGATCTTCTCGTGGATGGACACGTCGAGGTCGAGGGCACGGCAGTACGACGCCACGAGTTCGGCAACGGCCGCCTCCTCACCGGGCGGGTTCTCCGAGGGCGTCCTCACCATCTCCGCCAGGCGGACGGTGAGCCGACTCAGATCGACCGATCCGGCGATATGTCCACCATCCAAAGCTTCGTTCTGAGACACTTGGTCCATGACCCCCTATCAGCTCTTCTTACTAGGAATCCTCATCCTGTGGCCGTTCGCCGCGATGGGACTGCTGTTCCTCATGAACCGGTTCGAGCACTACGTCGAACGCTCCGGTGCGGGAACCCCGGAGGAAGCGGGATTGGAGCCGGTCGAGGGCCGGACCCCGGACCGCGAGGTGAAGGTGGTCTTCGGCGACGAGGTCGTGGGGAGCTAGACCGGAAGCCAAGCGATCTCCGATCACGATCTCCTGGCGATGCACTCCACCTCGACCCTCGCTCCCTTTGGCAGAGCGGCCACCCCTACGGTCGCTCGCGCCGGAGGATCTTCGGTGAAGAACTCTGCATACGCGTCATTGAACTCCGGAAAGTCGTTCATGTCCGTAAGGAACGCGGTGACCTTTACGACCTCTGCCGGCGAACTCCCCGCCGCCTCGAGCACTGCGGTGAGGTTCTCCAAGCATCTGCGCGTTTCTTCCGCGATCGAACCCGAGACCAACTCGCCCGTTTCCGGAACCAACGGGACTTGGCCGGAACAGAACACGAGACCGTCGGAATCGATCCCCTGCGAATAGGGACCGACCGCTCCCGGTGCTCGATCGGTCGCGATCACTTTCTTGTTCGACACAGGAACCTCCTTGTTCGGGCTGAAGGAAGAACAAACCTGCAGGTTAGTCTTCCTGAGAACCGGGGGGAAGATGTGGCTCCACTCGACAACCGAGCAAATCCCAGTCAGGGGAAGCGTCTCGCGTCGTTCCTCGATGTGAGCGTCGGGCTTACCCATGAACTCGACGCGATGTCGATCGTGGACGTGATCCTGGAGCGATCGATGGAGCTCGTCCGCGCCGACTTCGGAGCCTTGGTGACCTTCGACCAGAGCGGGTCAATCGATCACTTCATCTCGCGCGGCATCGACGACCAGGTTGAGATGGGAGCGTCCCTGCGTGCCCTGCTCTCGGTCCGCGACCGGTTGATCGGGAGCCTTTATCTCTCCCGGGTACCGGGCGAACCTCCGTTCAGCGACTCCGACCGGGTGGTGGTGAACGCTCTCGGGTCGATGGCGGCCGTGGGCCTCTCCAGCGCGCGCCTCTATCGGGAGGAGGCCGAGAGAAGCAAGCGCGGGGCTTTGATGCAGCAGATCTCCTGGGCCGTGAGGCATTCGCTTGACATCACCGAGGTCCTCACCGACGCGGTCGAGACGCTCGGGAAGGCGGCCGGGATCGACCGCTGCTACATCCGCCTCGTCGACGAGGA
>WHTI01000302.1 GCA_009377815.1 Actinomycetota bacterium
GAGTCTCAGTTGCCGCGTGCCCTCGAGATGGAGCCGGATCTCGCGAGCGTCATATGTGGGGTGAACGACGCGCTACGACCGGGGTTCGATGCGCGCGATTTCGAACGCGAGTTCACGGACGTTATCGAGCCGTTGCAGGCGGGCGGTGCCACCGTGCTCACCGCGACGTTCCCGAACGTGCGATGGGGACGGCTGATCACGCCGCAGGCACGTGCCACGATCCAAGGTCGCCTCGAGGAAGTGTGTGATGTCGTCCGCCGGGTAGCCGCCGATCACGATGCGTTATGCGTCGATGCGTGGGTCGAGACCCCCGACCCCCGTGTCATGAGCATCGACCGCTTGCACCCGAGCCCATGGGGACACCGCTTGATGGCGGTGCGCGCCGCCGATCTGCTCAACGAGAGATTCGGGATCGGGCTCGAGATCCCCGACCCGGTCGAGGGCGAGCGCGTGGGGGCCGGTTCGTTCGGCCAGGCCCGCTGGATGGCGCGCCACGTCCTCACTCCTTACGTCAAGGAGCGGATCGAGACCTTGAAGAAGACTAGGAGCGAGCCCGACCGAAACTGAGCACGACGAACGAAGCGGTGCAGGTCACCGCGGATGCTTCGTCGAGAGCGCGGGTCCGGTCCTCGCTCGGGTGCCGGGCGCTCGGTCCCATGCCCACCAGATCGCGTAGCGCGTCGCCGGTCAGGGTCATCTCGAAGGTGATGTGCTCGCGGTCTCGCGGGGATAGATGCCCCTCGAAGGCCCGCAGCACGATGTCCTCCTTGTCGTCCTGAACCTGAAGGAGATCGAACCTCTCGATCAACTCGGCGAGATGGTCGGGGGCCGGGATGACCACGACCGCGGTTCCCTCGGGATGGAGGACGCGGGCGAACTCGGCCGGGTTGCGCGGCGAGAAGATATCGAGCAGCAAACCGGCCCCCTCCGAGGCGAGCGGGATCCCCCTGTGGACGTCGGCCACGAGGAACGTGATGTCCTTGTGCCGCGTCGCACCCATCCGTGCCGCCGTCTTGGAGATGTCGATACCGAAGCGACACGCGCTGCCGTCTCCGAGGGCCGCGAGGTAGTGACCGGTGCCGGAGCCGACGTCAACGACGTAGCCCGATCCCGGGTGGTGGGCCGGACCTCGCAGGTGATCGATCAGCGAGTCGAAGTAGCCGGCGTCGAGGAACTGGGCCCGGGCCGCGAGCATCTCCGCACTGTCGCCGACGGTCTCCGGCAGCTTGCGGGTCGACGGCAACAGGTTCACGTAGCCGGATCGGGAGATATCGAAGGTGTGCCGCGCCGGACAGACGAGCGAATTTCCCTCCTCGGTGAGACCCTCTCCGCACAGGGGGCAGATGATCGCCTCCACACAATCCATGCCTGGCAGCATAAGTAGAGGGGCCCCCGTGGTCAGCCCCGGAGATCCAGCCACCAGTCTTGGCTCACGAGGTCGTGGCCGAAGGAATGATGTGGCTCTTCCTTCGTGAGCGCGAATCCGGCCCCCTCGTAGATACGACGCGCTGCCGTCAGGATGTCGTTGGTCCACAACATCATGCGCTCGTAGCCGGCAGCGGTTGCGAAGCGGATGCATTCCTCGACGAGTCGGGCCCCGATCCCCATGCCGCGTGCCTTCGGGTCAACGAGGAGCAGGCGCAACTGCGCGACGGTGGGTTCCTTCTCGACGCAGAAGACGCACCCGACCCGGCGGCCGTCGACCTCGGCGATCCATGCAGCATCCCGTTTCGGGTTCCGTCGCTCGATGTAGTCGGCGATGATGCGGGCGACAAGTGCTTCGAAGTTTTCGTCCCATCCGTACTCGCGGGAGTAGAGCTCACCGTGCTTGGAGACGACCCACCCGAAGTCACTTGGCCCGAGGGGGCGGAGGACGAATGAAGGCGCGGTGTGGGTGCCGCCGAGGATCTCGCCGATCGCTTCCATCGCTCCGAACAGACGTGCCTGCTCCGCGTCGCTGAGAGGGGCGAGCTGCTCGGCGACCTCCGCGGTGGCGCGCCGGTCAAGATCCTCGAACGCGAGTAGGCCCTTGGGGGTCAGACGGATCA
>WHTI01000237.1 GCA_009377815.1 Actinomycetota bacterium
ACGCGGCTCCGTCTCGGAACGAGCGGTGATAGTTGTACCCGCCGAAGAACACGACCTCTGAACCGGTCCACGTCGCCGAGTGGTAGTGCCTGCCTTTGAGCGGTGAGGGGGCCAGTTTCCGCCAGGTGTCGGTGGCCGGGTCATAGGCGGCGCCGTCGGCACGGTTGCTGCTGAAGCTCGAGCCTCCCCAGATCACGACCTCAGAGCCGGTCCACGCTACCGGCAACCATTGCCGCGCGGAGATGGGGGCCGGCGCGAGCTTCCTCCAGGAGTCGGACGAGGGATCGTAGGCGGCACCATCAGCCTGATCGGTTCTCGCGCCAGTCCCGCCCCACACGATCATCTCTTCGCCCGTCCACGCAGCCGCATGCCACCAGCGCCCGCCCACGGGGGCCGGCGAGGTGGTCCGCCAGGTGTCGGCCGACGGGTTGTAGGCAACACCACGCCGACGAAGTTTGGAACCGTGGTCGGGGCCTCCCCACAGGATCACCTCGGTCCCCGTCCACACTCCCTCGAACCCACTCCTCTCGTACGGAAGGTCCAGCTTCCGCCAAGAGCTCGTGGCCGGGTCGAACGCCGCCCCGGCCGCACCGTAGTTCGGCCCCGTCCGCGCACCGAAGACGACGAGTTCCGCTCCGGTCCAGACGCCGACCTCGGGGGCGAACGGCCGTCGGGAAGGCACGGGTATGCGGCTCCACTCCCGGGTCGCGGGATCGAAGGTCAGTCCATCCATCGCCGAGTGCCGGTAAACGAAAGCGCCCCCTCGATCCCCACCCCAGATCAGCGCCTCACTTCCGGTCCAGACGGCCGCGGGCTCCTTGCGTGCGTGATCTCCGGATCCGTCCTCGCACGCGCGAGGGCGGTTCTTGGTGACGTCTTCGACGTTGGCGAACTCCGAGTAGAACGCGCAGGGTCGGTCCTTAGCCACGACGACGCCGCTCATCCCCAGCGACTCGATCGCGCAGCCTTTCGCCTTGGCGTCGAGGGTCATAGACACAGAGTCGATACCGTGCCTTTGCAGGACCGCGCTCTTCCGGATCATTTGAATCTGGAAACCGCGCTTGGAACGGTAGAACGCGGTGTAGCCGGTGGACCTCATGCGGTCACCCGCGTCCCACCCCGTCTCCGCCCACGCGGTGACATCGGCGAAGGGTGCCTCGCCTCCGTAGGCCGCAGCGACGACATCCGCGATCTCGGTGGCGGTCACCAGTTCTGTCAGCGCCTCGAGGTCGCGGTCGTTGTATGCCTCGGCGAGGCTATCGACGTGATGATCGGGGAACGACGACCGGCATCCCTGTTCGGCGGGGGACGGAGCGGAGGCCGGAGTCGGGACGTAGCGAGGCGGCAAGGCGGCCTCGTCACCACTGCAGGCGCCCAGCAGAACGAGTGCTGCGATGAGCGCGGCGGTCGATCTCATACAGGTATGACGCCGCGGGCGCTCCCCTGGTTCGGCGGCTTATCCTCGGACGATGTCGGGGGCCGGAGTCTCGTCGCAGGCGGAGGTTCGCTTCGAGAGCGCGACCGGGAAATGGATCATCGCCGCCGCGGTGCTCGGGTCGGGCATCGCGTTCCTCGACTCGACCGTGATCAACGTCGCGATCCCGGCGATCCGGGAAGACCTCGACACCGGCCTTGCCGGAGTCCAGTGGACGATCGACGCATACCTCCTGACCCTGAGCGCATTGCTGCTGATCGGCGGGTCGCTCGGGGATCTGTACGGACGCAGGCGGATGTTCGTCTACGGGCTGGTTGGGTTCGCCGTCACCTCGATGCTGTGCGCCGTCGCCCCCAACATCGCGGTGCTGAACTTGTCGCGCGCCTTGCAGGGGATGACGGCCGCGCTGCTGGTGCCCGGGAGCCTCGCGATGATCTCAGCGAGCTTCCATCCCGACGACAGGGGCCGGGCCATCGGCGCGTGGTCAGGTCTCTCCGGGGTGACGACCGCGGTGGGTCCGTTCCTCGGCGGGTTCCTGATCGACGCAGTGTCGTGGCGCATGATCTTCCTCATCAACGTGCCGCTCGCCGCGATCGCGGTGTGGGTGGCGGTGATCCACGTACCGGAGACGCGCGACGAGGAAGGTGGTCGTAAGCCGGACGTCCCCGGGGCGCTTGCGGCCGCGGTCGCGCTGGGAGGGATCCTCTACGGGTTCATCGAGGGCCCGGTGGTCGGGTGGGACTCCCCGTCGATCTACGGATCGCTGGCGCTCGGCTCGGTCGCGGTCGTCGTGTTCCTCGTCATCGAAGCGCGCAGCAGGGAGCCGATGCTCCATCTGTCGCTGTTCCGATCGCGCCAGTTCTCGGGGGCGAACGCGGCGACGCTCCTTATCTACGCGGCGCTCAGCGGAGCGATGTTCCTCGTCGTGATCCAGCTCCAGAGCGTGCTCGACTACTCGCCATTGGAGGCGGGCGCGGCGCTGGTGCCGGTGACACTGTTGCTTCTGGTGATGTCGGCGCGCGCCGGAGCGATCGCAACGCGCATCGGACCGCGGCTGCCGATGACGATCGGTCCCCTGGTCGCCGCGATCGGGCTCGCCCTGCTGGGACGGATCGAGCCGGGGACGAGTTACGCAACGGTCGCGCTCCCCGGGATCGTCGTGTTCGGCATCGGCCTCGGGATCACGGTCGCGCCGCTGACGACCGCGGTGCTCGCCGCGGCCCCGAGCCGCTACGCGGGGATCGCTTCGGGCGTGAACAACGCGGTCGCCCGGACCGCGGGCGCGCTCGCGGTGGCGATCCTCCCGATAGCCGGAGGGATCGCCGGAGCAGCAAGTGATTCGCCCGAGCGATTCGATGCCGGATTCACGCGCACGATGGTGGTCGCGGCCGGGTTGTGCGCGGCCGGAGGGCTGTTGTCGTTCGTCTTCATCCGCAAGCCCGGCGATCCGGTGATCTCGTCGCCGCTCACCGCGGGAGGAGAGGTTCCCGAAGACTGACGCGCTCCTGGATCGGTATGCCCCAGCGACCGGACTCGACGATGTCGACGTACCTGGACCCTCGGCCATCTGGGTCATGACCTTCCAGTGACCGACCTCACCGGCTTCCGCCATCGTGAGGAACTCGAAGCCGTCGAGATCGTCGGCGTCCTCGTCGAGATAGGTGCCCATCATCTCTTCGGCCTTCTGCTTGGTCTCGCGGGCCTTGTCGAGGATCGCCGTCTTCTTGCCCTCGATGCTTCCCGCTAGATCGCCCA
>WHTI01000479.1 GCA_009377815.1 Actinomycetota bacterium
CCGACGACCAGACCTACCTCGACCTCGTGGCCCGCGAACTCAACAACCGACCACGCCATATCCTCGGCTACCGAACCCCAGCAGAAGTCTTCACCGACCTCCTGGCCAGCTCAATTGCTACCACCGGCTGAGACCGCCGAGAACTCCTCGACTGGCAGAAAGAATTCAACACCGCCATCAACCAGACGCGTTACGTCATCGAGCGGGCCATCGCCACTTTTCGCGATGACCTGGCGCACCAGATCGCGGGTCCACAGCGCGAAGTCCAGCTGATACTGCGCCGGATTCGAGCCGACGATCAGCGTGCTCATCTGCGCCTTGGTGAGTTTGGGGCCGACCCGGAACCGGCTTGCTCTGCAACGCCTTCGCGCCGCCCTTCCGGTACGCCCCGATCCATCCGAAGACCGTCGACCGATTGAAGCCAGATCGGCCGCGACATCCTCCGGGTGAGCACCGTTCTCGAGCTGCCTGCACGCCCGAATTCTCATGACTTCCAGCGTGGCGTGATCGAGCTTGCGGCCATCGTTGTCTCGCACCAGATAATTAAACCATAATCCGACCGGGAAGTCGGCCTACTTACGGTTGCCTTAGTAAGCGGTACGGCCCGCAGGGCGGGATGGATCAATCAAAGAAGGGACCACGCCTATCGAATCTTGAGGCCGCGTCGATCCAGTGACCCGGACACTCGGATCGATGTCCTCCAGACCAGCGGCGCTCCCGTTGGGAGCTGGGTCATGCCGTGACACCATCGCCGTACCCGTCGAGTTCGTCGAGGTCGTGGCCCATCCGGTCGCGCTTGGTACGCAGGTAGTGCAGGTTCTCGGGGTTCGGCCGGACCGGCAGCGGCACCCGGTCGACGATCTCGAGCCCGTAGCCCTCCAGCGCCGCCCGCTTCGTGGGGTTGTTGGTCAGCAGCCGCATCGAGACCACCCCCAGATCGAGCAGGATCTGCGCACCGGTGCCGTAGTCACGAGCATCGGCGGGCATCCCCAGCGCGAGGTTGGCGTCGACCGTGTCGGCACCG
>WHTI01000328.1 GCA_009377815.1 Actinomycetota bacterium
CCTCAACCTCCGAACGGCCGCCGACATCCTGTGGGCCTTCTCCAACGAGGAGATCTATCGGGAGCTGATCCAGGAGAGAGGGTGGCCACCCGACCGCTATGAGGCCTGGATGGCTCGCACCCTCAAGCAGCAGCTCCTTGCTGACTCAGGTCCCTGATGTACTCCGATCGATCCGCTCACATGACCGCCTGATAACGCTGCTCCATGATGCTGATCTCCACTAGGTGCATCGCCAGCCTCCTCTCCGATGGGGTCGGAATCAGGAGACCGCGAGGTGTAAAGGATCAGCCGGAGCCACTGTCAACCATCACCCGGAACACCTGTAAAGGATCAGGCGGAACCGCGTAAATGATCAGGAGACGCCGGTGTGTCAAGCATCACCCGGAGCACGACACAGGTTCGTGGAGCGGATCGGGATCGAACCGACGACCTCCTGCTTGCAAAGTAGGCCCGCCTTAACGCTGTGCTGAACAGGGGAAACCCCCCGGTTTCCCGAGCGTTATGGCCCCTGTTATGGAGTGAAGTTTTTCGCTCCGTAGTGGCTCGCGGCCCCCCCGACTTTCGCGCTTGTGACGCGTTCTGTCCACGCAACACCGAGAAGGGGAGAGCCCATGATGTTCGTACTGACGACCGAAGACCTAGACCTGATCGGCAAGCTAGAGGCCGAGCTAGACCCCGCGGTTTTCTGGGCCGACAGCCCGTTCCGCGAGATGGTGCCCGCTGACGAATGGAAGATGGTTTGCGAGGAGGAGCGGGCCATCTTGAAGCGCGACATTCGTTGGGCCGTGGTCTTCCGCGACATGGCCCGACTCAATCGGGAGTTCGGAGCGAGAGAGACAAACCCCGAACCCTTCCGCGAGGCCTTCTACGCGATCACCGATGACGGGCACCGCGGCCCGATGGAGACAGAGCGCCTAGAGCGCTTTCACGATTACATCCGGGACAACATCCACGAGGAGCATCTAGGCCTGGGGGCGTTCCACACCACACCGAAGACAGACGCCTGGGATGCTCTCTACAACCCTTCGCCCAGCTCCGTGGCCTACGAACGCATCCTCGGCGGGCTCCTGACAGGCCCCGTAAGCGATTGGGATGATTCGGGCAACCCGAGCCCAACTCCCCGCCGTTCGTCTATTTGGCAACGAATGAGAGCCGCTGTAAGCCGTTCAAAAAGAAAGGATCGACCTATGAGCCGTCTGATTGCAGCACTACTGGCCGGAGTTGTCGTGGGGGCGGGGCTCCTAAGCATCCCGGTACAGGCGAGCAAGCCCGATGATTTCGAGAAGAGGCTCGCGCGTGTCGAGCGGAAAGTCTCGAAGGTGGACGACCGAACCCGCAACTACAGCCCGATTCAATTCACCTGCCCCGGACGCCCCGGTCCTACTCCGGGTAGCGTCGAGCTTCGAGAGCTCGAGGTTGTCGCGTTCGGCTTCTACTGCAAGCCGTTTGCTGACTGACCCCCGCGCCACGCGAAACAACTGGCGGTCCTAGCGAATCAGTCTAGGGCCGTCAGTATTTCGTTGATCTTTCCTTTGAGGTCCGAGAAGTTGTTATTGATCGTCGTGTCGTCGCCTGACCCCGAGACCGCAACCAGGTTGTCGTTGGCCGTTCCGATAGAGCCCGTTAGTGGGTTGATCGCCCCGATTGAGCTGATAGAGACGGTCCCCGATTCGCGTAGCGTGAGAGATGCCCCGGTGCCAGCGCCCCCGCCTTCGAGCTGTAGCGAAGACGCCCCCGCTACCGTAATCCCGTAGATGACCCCCGCTAGTTCGGTCGAACCGTAGAGGCGAACCTGCTCTACCGCCTCG
>WHTI01000159.1 GCA_009377815.1 Actinomycetota bacterium
GGAACCTCGGTCTGGCGGGCACCGTTGGACACGACGAGGAGGACCTTGTCGCCTTCCTCCGCAGTCTCGCCTTCCTCGGGATCCTGTTCGAGAACCTCACCCTCGGGCTTGCCGCTGGCGCGGCGTTCGATCTCCCACCCGAGCCCGGCCTCGTCGAGGATGTCGCGCGCGTCGGTTTCGGTGAGACCGACGACCCCGGGGACCTCCACCTTCTCCCCGCCCAAGATGTTGGCGAGGAAGAACGCGGCGATGCCTGCGACCAAGAGGATGCCGAGCGTGATCCAGATGTAGAACCACGGGCTCCGGTCCTCGGACTCGTCGTCGTACATCATCTCGGTCTGGCGCATGACCTGGGTTCCGGATCCGGCCATCACCGACGTCTGCGCCGCGGTCTGCGCCGAGGCGAGGACCTTCTGACCGTTCAGGAAGCGTTCGATGTCGGCCCGCATCTCATCGGCGCTGTTGTAACGAGCCCCGGGGTCCTTGGCCATCGCCTTCATCACGATCGCGTCGAGGTCCGCCGGGACGTCGCGGTTCAAACGGGACGGCGGGTTGACCTCTTCACGCACGTGCTTATAGGCGATCGACAGCGGTGTGTCCCCGGTGAACGGTGCGCTGCCGGTGAGGCTCTCGTACAGCACGCAGCCGAGGGCGTAGATGTCAGACCGCGCGTCGACCGGTTCCCCCTGAGCCTGCTCGGGAGAGAGGTACGCCGCGGTTCCGATCACCATCCCGGTTTGAGTCATGGTTGCGTCGCGCTCACCGCCGACGGCGCGTGCGATCCCGAAGTCGGTGACCTTCGTCTGGCCCGCGCTCGTCAGCATGATGTTCCCAGGCTTGATGTCGCGGTGAACGATGCCGGAGCCATGGGCGCGCTGTAGCGCGGCACCGACGTCGGCGGCGATCTCGGCGGCGCGCTCCGGCATCAGGGCGCCGTTATCGGCGATCACTTCCGCGAGCGTGCGGCCCTCGATGTACTCCATGACGATGAAGTAGGTGTCGCCGTCCGAGCCGTAGTCGTACAGGCCGACGATGTTGGGGTGGCTCAGATTGGCCGCCCTTTGCGCCTCACGGCGGAAGCGCTCGACGAAGGAGGGGTCGCGCGCGAAACGCTCGGAGAGCACCTTGACGGCGACCTCGCGACCGAGGAGCTCGTCTCGGGCGCGGTAGACCTCGGCCATCCCGCCGGATCCAACCGGCTCGATGACCTCGTATCTGCCCCCGTAGGTGCGTTTACCTTCCACAGCTATCTCCGTTCAGCGAGTCGCCGGAACACTACTAGTCGTCATCATCGTCGTCCTCGTCGTCTTCCGGGAAGCCCTTGCCGTCGCTCACGTACAGCGTAATCTGCGACCCCACCTCGACCGTAGAGCCTGGCTCGGGATCGCTACCCACCACCGTGTGCTTCCGAGCGTCGTGCCGCACTTCCTCGATCAGGGGCATGAGCCCCAGCTCGTCCCGGAGGTAGCGCTCGACCTCCTTATCCCTCTCTCCCAGGATCTCCTCCGGGATCTCGACCGTGGTGGGCTCGGGAGTGAACGTCTCTTCCGGCGTGGGCGTCGCCGACTCCGTCACCGTCGGCTGCGCCTGAGGAGCGTCGTCGGGGTCGTCCTCGGAGGCGAGCACCCTCATCCCGAGGATGACGACGGTCAGCAGCGCGAGCAGGGCGAAGGTGATGAGGACCTTGCGTCCCAATCGCTCCGGGTCCCAGCGGTCCCCGGGGATCGGCCACACGGTGCTCTCGACGAGGGTGTCGTCGGGGATGTCTCCATCCACGACCGGCGCGGTCGAGACCGCCGCGGCCAGCGCGGCCGCCATGGCCCGGCCCCCGCTCCAGCGCGCGGCCGGGTCCTTGGCAGTCGCCCGGGCGACCACCGAGTCCAGTTCCTCGGTGATGTCGGGGTCGACCGAGCTGGGGGCCGGCACCTCATCGGTGGCGTGACGCATCGCCACTGCGACCGCGGAATCGGCCGTGAACGGGACCTCTCCGGTGAGCATCTCGTACAGCACGATCCCGAGCGCGTAGATGTCCGAGGCCGGTACGACCTTGTCCCCGCTGGCTTGCTCGGGGGAGAGGTAGTGCGCGGTGCCGAGCATCGTTCCGGTGACCGTCAGGTTCGAGTCCCCCGCCGCGCGCGCGATGCCGAAGTCGGTGACCTTGACTCTGCCGTGGTCGTCGACGATCACGTTGGCGGGCTTGATGTCTCGATGGATGATCCCGGCCGCGTGCGCGTGATCGAGGGCCACGCAGATCTGTGCCGCGATGCGCGCCGCGAGCGCGGGCTCAAGCGGTCCGCGGTCCCGGATGACCTCCGCGAGGTCGCTGCCCTCGGCGAACTCCATCACGATGAAGTGCCGACCCTCGTCTTCTCCGTAGTCGAAGATGCCGGCGATGTTGGGATGCGAGAGCGAGGCGACCGCACGCGCTTCTCTGCGGAAACGCTCGACGAAACGAGGATCCTGAGCGAGGTGCTCACGCAGGATCTTGACCACGACGGTGCGGTTGAGGCGCTCGTCGCGTGCCTTGTAGACGACCCCCATGCCCCCGGCAGCGATGCCCTCCCCGATCCGGTACCGGCCCCCTAAGAGGCCTTCGTCTACCAATCTCTCAGACGGCGATCGGCTTCGAGAAGCGCCTTGGCCATCGGTGCCGCCACCAGCCCACCGGTGGCTTCCGCTCCGAACGATCCTCCGTTCTGAACGAACACCGCGACCACCAACTGGGGATCGTTCGCCGGAGCGAAGGCGATGAACCACGCATGCGGGTTGGCTCCCTCGGCGCTCTGCGCGGTACCGGTCTTACCGGCGACCTCGATGCCTTCGATCCGAGCGTTGGTCCCGGTTCCACTCTCGACGACCGCGACCATCATCCGCTTGACGTCGTTCGCGTTCTGGGCCGACATCGCCTCTCCCATCGTTTCCGGTTCCGGCTCGCTGACCGTCCCGGCCGAGGCGTCGATGATCCGATGGAGCAGTCGAGGCACCGGGACGTCCCCGCCGTTGGCAACGGCTGCGGCGATGAGGGCCATCTGAAGGGTCGTGGCGGCAACCTCACCCTGTCCGATACCGGCGTAGGCGCGCAGCGGTTCTTCGTCGTCCGGGATGTTCGGGAACCGGCTGACCGCGGTTCCGATCTCCAGCGGGAGGGATTCGTTGAACCCCATCCGACCGGCCATCTCTCGGATGTCGTCGGGCACCCTCAGCCCGATGATCCCGAACGTCGTGTCGCACGAGATCCTGAGGGCGGTGAACAGATCGATCTGGCCGGACCCCGTACACGCGGTGTTGGAGTAGTTGGTCAGGGTCTGGTTCGTCAGGGGAAGTTCGAGCTCGTTCGGGTCGGGGAACGTTGAATCCGGTTGGAAGCGACCCGACTCGAGAGCCGCCGACGCGGTGAGCACCTTGAAGGTCGAACCCGGCGGGAAGGTCCGGCGAGTCGCCACGGCGACGAGCGGGCTGGTCCCCGAGTCCGGATCGAGAGTCTGGTAATAGTCCTCGGCCGTTCCGGTGTTGAACGACGCCAGCGGGTTGGGATCGAAGCTGGGGTTGCTGTACATCGCGCGGATCTCGCCGGTGGTCGGGTCGAGCGCGACGATCGCGCCGGTGTTTTCGCCCAGGGAATCCCGGGCGATCTCCTGGAGGCGCGAGTCGATCGACAGCATGACGTCGTCGCCCCGCTCCCCGGAGCCGAGTAGCCGGTCTTGAAGATCCTGCATCGACAGGGTGCCGCCCTCACCGCTGAGGTCATCGTTGAAGGCGGCTTCGACCCCGGTCGCCTCTCCGGCGAATGGTAGGTACCCGGTGATGTGCGCGAACAGCTCGCCCTCGGGATAGGTGCGCTTGTACTTGTACTTCCCCCTGGTGGCGACACTCCGGGCGATCTCGACCTCGTCGATCGTGACGATCGAGCCGCGCTTGACCGAGTACTTCTTGATGAGGGCGCGGCTGTTGGCTCCGTTGTTGGCGATGTCGCTCGCGGCGAAGATCTGCACGTAATTGAGTTGGACGAAGACCGCGAGGAACAGCGCGATCAGCGCGATCCCGACGCGGCGGATCTGTCGCTCCATCATCCCCGGCCCCCGATCAAGATCTCGGCGGTGCGCGCGGGATCGGGTTCGACCGCTCCTTGATGCGAGACCCGCAAGAGCAGCGCGATCAGGATGAAGTTAGAGACGAGGCTCGATCCCCCGTAGGAGACGAACGGCAGGGTGATGCCGGTAAGCGGCAGCAACCTCGTGACGCCGCCGAGGATGATGAAGGTCTGCACCCCGATGGTCACCGTCAGCCCCATCGCCAGTAGCTGCCCGAAGTCATCGCGCGACCGGACCGCGATGCGCAAACCACGCGCGATCACGAGCATGAAGATCATCAGGATCGCGACCGTGCCCATGAGCCCGAGTTCCTCGCCGAGGGCAGCGAACACGAAGTCGGTCTCGGCCGCGGGGATGATGTCGGGCCGCCCCTGACCGAACCCGGTGCCGAACAATCCGCCGGTCGCCAGGGCGAACAGCGACTGCGCCATCTGGTACGACTCGCCCCCGATCAGCTCGGGATTGAAGACGTCGAGCCAGATGCGAACCCGGAGCTGCACATGCGAGAAGACCTGATGCCCGATGTAGGCGCCGATGAAGAACAGCACGAACCCGAACGCCATGTACACGAAGCGAGCTGTGGCGATGTAGAGCATCACCAGGAAGATCGAGAAGAACAGCAGAGATGACCCGAGATCCTTCTCGTAGAACATGACCGCGAGCGATACACCCCACATCACCAGCAGTGGTCCGAAGTGCTTGATGTCGGGAACGTGGAAGGCAAGTACCTTCTTGGAGGCGATCGCCAGCAGCTCCTTACGTTCCGCGAGATACGCGGCGAAGAAGATGACCAGACAGATCTTGGCGAGCTCGCCCGGCTGGAACGAAAGCCCGGCGAACTGGATCCACAGCTTGGCCCCGTTGACGGTCGTCCCGAAGGGGACCGGCAGGAGGAGTAACCCGAGCCCGGTGAACCCGAGGATGTATTTGAAGCGAGCGAGCATCTTGAAGTCGCGCACCAGGAGCAGGGTCGCGACGAAGAAGACGAGTCCCACGACCGACCACGACACCTGGGTCGGGCCGAATTCTTTGGGCGACAACCGGTAGACGACCGCGAGCCCGACCGTGTTGAGCAGGGCGGCAAGTGGCAGGATCAGGGGGTCGGCCTCACGGGCGAAGCGCCTCATGACGAGGTGCGCCGCCACGTACCCGACGACCAGGACGATCATGAACGGGATGACTTTGGCGAGCCGGTCGGTGTTGCGGGCCACTGCCACGAGGGCGAGGGCGCCGCAGCCGACTATGAGGGCCAGGATCAGGAGCGAGAGTTCCGTGTTCCGGCGCCGGGAGGCCGGCATCAGTCAGCGCCTGCTTTGCTCGTTCGCTCGGCCGATTCCCCGACCAGGGCTTCGAGGCTCTCGACGACGTCGCGCGCTTCCTCGAGCGAGTCGGTCTTGATGCCGTCCTCGAGATCGGCGCGCTTGAAGCTCGGGACGTCTTCGGCGGCGATATCCGTCTCCTCCTCGACCTCTCGGAGACTGATCCCGAGGACCTCCTCGGGCCGACCCTTGAAGATCGTCACGACGTCGGCATCGTTCAGACCGACGAACCACGAGTTGGCCAGCGAGTACCGCAAGGCGCCGTAGCCGGCCCCCGCGAGCACCGCAAGGATCACCACCCAGAAGACGAGCTTGCGAACGACGCGTCGCCCGGTTCCCCCGTCGGAGGGTTCATCCGACGACGGTGGAGGCCCCAGGGGGGCATCGGTCGATCTTCCGGTGAGGCGCTCGACGGGAGTAGTCCCGCGCTCCGGCGCGGCCTGTTGTGACGGAGGCGAGCCGGACGGAACCGCCCCGGTCAGCGAGGTAGCGACGGCCCCCTGATCGTCCGTCGGAGGCGGAGGTGGGGCGTCGCCCGAGCCGTGCAGGTCGAGGACGACCACGGTGATGTTGTCGTCGCC
>WHTI01000446.1 GCA_009377815.1 Actinomycetota bacterium
AGCTCCGCCCAGCACGGCGTCTGCTGGTTCCCGACGAGGTTCCGGCATTCGTGCAGCTTGTCCTCCACGCTGGGAACGGATGCAGTTCGATAACCCCACCTCTTCAACTCTTCCGCCGAGGCTCCGAGCAATGAGAAGTTGTGGGGGCTGCCACCCTTGAAGAGGGAAGCGAAGGTCGACCCGCTCGGGTAATCCTTCCCCCACGCGACGTTGATCCCTAATCCGATCTTCTCGACCGGGTCGGCCAGCATGCCGAACAGTTCCTCCGGTGGGAGTTCTCTTAGATCAACCTCGATCCCGATGCCTCGAAGATCCTCCACGATCGACCCCGCCTGGAGCGTGGTGGTGCTCTCGTTGATCGGGACGCCTTCACCCTGCGCGAACCCAACACCCAAAAGACCCTTACAGGCCGGATGATCGCACCTTCCATCCCCGTCTTCGTCGTACTTCGAGAGCGCCATCTCGTCGCCGGCGGCTTCGAGGTCGCCCATCGCTCCCGGTGTTCTGTAAGGGTCGTAGTCGAGGAGCAGGTTCTCCTCGAGGCTGTCCAGCATCACGTGCGTGGCGGGCTCGGCGATCCCTTGTCCGCCGGCAATCTCCACCAGCCGGGCCTTGTCTATGACGAGATTGACGGCCTTCCGCACGTGTACGTCATCGAGTGGGGGCAGGGCGAGGTTCATCGACATATAACGAACGAAGTCGCGCGGGAAGAAGTAGAGATGCTCTCTCAGCGAAGGATCGGTGCGGTACTCGTTCAGCAACTCCAGAGACAGCTGTGGAGGTGGCCACATGTTCATGAGCACGTCGGCGGTTCCCTCGCGGACCGATCGCGTTGCCTCCTCGAGTGAAGTGCCGATCGACAGCTCGATCCGATCCGCGCGCGCGGACCTCAGGTCGTCGCCGGCCCTCTCCCAAGCAGGATTGCGAACGAGACTCAGCGACCGGCGAGGTTCGAATCCCGGCACGGGACTGCGCTGCCCCGCCGGCAGGTCGTAGCGGACTTCCTCCGACCCCTCCACCATGTAGGGACCGGACGACACCAAGAACCTCCCGTAGTCCCGGTGACCCGCGGCGGCGCCGAACGCTTTTCCTCCAGCGATATCCG
>WHTI01000128.1 GCA_009377815.1 Actinomycetota bacterium
CTGATCAACGGACCGGATGAGGTGTGGGTGGAACGCTCTGGTCGGCTGGAACGAACACGCGTGCGCTTCGAGGGGTCCGATGACCTGCTGGGCTATATCCATCGATGGATCTCATGGTCAGGGGGGCGCATCGACGCGTCGTGTCCGATCGCCGACGGACGGATGCCGGACGGAGCTCGCGTTCATGCCGTGCTCCCACCACTGGCGCCGACCGGTCCGATGGTCTCGATCCGTCGATGGCCCGCCGAGAGACCCGACCTCGTTGTCCTTGCCAAATGGGGCATGCTCGATGTCGCATCAAAGGATCTACTGATCGCGGCGGTCGACGAAGGGTTCTCGATCGTGATCAGTGGTGGAACGGGCAGCGGCAAAACCACACTTCTCAATGCGCTGATTGCTCACGTCAACCCCGACGAGCGGATAGTCACCGTCGAGGAGACCCCCGAACTCGTGCCGAGCCACCCTCACGTGGTCTCCCTCCTTACGCGCTCCCAGAACGTCGAGGGCAAGGGAGAGGTCGAGTCCGCCGAGCTCCTCAAGGCCGCTCTGCGCATGCGACCCGATCGCATCGTCGTCGGCGAGGTACGGGGGCGGGAGGCTTTCCACGCCCTCGCCGCGATGTCGACGGGTCACGAGGGGTCGATGATGACCGTGCACGCGCGATCCGCAGGGGAGGTCCCCGATCGTCTGGTCACTCTCGCTCTCCAGGAGAGGACTGCGGCGTCGGAGGACTCGCTCCGTCGAAGTGTGATCGCGGCATTCGATCTCTATGTTCATCTCGAGCGGCGCGGGGAACGACGGCTGGTCGTATCGATCGAGTCGGATCGTGAGTGAGGATCCGCGTTCGACCGCGGTGAGGGGGCTCGCCGCCCTTCTCCGATCGGGGATGAGCCCGGTAGCCGCTCTTCAATGCTGGCCTCGGGAGGCTCCAGCCGAGGTTCGGGCCGAGCTACTCTCGGTCTCGGAGCGCGCCGTGCTGGGTTGTCCGGTCGAGCGCGCCCTGGCGCCGGTCGAGGCGGGGTGGGGGACGGATGGTCGCACTCTCGTGTCCTGCTTCCTCACCTCTATGGAAAGCGGGGGTGACCTCGCGGCGATGCTCGACGATCTCGCGGCCTCGATCAACGGAACGAGGGGGAGGCGACGGAACGCCCGGGCCGCAGCTGCAGGCGCCTCACTCTCCGGGCGACTGATCCTGGTCGTTCCGGTCACTCTGCTGGTGGCCGGCGCGGTGGAGCGTGGGGGCATCGACGCGGGGGATTCCGGCGGCCTCTTGTTGGGCGGAGTGCTTGGGGGCCTTGGTTCTCTCTGGATCGCCCGACTCACGCCGAAGCCTCCTCCCGACGATGACCTGGCTGCCGCGTGCGACGCCATGCGGAGGTCACTGGCGGCCGGTGCCTCTGTCAGGGAGGCCCTGTCTCTGACCTCGATCCAGGGCCCCGACGGAACCCGCGCCGAGCTTGAGCGGGCAGGCGCGTTGATCGACCTCGGGTTCACGCCGCGCCGGGCCCTCGATCGTGCGGGCCTTCCGGAGCTGTCCGATCGACTCGGCGACGCCCTCACGTTGGGCATTCCGCTGTCCGACTCGCTGCGCTCCCTAGCGCAGCTACGCCGGGCGGAAGCATCTCTGGAGTTCGAAACCCGCCTCCGCCGTGCTCCCGTGCTGATGGCCCTTCCGTTGTCGCTGTGCCTGTTGCCCTCCTTCTTCCTGATCGGATTCGCGCCGCTGCTCAAGGTGCTGTAACCACCCCGCATGCGCGATGGTTAGCGCATGCCGGTCAGACGTTTCCTCGCGATCATCGTGGTCGGCATCCTGGCGACTGCCTGCAACGGCTCCGACCAGCCCACAGAGCCCGCAGGTTCGAGCGGCTCGCCCTCACCTACAACCACCTCTGGCCAGCGGGCCGCTGCCCTCATCGACACGGCCGAAGGATCCGTCCTGTTCGAGGTTGAGGTCGCCCGCACTGATGAGGAGAAGGAAGTTGGTCTCATGGGCAGAGAATCACTGCCCGAGGACCGTGGGATGGCATTCGTGTTTTTCGAGCCAACGGCCGGTGGTTTCTGGATGAAGGACACTCTGATCCCGCTGTCGATCGCGTTCGTCGGGAGCGACGGCATCATCCAAGAGATCTTGGATATGGAGCCTTGCACCGAGGAGAACTGCCCCATCTATACGCCCGCCGAGCCCTACGCTCTCGCCCTCGAGGTCAACAAGGGTGCGTTCGACCGCACTGGGGTCGACGCCGGAGACCGCGTGACGATCTCGTTCTGATCGCGTGGCGGGCGTCACAGACAGCTTCCTTTCCATGACGTGAGATGGGCTCAGTGTCGGCGCGGGCCGGCTCCGAGTCAGGAGGTCTCCGTGGAACACCTTCGTTCGATCTTTCTCTCAGAGAAGGGCCAGACGACCACCGAGTACGTCACGACCCTTCTGGTCGTCGTGGTCATCGCAGGCGCACTAGCGGCATTCGTGAAGAGCGGTGGTCTCGACGGCCTCTTCGAGGCGATCGTCCAGGACGTGATCAAGGGCGCACAAGGCTGATCGTGCCCCTCCTCCGTCGGGAGAGAGGTCAGGCCACTGTCGAACTCGTCCTCGCGCTCCCCATCCTCGTAGTGGTCGTCATGGCGTTCGTCGAAGCAGCCATGATCGGTGCGGACCAGGTGCGGGTCTCCCACGCGGCGCGGGAGGGGGCCAGGATGGCCGCCGTCGACCCCGACGCCGCCGCCGTCGATCGCGCGGTTGAGGCAAGCGGACTTCCAGGCGCCGAGGTGGAGGTGACTCCCGGATCGTCCGAAAGGCGATTGGGCGGTCCGGTCACCGTGTCGGTTGCATATCACCCAAAGGCGCATGTTCCTCTGATCGGTCACCTCTTCACGCTCCTCACGCTTCGTGCGGAGGCGACGATGCGGGTGGAGCAGCCGTGAGCATCCTTTCGCTGGTGGCGACTCTCATCATGCTGATCGTTGCCGGCGCCTACGTCACAGAGGTGACGGAGGCGGCATCGGTGAGGGCACGCGCTCAGACTGCAGCAGACTCGGCGGCCCTCGCGGCCGCTGCCGAAGCTGCTCCGTACGGGGATTCCAGCCCGTATTCCGCGGCACTCCGCTTCGCCCGTTTGAACGACGGGGAACTGACCGATTGCATCTGCCATCCCGGGGCTCTCGCCGTGCAGGTCGAAGTGACCGTTGGGGGCGTCACGGCCTCGGCCCGGGCGGTCATCGATCCGACCCGGTTTATGCCGGCCGCGCCCGGCGACTTGGATCCCAGGCTTCAGGCGGCGGTCGATGAGTTGCTGGCCGCGGGCGGCGGTCGGATCTGGCTCGGGTCGGGGTATCGCACCCCCGAACGGCAGGTCGAGTTGTGGGAGGACGCTCTGGCGCGCTATGGCGACCCGGAACTAGCCGACGATTGGGTTGCACGTCCCGGCACCTCGATGCACGAACGCGGGTTGGCCGTCGACCTTGGAGGGGATGCTGAACACGCGTGGAATCTGGTGCATGAACTCGGATTGCCGTTAGTGCGACCGATGTCGTGGGAACCGTGGCATTTCGAGCTAACCCCGTCCATGGGGGGGATGAATCGGTAGGATGCGTCGGCCGGACGCCGCAGGATCAGGCCCTGGAACGGGGGAGGGAAGTTGCACGAATCGCACGACCATCTCGCGGAGAGACTGCAGGAAGAGATCCAGTCTCTCGAGATCGCGTTCCACGAGGCTTACTGGGATTCGCAGATCGAGGCGACCGAGGCAAACGAACGGCGTCGCTCGGAGATGGAGCTCGAGCTTCGCAGGGTGAAGGGTGATGCCGAGAGCCTGGCGGCCGTCGAAGATGCACTGGCTTCTGATATCCACAACGCCACCGTCCACCGGATGCTGACGGTCTTGAGACTCTCTTTGACGGGCAACCGGATGGATGAGGATCGTCGGGCCGAGATCGTGTCGCTGTCGAGCGCGGTAGAGAGCGAGTTCGCCAATCACCGGCCGGAGATCCACGGGAAGCGCGTCACCGACAACGACATCGAGGTCATCCTCAGGACGTCCGACGATCACGGCCTTCGCCAGAGTGCATGGGAGGCCTCGAAGGAGATCGGCGGAGTGGTTGCCGACCGCGTGCGCGAGCTAGCTCGCCTGCGTAACCAGGCGGCCCTCGATCTGGGACGTTCCGATCACTACAGCTTCGCCCTCGAACTCCAGGAGATGGACGAGCGGTGGCTGTTCGCGCTGCTCGACGAGGTCGAGCGACTTACAGACGAACCATTCCGGCGTTGGAAGGCGAGTCTCGATGGGGAGCTGACCCGCCGTTTCGGAACGAGCGATCTGTATCCGTGGCACTACGCCGATCCGTTCTTCCAGCAACTGCCTCCGGACGGACGCGTGTCGCTCGATGATGAACTGGCCGACAGTGATCCGGCCGAACTGGCGCGCAGAACCTTCGATGTCTGGGGGATCGATATCTCTGGAGTTGTCGAAGGCAGCGACCTCTACCCGCGGGAGGGGAAGTGCCAACATGCGTTCTGCCTCGATGTGGATCGCAGCGCGAAGAACGTTCGGATCCTTGCCAATATCGTGCCGGGAGAGCGCTGGACCGAAGTGATGCTTCACGAATCTGGGCACGCCGCCTATGACGTGTCGATCGATCCCGATCTTCCGTACGTGCTGCGACGGGCGACCCACACCTTCACGACCGAGGCGATGGCGATCCTGTCCGGCCGCCTGGTTCGGGACCCGGAATGGCTCAGGACCGTCCGCGGTCTGCCGGCATCTCAGGTCGACGCGGTAGCCGACGGTCTCGCAAGCGCGAACAGTGCCCAGATGTTGCTGTTCGCGCGCTGGGCTCTGGTCATGGCGCACTTCGAGCGAGCCATGTATGCCGATCCGGAGTCCGACCTGAACTCGTTGTGGTGGGAGTTGGTCGAGCGGTTCCAACTTCTCCAGCGACCTCCCGACCGCGACGCACCAGATTGGGCGGCCAAGATCCATACCGCAGTGGCTCCGGTCTACTACCACAACTACTTACTGGGAGAGATCCTTGCGTCCCAACTCGAGGACACCGCGCGCAGCCAGGCCGGCGGTCTCGTCGGCGTTCCCGAAGCCGGCGCGCTGCTGGTAGATCGCGTCTTTCGTCCGGGTGCCTTGTTGAGATGGGATGCACTGGTGGAGGCCGCGACCGGAGGAGCTCTCGATCCTCGCCCGTTCGTCGCTTCGGCTGCCGGCTGATCCCTTCTATCTCTACGTATCGACGGCTGGACCGGCGTCAGCACAAACTGAGCGTCGTGAGCGCGCCTAAGGACGTCCCATAGGGGCTTCGGTCGCCGCCCTCGGGAGGCGGCTGAAGAACACCGAGAGAGCAATCGCGGTCCTTCGGATCGCGGTTGTGCTTTTCAACATCATCACCTTCCTGTGGCTGTCTCCCTTTGAGGAGAGGCTCGATCTCGCGCGGCTGATCATCGTCCTAGCACCGGCGTACGCGGTCGTGACCTTCTTCCTCGCTGCTCGAACGGACGACAGCATCGAGAAGGGGGACATCCGCCGGATCATGACCTTGTCGCTCATCAGTACGGTCAGCGACGCACTTCTGATCGCCGTCTGGATCTACGCGACCGGTGGTCCGGCGTCCCCTTACTTCCTCCTGTATCACGCGAGTGTCGCGGCATCGGTCGGACGCTTCGGCCTGGCGATGGGCGTCGTTTCAACCGTTGCATCGGCCCTCGCCTACATCGCCGTCGTGATGATCGATGGAGGAGCCCCCGTCTATCCGATCGTCGTCAGAGTGGGATACATGTTCGTCATCGCCGCGTTCTCCGGCTATCTGGTGGAGATAGTCAGGCGCTCCGAGCGCGACGCGGCGCGCTCCGAGGCGGCAGCGAAGTCGTACAAAGAGGTGGATGAGTTGAAGAGCGCGTTCGTCCAGAACATCTCACACGAACTGCGCACCCCTCTGACCGTGATCCGCGGGGCCTCGTCCACTCTCCTGCGCCGGCATGAGGACCTCGACGAGGCGCAGAGAGGAGCGTTGTTGGAGATGGTCGAGAAGCACTCGGCTCATTTCGGAAGACTGATCCAGGACCTCCTTGACTTCGCCACCACGACAAGAGGAGAACTGACGGTGTCCGGCACCCGTTCCGATCTCACCGACCTGGTCAGATCCGAGGCCGACCGGATCCAGCCGAACATCACGCAGCGCATCGTCATTTCGTCACCGGGGGAGTCGATACCCCTCTGGTGCGATGAAGCCAAGGTCAAGAGAGCCATCCACGCGTTGCTCGATAACGCGTCGAAGTTCTCGGATCCGGGATCCGAGATCGACGTTGTCTCCGAACTCCGTGCCGGTGTCGCGGTGCTCAAGGTCATCGACCGCGGGGTGGGGATCCCGGAGGAGTTCCACGATCAGATCTTCGAGAGCTTCTTCCAGATCAATCCGGCCCCCGAGGGTGACGTGGCGGGGACCGGGATCGGTCTGCACGTCGCGCGAGAGATGATCAGGCTTCATGGTGGTGACGTGGTGGTCTCGAGCGCTCCCGGAGTTGGGACAACCTTCACGGTTCTGATCCCGGTCGAGCCGCCTCGCGAGGAAGCGCTTACAGACTCCCCCTCTGCTTGAACCTCTGATAGAGGCTCCTGGCAGAGGGACTGATGAACACAACGCTGGCGGCACCGACCGATCCGAGGCTCACCGGCACCGTGACGTTGCCGACGTTCCCCGGCTTGACCTGAGTGGTGAGCAACGACAGCCGGAAGAGCTCTCCCAAGCTCAGATCGAAGCGCGCGTTCTCCCGGGTCGTGGAGATCCACCGCATCAGCTCGGCGGGATCCCTGTGCACCGAGGACCTCAGCTTGTGGAGCATGGCGATCAGGAACTTCCCCTGGTTGGTCGAGCGGTCGATGTCGCCGTTGGGGAACGAATGTCGGGTCCGTACGAACGCGAGAGAGTTCCTCGCGCCCAGCCTCTGACGGCCGCGGTCGAGGTTGGCGCCCGAGCCCCTCGGATCGTGAACGGGGAAGGGAACCTTGTACTCCACTCCATTGATGTCACCGATGATCCTCGTGAACCCCTGGAATCCCACCATCACCCAGTAGTCGAGACGGATCCCAGTCTGTTGCTCCAGGGTCTGGGCGAGTAGGCGCGGGCCGCCGTCGTACAGGGCTTCATTCATCTTGCCGGACCCGTGCCCGGGGATGGGCACCCACGAATCGCGCGGGAAGTTGAGGATCCCGCCCTTCATCGTCTTGGTATTGATCCCGGCGATGTGGATCGCGTCGGCACGGGACCTATCGGGGTTCCCTTCCCGCGCGTCGTTCCCGATGATCAGGACGAAGATCTTCCCCTTGGCGGGCTGGAAGTCTTCGTGGACGCGCCCGATCAGTACTCCCTGGCCGGAAGCCGGCGCGGGTGAACCGATCAAAGGGGCCCCCACGGCAACGAGTGTGACGAAGGTCAGCAACGCAGCGGTTCTCTTGATCATCGGCGCGGTCCTTGATCGATGCGGAATGCGATGACCTTCCACCGGCCTTTGACCTTCTCGAACCACCAGCGAGCCTTGTGGGTCACGGTGAAGGTCTTGTCGCCGTTCATCCCTTTCGCTTTGATCGCTACGCGGGCGACGGCTAAGCGCTTGGTCGCAACCTCGATCGCGATATCGGCGGAGCGCCTCAGCATCTTCACCTCAGAGGAACCCTTGGTCACACCTGCGTCGGTTCGGAGAAGTGCCTTCGCGGTGGGGGGGAGGAAGCGAGCCTTGACGACCTCAGTCCGGTCTTCCGGCGCGAGGAATAGGGCATCGTAAACCTCGGCCAGAACGTTTTCGATCGGCGCGGCACCCTTCTTCACGCGCCCCTTCTGCTTGTTGGTCAGCTTCTTGTGACCCGGAGCAAGTCGCGTCTTCACCTTCCACGCGACCTGTTCGATGTCGGGTGTCGTTGCGGAGCCTTCCGATCCAGGCGCCGTCGAGTCGCCGCCTTTGTCGTCGGCGGGATCGCAGGACGTGGCGACAAGGGCCGCGATGGTCAGCAGCGCGATCAGGAGCGTCATCCGTCGGGGAGGGGTCATAGCGGGCTCAGGGTAGCGAAGGTTGCTTGCTCGGCATGACCATCGTTTCGGA
>WHTI01000484.1 GCA_009377815.1 Actinomycetota bacterium
CCGCACCTACCACCAAGACCTTCGGAGAGCCGGCGAACCAGCGCCGGAGAACACCCCTGCCCGAACCTCGATACCACCCCGAATGCATCAGCAGCCGAAGACGACGTGCCCCTTCCCCCGCCTGACGAAAGATCGAGGCTAAACGGAACGCGAGCCGGGCCTCAACGTTCGATGACGCCGGCCCTGTGGGCGTAGAGGTGCTCGGCGTAGGTCTCCCAAGTAGTCGAGAGTGTCGAGGTCGTCCTCAGCGGATCGTCGACGGCAAGTGCCGCGTTCTCTTGAGGACAGACACGGGAGAGGTTTTGGAAATGCTGCCACGCCTGTCCGAGTGAGGCTTCCTCGACTGGGGACCCTTCTAGAGAAGCGAGCGATGAGTACCTTCCTGTTGGTGCATGGTCGTGGCATACCGGTGAGGCCCGGGGCCCCGGTGATCTCCGCGATCTTGTACTCGTTGGTCATACGTCGCCTGGTTTTCTGCAACGCTTTTGTGTTGCGCCATCGCACGTGTCTAATGATGGTCTATCCCCGCACTGAATCGACCTATTCGATCACCCCGCCAGTCAAAGTGGTGTGTCCGGGTTCTCCGGAGTGAGTGGCTAGACGGTGTTCGATGAGTGCTTCGAACGGGCGGGTGTTGCCCAGGGTGGCGTGCAGCGGTTGCAGAAGACCTCGATGTAGTCGGCGACGGCGAAGCGCTCGGGCTCGGCTGGGCCGGCTCTGCCCGGTAGTACCTCTCGTCGTCGCGAGACCTTCGCCACTGCGTTCCGGTGGTAACGGTGACTCGGCGCCGCACCGTCAGGCTGGCGATGCCGGTTCTACTCCGAGTTCATCATGCCGTTCGATGTACCTCTCGATGAGGTAGTAAACCTGCCTCTCGGCTTCGACACAGCTCGTACCGCCATGCCCATAGCGGAGCGTGAGCGAGTCTAGGAGGTGTCGCCGCGAGCTGTTCTTCATGTTGCATGCGACGTTTCTCACGCATGCCTCGGAGGACTCGACGACCAGCACTGACATGATCG
>WHTI01000339.1 GCA_009377815.1 Actinomycetota bacterium
GCCGTCGCCGCCGTACATCTTGTCGCCACCCTGGTTGCCCCACATGCGGTCGTTGCCGAGACCGCCGTACATCTCGTCGCTGCCACCTCCGCCGAAGAAGTCGTCGTTGCCGTCGCCTCCGAACATGAGGTCGTTGCCGCCGTTGCCGTACAGGGTGTCGTTACCGTCCTGGCCGTGGAGCTCGTCGTTGCCGCCCTCGCCATAGATCTTGTCATTCCCACCGAGGCCGCAGATGACGTCGTCACCCGAAGTGCCGTGGATTTCATCGTCGCCCGGGGTTCCGGTGATCGTGCAGGCGGCTGTTGGTGTGATGAAGTCCCATGGCGACGCCGCGGTCGTGAAGACCACGATAACGAGGTCACCGTTGCCGTCGACGCCCTGGCTCTCGACACATGGGTCCGGGATCGCCGAGGTTCCGTTACCGGCGTCACAAGCAGGGACCTCGACCCCACTCCTGCGAACGACCACGCTGTTCGGATCGGGTGGGTTGAGGGTCGAGGCGTCGAACTTGAAAGTGATGACGAGCGGGTTCGGGTTCGGCGACGGGTCCGCGGTGATGTTCACCTGGTCGCCGAAGAACGAATAGTCGTTCGGAAGCGGCTGGTCGTGGGTCGGCGTCTCCTCGATCGTGACGGGTCCGCCGACCGGCGTCGTGACCGAAGTGGTCTGCGGGTTGCTCGGAGTCGGCTGCCCGTCGCCCTCATCCGTGGTCACGGTGTCGCCCGGCTCGGTGTCGACCGGGTCACCAGGAGCCACTGGGTAGTACTCGCCCGTCGTGATGTTTCGGACCGTGCCCGGGTCGAGTGGCTTCCACTCCGGAGGAGTCGCCGCGTCGCGCGCCTCCGCCAGCGTGGCGTAGAGGGCCGAGTAGTAGTGGTGAACCACGCCGGGGTTGTCCTGGAAGACACCCTCGTAGGCGTAGTTAACCTCGGACGCCTGAACCGTGACCTCGGCGCCGTCGAGCGGATCCGAAGAGTAGGTGATGGGAGTCGGGTTGGCCTGGTCGAACTCGTTGAAGCCCTCGAGGTAGATGGGTGAGGCCTTCCCAGGAGCGTCGAGAGTGTTGCTGCCCTGGAAGACGATCCCGCTGGTCCCGGGAGCCCCCGCGAACTGACCGCGGGTGAAGACGCCGACCCCGCCCCAAAGGTTGTTGGTGGCGGTGATGTCTTCGTAAGTGAGGTCGGTTGAGTCGGTCGACTGGAACCCGTTACCGCTAACGGCCTCTTCGGAAGAGGTGTTGAAGACGTACCAGTCGTCGGTCGTGTTGAAGTCGACTCCGGTGCGATAGAAGTCCTTGACCTCGAGGCCCTCGATCAGTCCGCCGTCCGCCCCCGGATCGACCTTGATACCGAAGGCACGATCGGCGTTACTCGTCCGCTGTCCGTCCATCGTGAAGTTGCTGAGCGTGAGCCCATCGCTGCCGCCGGCGTGTCCGTCGCTGTAGCCGGGGATGTTCGGGTCACCAAGCACGTGGATGCCGTAGCTGGTGACTCCCGGACGGAGGATCGTGGTGACCCCGACGCCCGAGCCCTCGATGGTCAGGTCGTTGACGTTCACGCGGATCTGCTGCTCCGTGAAGGTACCGGGGCAGACCAGAACGGTGTCGCCGTCCAGCGCGGCATTGACCGCCAGCCGGACGCTGTTGTGGGTGGAGTTCGGTGTACCCGCACAGTCGCTGGGCTGGCCGATCACGTTGTCGTCCACCACGAGGGTAGTGGCCGCGTACGCGGCGGAAAAGAATCCCGGCACCAGGCC
>WHTI01000476.1 GCA_009377815.1 Actinomycetota bacterium
AGGAGGGCCGCCATCATCGCAACCGGTCCCGGACCGGGCATGAAGATGGCCACGGCTGACCCCGCCAACCCGCCTACCACCATCTGTCCCTCACCTCCCAGGTTGATGATGCCTGCCCGGAAGGCGACCGAGACGGACAAGGCCATTCCCACCACCGGGATTGCCCGATTGATCGAGTTCCGTAAACCGGAGCCGGTGAAGGCTCCCGCGACCATTTCGCGGTAGGCGGCGAGGGGATTGGCCCCGGTGACGGCGATGAGGATGGCTCCGAACACGAAGGCGAACACCATCGCCAGTGTCACCGGGGTGATGACGATCCGGCGAGCGAAGGCGACGGCGCGTTCAGCCATGGAATGTCTCTGTCTGCTTGGAAGGCGCTCGGCCGAGCGTCATACCGCGTGGCTGCCGGTCATGTATAGTCCAATTTCCGCCTCGGTGACGGCCTCGGGGTCGAGTTCGGCCACAATCGAGCCCTCGAACATGACGAGGATCCGAGTGCTCAGGGTCTGGATCTCAGATAGCTCCGCCGACACCATCAAGACCGCGCCACCCGCGTCGCGGAAGTCGGTGAGCCGACGGCGGATGAACGCGATGGCGCCGATATCCAACCCGCGAGTGGGCTGTTCGGCGATTAACAATGGGCTGTGATGGGCGAGCTCCCGGGCGACCACCACCCTCTGCAGGTTCCCGCCCGATAACGTTCCCACCACCATATCGGGGGAAGAGGCCTTGATGTCGAACTGCTCGATCAGCTCGGAAGCGTGGGCGTCGACGGCTCCTAGGTCGAGCCAGCCCCGCCGTGAGATGTCGGGATGGGTCTGGAATCCCATCAGGAGGTTGGAGGAGAGGGACGCCTTGGAGGCGGTACCCAGCCGGTGACGGTCCTCGGGGATGTAGGCCATGCCGGCACTGCGCCGTGTTGCCACGTTGGTGTGGTTGATCTCGGTCCCGGTGACGCGGATCGATCCGTGCGAGATCGGACGCAGTCCCCAGAGAGCCTCCACCATCTCGGACTGGCCGTTTCCCGCGA
>WHTI01000156.1 GCA_009377815.1 Actinomycetota bacterium
CGGAAAGCAGCGTTGATGGTCGGGTCCTACGCGACTCGGAACCGTGAACCCGGTCAGGCCCGGAAGGGAGCAGCCGTAAGCGGCCCTTCGAGAGTGCCGTAGGGGTTCCCGGCCGGAGCCGGCTCCCGGAACAGCGCCGGCCACGCAGGGGTCCAGGGCAAGTCGCACGGCCGTTTTTCGTTCCTGACATAGCGGCCTACTAGGATGGGTTCGTGGCTTACCTCTCCCTTTATCGCAAGTATCGGTCGCAGACCTTTGAAGAGATCCTCGGGCAGGAGCACATCTCCTCGACCCTGGCGAACGCGATCCGAGAGGACAAGGTCGCCCACGCCTACCTTTTCACCGGCCCCCGGGGAACCGGGAAGACGAGCACCGCACGGATCCTGGCGAAGGCGCTCAATTGCGTCAACGGGCCCACGCCCCAGCCGTGCGGGGTCTGTCCCTCGTGCGTGGCGATCACCAATGGCTCGTCCCTCGATGTGATCGAACTCGACGCTGCGTCGCATTCTGGTGTCGAGGACACACGCGACATCCTCCAGGGCGTAGCACTGGCCTCGGCCGGCAGCAACAAGAAGGTCTACGTGATCGACGAGGTCCACATGCTCACGACGCCATCGTTCAACGCGTTGCTGAAAACGCTCGAGGAACCGCCCGAGCACGTCATCTTCATCCTCGCGACGACCGAGGCGCACAAGGTCCTCCACACGATCCAGTCGCGGACCCAGCGCTTCGACTTCCGGCCGATCCCCACCGACGTGATCGCGAAGCACCTCCTCGACGTTGCGGGCAAGGAGTCGATCGACGTTGAGCCCGACGCGATCGACATCGTCGCTCGCCATGCCGAGGGCTCGATGCGCGATGCGTTGTCGACCCTCGACCAGTTGTCGAGTTTCGGTCGCCGCGTGACCGCGGTCGATGTCGAGCGCCTGCTCGGGGGCCGGGAGGACGACGCCTATGCCGAGTTGTTCGATGCCTTGGCGCAGGGTGACCTCGGCAGCATCTTCTGGTCCGTGCATTCGATCGTCGCGCAGGGCGCCGATGTCCGGCAGGTTGCTCGCGGAGCGCTGGCACACGCCCGCTCGCTACTCCTGCTACGAACCGCACCCGATGCGGGAGAACTGATAGATGCCGCACCGGCCGACCGGATGACGATGACGACCCAGTCCGAGCGGTTCACGCCATCGCAGTTGTTGCGGATCGTGGATCTCCTGGCAAAGGCCCTCACCGAGATGCGTGACGCGCCCAACCACCGACTCCTCCTCGAGGTCGCCTTGATCCGTTCGGCATCGCCGGAAACGGATCCGTCGGCGACGGGTCTGCTCGGGCGCATCGAGCGCCTCGAGCGCAGGATCGGTATCGAGGGCCCGGTTCCGCAGGTCGAAGCCGCGGCGCCGGCGCCTGCCGCTCGCCCGCCCGAACGCAAGCCCGCTTCCGCATCCGCACCCCAAGCGGCTCCCAAACCGGCCGCCCCTCAAGCCGCACCGGCTCAGGGGGCCCCCGAGCCTGAGCCCACAACCTCACCGTCGGCGATCCCGGCCGAGGTCGGCTTCGGGCACATCAAGGATGCGTGGCAGCAGACGCTGCGCGAGGTTTCGAAGTCCAGCAAGCGCGTGCACGCGCTACTGAACCCGTCGCGCCCGACCAAGTACGACGACGGAGCGCTCGCCGTCGAGGTGCAGTCGGAGTTCCATGCCGAGGAGATGTCGAACGATCGCAACCGCGACATGGTGATCGAAGCCCTGCATGCCTCGTTGGGCATCAAGCCTTCGGTCACGTTCGCGGCGGCCGGATCCAAGCAGTCGACATCACCTCCGGAGGAGGACGACACCTCGGTGGTAGATATCTCGGATACCGCACCGGCGGCTGCGGATCTCGATCCGATCGAACTGCTCAAGAAAGGTCTCGGGGCCGAGGTCATCGAGTCCGACACCGACAAGAGATGACGGGGAGGATCCCTTGAAGGACATGCAGAAGATGATGAAGCAAGCCCAGAAGATGGCGGCCGAGATGCAGAAGGCGCAGGATGCGCTCGCCGAGGTCGAGGTCGAAGGGCAGGCCGGCGGTGGAGCCGTGAAGGTCGTAGCGACGGGTGATCAGCGCATCGTGCGGGTCGACATCGCCGGGGACATGTTCGACGGCGTGCCCGACAAGGACGACATCGAGATCCTGGCCGACACCGTCACCGCAGCCGTGAACGATGCGCTCGAGAAGTCGCGCGAAGCACAGGCCGAAGCGATGGGCCCTCTCGCCGGAGGTCTCGGCGGCATGGGCCTCCCCGGTATGTAGCCGGTGGTCCGCTAAGTGGCGATGCTCTATGCGGGGCCGATCCAAGATCTGATCGACGAACTCGCTCGGATGCCGGGGATCGGGCCGAAGTCGGCGCAACGCGTCGCGTTCTACCTGCTCCAAGCGAGCACCGAGGATGCCAAACGTTTGGCGCACGCGATCGTGGAGGCGAAGGACAAGGTCCGCTTCTGCGAGCGGTGCTTCAACGTGTCGGATCAGGACCTATGTGAGTACTGTCGCTCGACTCGGCGCGATCCCACGATCATCTGTGTCGTCCAAGACCCGCCCGACATCGTCGCGATCGAACGAACGCGCGAGTACCAGGGTCTGTATCACGTGCTTCAGGGCGCGTTGTCGCCGATCGAAGGCATCGGACCGGAGGATCTCCGGGTCGCGGAACTGCTCAAGCGGCTGCGGACCCCCGAGGATGGAAGCCCCGCGGTAGCCGAGGTGATAGTCGCGACCAACCCCAACATCGATGGCGATGCCACCGCGATGTACCTCGCGCGACTGATCTCACCTCTGGGCGTGTTGGTCACGCGCCTCGCCAGCGGTATGCCGGTGGGCGGCGACCTCGAGTACGCCGATGAGGTCACGTTGGGGCGCGCGATCGAAGGGCGCAGGCGCCTGGAAGGCTGACCACTCCTCGAAAACCGGTACGGTCATGGGATGCCACTGATCGTGCAGAAGTACGGAGGGACGTCCGTCGGCGACGCCGAGCGCATCAAGCGCGTCGCCGAGCGGGTTGTTGCGACCCAGGCAGCCGGGAACAAGGTGTGCGTCGTCGTATCGGCCATGGGCCACACGACCGATGAGCTCGTCGAACTGGCGGGCCAGATCTCTCCCGTTCCGGCGTCCCGAGAGATGGACATGTTGCTCACCGCCGGAGAACGGATCTCGATGGCATTGCTGTCGATGGCGATCAACGAGCTCGGCTCCCAGGCGATCTCGTTCACCGGATCCCAGGCGGGGATCGTGACCGACACCTCCCACGGACAGGCCAAGATCATCGAGGTCAAGGCCGACCGTGTGCGGAAGGCGTTGGCTGAGAACTTCATCGCGATCGTCGCGGGATTCCAGGGAGTGTCCACGTCGTTCGACGTCACGACCTTGGGTCGGGGAGGCTCGGATGCGAGCGCGGTTGCGATCGCCGCAGCCCTCGAGGCCGATGCCTGTGAGATCTGGACCGATGTCGAGGGCGTGTTCACGGCCGACCCCCGCGTCGTTCCGGAAGCTAGGAAGCTTCATGCGGTTTCATATGAAGAGATGTTGGAACTCGCCGCCGGTGGTGCCGGCGTCTTGATGCTGAGGAGCGTGGAATACGCTCGGAACTACGGGGTGAAGCTCCACGTCCGCTCGACCTTCACGGGAGCGGAAGGAACGTGGATCACCGAGGAGGACGAACGTATGGAACAGGCGATCATTTCGGGGATAGCACACGACATCTCCGAGGCGAAGGTCACGGTTAAGGGCGTGCCAGACCATCCTGGGGTCGCATCCCGCGTGTTCCGTCCCCTCGCCGACGGAGGCGTCAACATCGACATGATCGTCCAGAACGTCTCGGATGACGGCAAGACCGACATCTCGTTCACCTTGCCAAAGTCCGACCTGCCCCGCGCCCTGCCGGTACTGGAGCAGGTGAAGGAGAACATCGGCGCCGAGGAGATCCGTACTGACGACGACATCGCCAAGGTCTCGTTGGTGGGGGCCGGCATGAAGAGTCATCCCGGCGTCGCTGCGGACATGTTCGACGCGCTGGCGGATGCCAACATCAACATCGAGATCATCTCGACCTCCTCCATCCGCGTCTCGTGCGTGGTTCGTGCGTTTGAGGTCGAGCGGGCCGTGCAGGTCATCCACGACAAGTTCCAGCTCTCGACGGAGGTCATCTTCCGCGAGACGCATGCGGAAAGGACGTCACCGAAGCTGAAGGTAGTGCGAGCGGAGGACGACCGATGAGACTGGTAGTGGTCGGAGCGACGGGAGCGGTGGGGACCGAGATCATGCGGATCCTCGAGGATCGTCCGTTCGAGATCGACGAGCTGATTCCGGTGGCATCGGCACGATCGGCAGGACGCAAACTGCAGTTCCGCGGCGCGGAGGTAGTCGTTCGGGAGCTGGCCCCCGAGGTCTTCGACGGGGCGGACGTCGCTCTGTTCGACGTTCCCGATGACATCTCGCTCGAGTGGGCGTCGGTCGCCGCCGAACGAGGCGCAACCGTGGTCGACAACTCGGCTGCGTTCCGGATGGATCCCGACGTTCCCCTAGTCGTCCCCGAGATCAATCCCGAGGCGGTGCGCGACCTCACCAAGGGGATCATCGCGTCGCCCAACTGCACGATGCTCGCGATGGTGGTCCCGGTGGCCGCGCTCCACAACGCCGCCGGTCTGACCCGCATCATCATGTCTTCGTACCAGGCCGCGTCGGGGGCCGGGAAGCCGGGGGGAGACGAACTCCTGGAACAGACCAAGGCGGTGCTGAAGGATCCCGAGGCTGCGGTCCGAGGACTTGCCCGGGACGTGATCGACGCCGGTGAGGTCTTCGCCCACCCCCTCGCTCTTAACGTCATCCCCCAGATCGGCTCGATGCGGCCGAATGGCTACACCGGTGAGGAGATCAAGGTCGGAGATGAAACCCGGAAGGTGCTGAACCTCCCGAACCTGCCGGTGACCGCCACCTGCGTCCGGGTCGCCACCATGGTCGGCCACGGGGTCTCGATCCACGCCGAGTTCGAGCGACCGATCGATGTCGACGAGGCGCGCCGGATCCTGTCCGAGGCACCGGGGGTCGAGCTCATGGACGACACGTCCAACAACGTGTACCCAACGCCCCTGCAGGCGGCCGGGCTCGATCCCTGCTACGTCGGGCGTATCCGCCAGGACCTCGGCGACGACAAGGCTCTCGAGCTGTTCTCGGTCGCCGACAATCTCCGCAAGGGCGCGGCCCTCAACACGGTCCAGATCGCCGAGTTACTGCAGTAAGGAGTTCCTCGGCTCGCATCGGATCGAAGTTGCCCGCGGCGACGGTTTCGCAGCTGGCCGCCGCCATCGCGATGCCGCGGGTGATCGCTACTTCGAGGGGATGCGCAGCACTCAGTTCGTAAGCAAGGCCGGCAACGATGCAATCGCCCGCGCCGATCGAGTTGACAAGCTTGATCTTGGGCGACGAGAAACAGGTACTTCCTTCGGACGTCGCGAGAACCGCACCGGCGCGGCCCGCCGACACGAGCACCGCCGCCGGCCCGCGATCCAACAGCGCGAACGCGGCGTCCTCGGCGCGCCTCGATGCATCGGGATCACCTTCGGCGGTTTCCTCGGTGTGACCAGAGAGAACACCCAGGGCCTCGGCGAGATTCGGCTTGATGATGTCGGGCTTGGCCTCGAGTGCGACATCGAGATACATGCGCGATGTGTCGCAGACGGTGATGCAATCCCGATCCTTGGCCAGTTCGATCATCCGGGCGGCGGCGTCGAAGGGTGTTCCCGGTGGAAAGCTCCCCGAGCACACGAAGACATCAGCCTCAGCGAGGTGCTCGGGAAGGATCGCTTCGAATCGAGCCCAGTCCTGCTCCGAGAGCTCTGGTCCGGCTTCGTTGAACACAGTGATCGAATCGGGCCCGATGACCGTCAGGCACGAACGGGTCTCTCCCGGGACCATGATGCCCCGGGCGTTTACTCCCTCCTTGTCGAGGAGGCCCTTCACCGCCTCTCCGGTGAACCCTCCGAGGATCCCGACGACCAGCGAGGAAACTCCGATGCAGTCGAGGGCCCGGGCGACGTTCACACCCTTGCCGCCACCGCGCGCGTCGGTGTCACTGGAACGGTGGATCTTCCCGACCTCGACATCTTCGACCGTCATGGTTCGATCGAAGGAGAAGTTCGGGCATGCGATGACGATGCGGCTCATGGTCGGGAAGGCGGGATTTGAACCCGCGACCTCAGCGTCCCGAACGCTGCGCGCTGCCAAGCTGCGCCACTTCCCGTGGTGTTACATCAACAATATCGACCTCAGC